>JAHITJ010000175.1 GCA_018817795.1 Myxococcota bacterium | reverse complement strand
TTCTTTTCTTCATTTCTTCTTCTTCTCCCGGGCGGCCCGGTCCGACCCGTCTGACCCGTCCGACGTGTCTGACCCGTCCGACAACTCCCAAGGGCCGCCCTCTTCTCCCCCGCGACCCTGCCGGGGTGGGGGCGGGAGACGGGCTCCTTCCTCTTCGGGTACAGAGGGGTCTTTCCTCTTGATCCCCTGGTAGCGACGCTTCGCGCCGCAACCCGGGGCTTCATTTCCGTAACGCCGCCGTGCGGCGGCGTAAGGAAGGCCGTCGCGGGCGGGAGTACAGTGCCCATTCGCTCCGATCCTCTCCGTTTCCCCTTCCGTCTTCTCCGCAGTCTCATCCACGAGGTTGACTTTTCCGTCCATTGATTGTATTGCGGATCCCATTGTAGATGTTTTCGGAGGTGTTCGTGTGAAAACCCAGTTTCTATTTGCCTTGATTATTGTATTGCTGACCTCCTGTGCCAAGGAAAAGACCCAGGACGCGCCGCCGCCTCCTCCCCCGGTGAAACCGGTCGAGCCTCCTCCGGTCAAGCCGGTGGTGGTCGACTACAAGAAGCCATGCGCCGCCCTGGTGGCCAAGGTCGCGCAGTGCAAGAAGGAGATCATCCAGCAGGACATGGTCATCAAGCCCGAAGTCATGATCGCCCAATGCGAGAAGACCCTCACGGCCGAGGCCGAGAAGTCCGACGCGGCGCTGAAGCTCATGGACCTGCTGCAGGAGAAGGCTGACCCGGCCTCATGCAAGGGCGCGGTCGCCGGCGACTGCAACGCCTTCATCAGTTGCCTGGTCACCCTGCGGCGCAACGCCGTGTGCAGCCCCTCGCGCACGGCGCTGATCCGCGTGACCCAGCAGGAGATCCTGCTCAACGGCAAGACCGTCGTGTTCGTGGCCAAGGACCAGATCGCCGGCCAGGCCGAAGGTGTCACCACGGTGGCGACCCTGGCCGACCGCATCGCCGAACTGAAGAAGGGCTGGACCGGGAAGACCCCGCTGAAGAACACCTGCATCAACGCCGATCCCGACGTCCCCTGGAAGGTCGTGAACATGGTCATCGGCACCGCGCGTGAGTCGGGCCTGGTTCACCTGGCGCTGGTGTCCCAGCAGTTGACCACCGACAAGGTCGGCAACCTCCTGGAGACGGCCGCCCTGCCCGAAGCCTGGACCCTGACCGACGACCTGCTGGCGTGGGACATCCCGCTGCAGCCCGAGGGTGTGGGCACGCCGCCGGACCCGGTGACCGTCGAGGTCACCCCCGTTGGCTACAACGTGACCGTGGGCGCCAAGTCGCTGTGCGCGCCCTACGCCCAGCGCAAGCTGCCGTGCATCCCGCTGGCCACCATCGAAGGCAAGACCATGCACAACCCCGTGGCCCTGCGCCAATTCCTGTACGAACGGCACGTGCGGCCCGCCTGGCAGTCCCAGAAGGTCAAGCCCGGCGACGCGCTTCCCCCCGTCGGCGAGGTGTACCTCAAGGTCGCCGATCCCCTGCTGCCGTACCACGTGATCACCGCCACCATCGACGGCCTGCGCAAGCTGCCCAACTCCGCCCAGAAGGACTGGCAGTTGGCCGACGCCGCCTGCCGCCTGGCCGGTGACTGGCTCACCGACGGGCAGGTCACCCAGATGGACGGCAACTGCTTCTATCCGGTGACGTTCGCGGCCGGCCCCGCCCCCGTCGAGCCCATGGTGGCCGTGACACCGAACGTGCCGCCGGAGCCGCGGGTGAACCCGGGCATGACCGGTCCCGTGGAGGTGTCGATGAACCCCTCGGTGATGGTGGAGCCGCCCGCGATGATGCCGGTCCCTGAGCCCACCGTCGGCGGCAAGGTCGGCGCCTCCGATCGCGGCCTGGTGCCGCCGGGCGCCCCGCTGGAGGTGCGTCGCTGGCTGGGCAACAGGAAGTGGGCCATCGTCGCCTGCTTCCAGCGCGCTGGCGCCGCCGGCTTCGCCCGCGAGGGCTCGGTCGTCATCACCATGGAGATCCGCCAGGGCAAGGCCCGCGTGCTGAACATGGGTGGCACCCTGGCCGCGGTCTCGTCGTTCATCCAGTGCACCCGCGACGGCCTGCACGGGAAGGACGTGGGGACGTCCGAGGACGCCAAATCCTATACTCAGCGCTGGACGTTCACCCTGCAGTTGAAGGGCTCCGCCTCCGAGTAGGGGCGTCAAATCCATGAAGCTCACCACCGATCGTCCCCTCACCCTGTTTGATCTGGTCATGGAAAAGTTGAAACCGGGCTCGAAGAACCGGGGAAAGCAGATCGTCCAATACAGTTTGATCGAGCTCAACGGGACGGCCACCAACGACCCGCGCACTCTGGTGAACCCCGGTGACGTGGTGACCCTGGAGCGCAACCAGACCCCCGTGCGGAAGATCAAGCCGCCGTTCCCGATCCTGTACGAGGACGAACACCTGCTCGTGGCCGAGAAGCCCCCCGGCATCCTGACCCACGGCGTGGGCGAATCCAACTGGAAGTCGTTCTTCGGGATGCTGGCCGCCTACATCAACGAGATGACCAAGGAGCGAGAGCATCTCTTCATCGTGCACCGGCTAGACAAGGAGGTCACGGGGCTGCTGATCTTCGCCAAAAGCCTGGAGATCCAGGAGTACTTCAAGACCCACTGGAAGACGGTGGAGAAGCTCTACTGCGCCCTGGTCGAGCATGCGCCGCCCCAGCCCGAGGGCACCCTGGAGAGCTGGCTCCACGAGCACCCCAAGAGCCTGAAGGTCTCGTCGGGCCCCCAGCGCCCCTTCGCGAAGTTCGCCGTCACCCACTACCGCACCCTCTCGCAGGAGGGGGACTACACCCTGCTCGAGATCAAGCTCGACACCGGCCGCAAGAACCAGATCCGGGTCCAGTTGTCCGACATGGGCTGCCCCATCGTGGGCGACTTCCGCTACGGCGCCGACGACACGGTGAAGCGCCAGATCCGCCTCTGCGCCTACTCCCTGACGTTCCCCCATCCGGTCACGGGCAAGGTCATCAGTTTGCAGATCAAGCTCCCGAAGTCGTTCCTGAACCCCAGCTCCGTTGACGAATATTACAAATAAATAGGGTGCGGTCGGACTACCACATGGTGAAGTTCAGGCCGAGGTTGACGCGCCAGCCGCGCAGGTTCTCGTAGTCCTGAATCGGGAAGGTGTAGCCGCCGGTGAGGCTCACGAAGAAGTTGCGGTCCGACCACAGGTGCACGCCGAAGGTCGGGGTGATGTGGAAGACGCCGCCGAGCTTCTCCAGGCAGGTCTCGGTGGCCGAGGAGGTGCAGCCCTCGACGGGCACCAGGCGGCTGGTGTACGAGCCGCCCATCTCCAGGCCGAACACCGGGATCAGGAAAGGCCGCCGCGGGTTGCGCTCGAAGGACAGATCCAGGCCGAAGGCGTAGTAGATCATGTCCTCGATCTCCTTTTCGGAGCTGGTGAGGATGTCGACCTTGAAGTACAGGCGGCCGTGGGAGGGGCCGCGCTTCTCGTTGCGGTGCACCCAGGCCAGGAAGACGTAGTTGATGGAGATGCCGGAGAAGATGCCCAGCAGGTCGTTGTTGGCCGGGATGTACGTCGTGGCCGCCAGGCCCGGCAGGAAGAAGCTCTCCCACTCCTCGCGCACCTTCACGACCATGGTCTTGGAGGCGGTGTTGATGCCGTCGCTCACGGTGAAGGTGATGTTGTGCGTGCCCACGTGCCAGGTGCGGGGCTTCCAGTAGAAGATCATGGCCGTGGGATCGAGGCTGGCGTTGGAGGGCGCGCCGGTGATCGTCCAGCGGTAGGGGGTCCCGGAGTTGTTGAGCGTGATCCGGATCTCTTCGCCGACCTTCTGGTAGTGGCGATCGTACAGACTATACCGGTTGGCCTCGAGCACCTGGTGCACGGACATCTCGGGCGCCTTCGGCGGCGGTGGGTTCTGGTAGGCTATCGGCGCGACCGGGGCCGGGGTGGGGGTCGCCACGATGGGAGTGTTCTCCGCGCTGGTCTTGACGTCGGTGCTCTGGGCGAATGCGCTGGCCGCAGGCAGCAGGAAGAGGAACATGGCGATCCAAAAAGTACGGTTGGCTTTCCTCATGAGAAACCTCCTGGGTCGTGGTGATGTCGAAACCCCGGTTCGGACCCGGAAAAATCATAGGCCAAAACGACGCGCGTAGGAAGATATTCTGCCGCATCGGGCATTTTTTATCCGAAACTTCGAGGGTGCCCGACCCAACAAACCATGGTATAAGGAGGATTGCGCGCGGACGGCCCCGATGGCTGCCCGTTGGGCCATGGATGGTGTCATGCGAAATCAAACAATCTATCTGATGATGTTGGTTCTGGGTCTCTTCGCGCTGGCGTCCTGCGCCGGCAAATCCAAGGAAATCGCCGCGGTCTGCGGCAACTCCGCCATCGAGGACGGCGAGGAGTGCGATCCGCCTGGCGTTGGCGCCTGCACGGCCAGTTGCACCCGCGACACCTCCAAGTGTGGCGACGATCTCTGCCAGTTCCCCGAAGGGCCGTCCAACTGTGTCCAGGACTGTCCGTCCGGGGTGTGCGGCAATGAGCTGCGCGACGACGGCGAGGAGTGCGATGGCCACGATCTGGGTGGCGCCGGCTGCCAGACGCTGGGCTATCCCGGCGGCACCCTGGGCTGTTCGGTGGCCACCTGCGAGTTCGACCTGAGCCAGTGCACCAACCCCAACTGCGGCAACACGCTGCTCGACGCGGGCGAAGAGTGCGACACGGCCAACCTCAACGGGCAGTCCTGCGAGGCCCTCGGCTTCGACGGCGGCAGCCTGGCCTGCAGCAGCACCTGCCGCTTCGACGACGGGGCCTGCTATTACCTGTCCTGCGGCAACGGCACGCTGGAATCGGGCGAGGAGTGTGAGGGCTTTAATCTGGGCGGTGCCACCTGCACTGACTTCGGCTTCGCCGGCGGCGTGCTGCGCTGCACCGACAACTGCCGCTTCGACAAGACCGATTGCGCCGCCTCGCTGTGCGGCAACCTGATCCTCAACGAGGGCGAGTCCTGTGACGGCGGCAACCTCGGTGGCGCCACCTGCGCCTCGCGCGGCTACTACGGCGGCGCGCTGGCCTGCCACGGCGACTGCACCTTCAACGAGTCCGGCTGCACCAACTGCGGCAATGACACCATCAACGCCGGCGAGCTCTGTGACGGCCCGGATCTGGGTGGCAAGACCTGCGCCATCCAAGGGTACGACGGCGGTGACCTGACCTGCAACGCCAACTGCACCCTCAACGAGAACCTGTGCTACCAGACCTCCTGCGGCGACGGCATCCTCGACACCGGCGAGGAGTGCGACCTGAACAACCTCAACGGCGCCTCCTGCGTCACGCTGGGCTACACCGGCGGAACCCTGGCGTGCAACGCCAACTGCACCTTCAACGAGACCAACTGCACGACCAACGTGAACAACTGCGGCAACGGCCTCATCGACGGCGGCGAAGCCTGCGACGGCGCCAACCTCAACAGTTCGACCTGCATCACACAGGGCTTCGCCTGGGGCGGCACGCTGGCCTGCAACGCCACCTGCCAGTTCAACACCTCGCAATGCTACTCCGGGTGCTGGGCCGACCGCTTCGAGGCCAACAACGGCTCGGCCAGCGCCACGACCGTGACGGTGGGCACGCGCTATGACGACCTGACGCTGTGTGCGGGGGACTACGACTGGTTCAAGTTCAACCGCAGCGCCTCGACGAACTATCGCATCACGTTCTACTTCACCGGGTCCCGCGGCGATCTGGACATGGACGTCTGGTGGTACGATGGAGCAAACGTGATCTACGTCGGCTACGCCAACGCCAACAACGACGGCACCACGCCCATCGACAACGAAGTCTTCAACATGCCCACCTCGTTCAATGGCGGTTCCACGGGAACCTACTGGTTTCGCCTCTACGGAGAAGGCACCTATCCCAGCAACGACACGAACATGTATTCGGTTCAGATCACCACTTATTAATTCAATGTCCTGTCAGTGTGCTGATCTGGGGGCCGCTGAAGCGACCCGTCGTGGGAGCTACTGCCCCTCGATTTCCTTCAGGCGGCGTTCGTTGTCGGCTTCCCGCATCTGAATCGTGTCGTTGACCTCATCGCGTACCTGGCCGGGCTTGCCGGCGTGGCCGGAGACGCCCGGCGGCACGATCTGTTCCTGGGCGGAAGGCTGGGCCGGCGTTTCCTTGTTCTCCTTCTTTTTGCCGCATGAGAGGGCCAGCGGGAGCAGACACAGGGCGACATAAAGCAAATTTTTCATGGGAAGACTCCTGTGCGGACGAAGCCGCGGAAGGGACAGAGAACAGAGGATAGTTCGGTCGCTGCGCATTTTCAATCCGATTGAACCATCCGTGCCAAGATGTTATTTTGGCGTGCCCCACCCAATGTTCCGGTGCCGGGCCCGCTATACCGAAGCCAAACCGGTGGTGGACTGCATCGATCGCGCCGGGTGCGAAGGCTTCATTGCCTGCTTTCGGGGAAACGGAAAGGGCCAAGGCGATGCTCCGCCCGCGGAACAATAGAAAAAAAGGGTGGATCAGGATCACCAAAGTTTGTTAAAAGGAGTCGGTCACGCCATTCGATGTCGAAAATAATACTTTTGAACCCGTCGTGACCCACTGGAGGAGAAGAGCATGTTCACATCGTACCGGTTTTTGATTCTGATCGTTTCCGTGATGGGCCTCTTCGCATTCTCGGGATGCAAGAAGAAGGAAAACATTTCCCAGTTGGGGCAGCGCTGCGGCCAGAACGTGAAGTGCGCCCAGGGCCTGAAGTGCTGGGCAGGAATCTGTGAGGATCTCTCCGGAAACAGCCCGGCCTGCAAGTTCGTCAAGGAAGCCTCCGGCGCGATCATGAACGCGGGGCCCAAGGATCTGCTCAAGGGCCTCAACTTCGAATACGACCCGAACTTCATCTCCGAGATTCCAAACTCCGCGGCCCAGATCTACAAGGGTTTCGCGCAGGGCATGCCCGAGCGCTCCTGCAAGCGCGTGCTCGAGTGCGAGATGCCCAAGCTGGGCATCGGGTACTCCTGGTTCTGGACGCGGGCGGCCTACGAGGCCACCAAGACGATCCCGGAGGGCGCCAAGAAGGTGTCCGCAGACGCGATCTCCGTGAACGTGCAGAACTTCGATCAGAACGCCATCGGTGACGACACCACGATGTTCCCTGAGGTGAAGGTCCGTCAGATGACCCAGCACCGCTTCGGCTGCAAGGCCGAGGTCGAGGTGAAGGTGCGTGAGGAGTTTGCCGGTTTCGCGACCTTCCATTTCTGGCGTAACACGGGCTGCGAGTTCGTTGAGGCCGACAAGGCCGTGGCCGACTCCAAGCCGGGCTTCAAGTGCCAGGGCGAAGAACTCCTGAAGGATCCGAAATACACCTACACCGTCTACCTGTATCCGTTCTCCTCGGCCCAGCTGGAGACCCAGAAAAAGGCTGAGAAGAACAAGGATAAGCAGGGGCGCGCGTATTTCACGGGCAACCCCGGCACCTACAAGGTCGAAATCTGGGCGTACAACCCCATCGACGAAGCCCTGTTCGGCGAGCACAAGCAGTTTGAGAACGAGTCAGACATGAAAAAAATCTCCGGCTTTGCGTTCTGCCCGAAGTACACGGAAAACGTCAACGAGAACGGCTGCGGCTGCATCGGATTCGTGAAGAACAAGATCACGGTCTCCCTGGATCCGGACCCGTTCTTCCTGCCCATGGACGAAGAAAAGTGCACCAAGCAGGCTGAAGCCGAAGAGTCCAAGAAAGACAAATAATTTCCCTCCTCGATTTGACATCTATCCTACATTGTAGTAAAAAGGGGACATGAGCACCACACTACTCCCCCAAGAACGTCGTCGAAATTCCCGCATTCCCCTGCTTATTTCCGTTCGCGAGCGTTCCGCCAGTGGCGTGGTGATGTGCGTGGCGACGGACATCTCCGAGTCCGGCATGGCGCTCAAGCGTGCGTCGGATTCCACGGCTCCGACTCCGGTGATCCTGGAGTTTTCACTGCCTGGCATCGAGGGGCTCGTTCGCGTCACCGCCCGTTTCATCCGTCAGATCCAGACAGCCTCGGTCCAGTTGGGTGCGGTGAAGTTCGACTCCGTCCCGGAATCCCTCAACGGCTGGCTCGCGCAGTGCGGGCACTCCCCGATGACCTAGTCTCCACCTCCTCCCCTGAAGACATGAAAAATAATTAGCGGGTGCTGGCGTACAGCGCGAGCATGCGCAGGAGCAGGCGGGAGACCAGGAAGTCCGGGGCGATCATGCCCGGAATCGGCATCAGTTCGACTACATCGAAGCCCACCACGCGATGGCCCGTGAACACGGAGTGCAGCAGGCGGGTCAGGTGGTGGTATAGCAGGCCGCCGGGCTCGGGCGTGCCGGTGGCTGCCATGATCGACGGATCGAGCACGTCCACGTCGAGGGTGACGTACAGCGGTGCGGCAGGATCCAGCGCGCTGACCACGGAAGACACCCACTCCGGCCCACCTTCCAGGATCTCGCGGGCCCAGAAGATGCGCAGGTTCCGGGCGCGTACGAAGTCCATCTCCGGGGCTGACAACGAGCGGATGCCGACCTCTACGACAGGACCCAGATCGACGAGCCGCCGTGCGACGCAGGCGTGGTTCTCGGGGGTGCCCTCGTACTCCTCGCGCAGGTCGGCATGCGCATCGATATGCAAAAACTGCAGGCCGGGGAAGCGGGCCGCATAGGCGCGCGCGGCGCCGATGGTGACGGAGTGCTCCCCGCCGAGGGTGACGACCATGCGGCCTGCCTCCAGGTGGTGGGCCACGGCGGCTTCGATTGCTTCGCCCATTGCCTGAGGTCCGGCCATGCGGGGCATCAGCGGCTCGAGGGTGCCGATGGGCAGATCCGCGACGTCGACATCCAGCGTCTCGTCGTAGGTCTCCATGTTGCGGGAGGCCTCGATGATGGCGGCCGGCGCGTCCCGCGATCCAGGACGGTAGGAGGTCGTCGAATCGTAGGGCACAGGCAGCAGCACGATCTCCGGGCTGTCCACGCGGGGCACACCCATGAAGCCGTAGGGGATGGTCTCGGGGTATTCACGTTTCATTGATCACCTCGCCAGAAAACGTCCGGGCCGGGAGTCGTCCGATCCGTCTGGATAATGGTTACACGTCGTCGACGGTGCCGTAGCGGAAGAAGGTCATGGTGAACTGGGCGCCGGCGCGGGTCTTGGAGCGAAGCTCGGTGGCATAGCCGAACATGCTGCGCATGGGCACAAACGCCTGGATGACGCGACGGTCGCCGCGCATCTCCATGTTCTCGACGCGGCCGCGGCGCTGGCCCAGATCCCCGATGACATCGCCGACATAGGCGTCCGGGGTGACCACCTCGACGCGCATGATCGGCTCGAGCAGGCGGCAGCCGTCGGCGGTGGCCGCATGCCGGAAGGCCTCCTGCGCGGCGATCAGGTATGCGACCTCGGTGGGTTGTGCACCTTCGGCGAAGCCGACGTCGAGGAGCGTGATGCGGATGTCCTGCACGGGATAGCCGCGCGCCCCCGACGAGCGGGCAGCCTCGGAGGCGCCCTGCATGGCGGCTTCGAGGAACTTCAGGTGGGTCGGATGCTTCTCTTTCAGACCGGCGGTCATGACCACCTCGACCCCGGCGCCGCGCGCCAGGGGGGTGACTTCAAGCTTCACCCGGCCGTACAGTCTGCGTTCCTTGTTGTCCTCCTCAATGACGCGCTCGAAGACGCCCTCACCGGAGGTGGACTGCAGGAACGTCTCACGGTACACGACCTGGGGCTTGCCCGCCTTGGCCTGCACGTTGTGTTCCCGGGTGAGCCGGTCCATGACGACCTCGAGGTGCAGCTCTCCCATGCCCGAGATCAGCGTCTCCCCGGTCTCCTTGTCCTCGTGCACCCGGAAGGTGGGATCTTCCTCCATCAGGCGCAGGACCGCCTGTTCGAGCTTCTCCTTCTCCTCCATGTTCTTGGGCTCCACGGCCATGGAGATGACGGGCTCGTAGGTGTCGATGGCCTCGAGCAGCAGCGGCTCCCCTCCGAGGCAGACCGTGTCACCGGTGATGACCGACTTCATACCCAGGGCCAGGAAGATGTCGCCGGCCTGCGCGCTGTCGATGGGCTCCTTCTTGTTGGCATGGACCCGGAACATGCGCGACAACTTCTCCTTCTTCTGTACGCGGACGTTGAGCAGGTCGTCGCCCTCCTCGACATGTCCGCTGTAGACCCGGAAGAAGACCTGCTTGCGGGTGCCGTCCATGGCGACCTTGAAGGCCAGCATCGCCAGTTGTCCGTTGGGATCCTGCGGCAGTTCGACGGCCTCTCCCGACTTCGGGATGCGTCCGTGGACCGGCTTCAGGTCCGCGGGCGAGGGCAGGTAGTCGATCACGGCGTCGAGCAGCGGCTGCACGCCCATGTTGCGAAGGGCCGAGCCTGTGAAAACGGGGACGATGCGGCCCGCGACCGTGCCCGCACGGATGCCGGCCCGGATCTCCTCGACCGACAGTTCCCCGGTCTCGAGGTACTTGTCGGTGAGGTGGTCGAGCTGCTCGGCGGCTCTCTCCATCAGGTGCTCGCGATGGAGCGTGACCTCGTCGGCCAGATCGGCCGGGATCGGAATCTCCTTGGGCGGGTCCTCTTCGAGGCCGGTGAAGTGCCAGGCGGTGCCCGTGACCAGATCCACCACGCCATGGAAGCGATCCTCTGCGCCGATGGGCAACTGGAGCGCCACCGGGCTGCCGCCGAGACGTTCGGCGATCTCTTCCTTGACGCGGAAGAAATCCGCACCCACGCGATCCATCTTGTTGATGAACGCGATCCGGGGGACGTGGAACTTGTCCGCCTGGTGCCAGACCGTCTCGCTCTGGGGTTCGACGCCGCCCTTGGCGCAGAACACGACCACGGCGCCGTCGATGACGCGCAGGCTCCGCTCGACCTCGATGGTGAAGTCGACGTGCCCCGGGGTGTCGATCAACTGGAACTCGTGGTTGTTCCACTGGAAGTAGGTCGAGGCGGCCGTGATGGTGATGCCGCGCTCCTGCTCCTGGATCATCCAGTCCATCTGTGCGGCGCCGTCATGGACCTCGCCCATTCGGTGGATCTTGCCCGTGTAGAACAGGAAGCGCTCGGTGAGCGTGGTCTTGCCCGCGTCGATGTGCGCGGTGATGCCGATGTTGCGCACGTTCGTGCGGATTTTCAGTTTTGAACCTTTGCTCTTGCTGCTCATGTGTTCCTGCCGTGTCAGTTGCCGGTATGCTGGCGCAGTGCTTCCATGTTGTTCCGGATGCGATCGAGCTTCTCGAACATCATGCCGAACTTCAATTGGGAGGCCCGCGGGTCCTGTGCGCGCACCTGATGCAGCGCCTCCAGGATCGTGCTGTAGAAGCTCGCGCTCTTGATCTCCCGGTCTTCGTTCAGGTGCCGGTATTGTTCCAGTTCGCGGTTCAACCGAATGATTTTTTCACGTTTTTCAACCTGGATGGCGCCGAGCCGGCTCTTGAGCGAGTCCACCTGGTTGGTCAGTTCATTCTTGCGGGCCATCCGCTCCAGGGTCGTCGTGGGGCCCGAATGCTGCTTGATCTCCTGGGTCAGGTCGAGGATGGAATACCGAAGCGCGCTCTCCTGGCGGGCGAACTCGGAGCGGATCTGCTCGAATTCCTGCTCCCTCAGGGCGATGGTGGCCTGAAACGAGGAAATCTCGTTCTCATTGTGGATGATCTCGTCGATGACGCGCGAATAGGAGATGTCGAGGATGCCCGCCTCCACCAGCCGAAGGGTGAGCTCGAGCAGCGTCTCGTGAACGGCGGTGCGCATCTCGATCAGGGACATGCCCCGCTCGTCGGTGGCAGCCTCGGGGGGGCGGGGAAGGATCTCGACGGCGTGCTCGCGGTGCGGCGTCTCCGGCAGCTGGGCCAGCTGGGAGGCCAGGTTCAGCATCACCGTCTGGACCTTCTGCAGGTCGGCGCGGACCTCTCCTGCGGTGGCGTAGCGCTCCGAGGGCTTCTTGGCCAGGCACCGGAGCACCACCCCGTCGAACACGCGGGGGATGTGCGAATCGGGCACCAGGGCCGAGGGCGGCGGGGGCATCTGCGACAGGTGCGCATGGAGGATGTCGGCCGGATTCTCGTTGAGGAACGGCGGTTGTCCGGTGACCAGCTCGAAGGCGAGGACGCCCAGGCTGTAGATGTCGGAGCGGCCGTCCATGGACTTGTCGGAGGCCTGTTCAGGAGACATGTACTCGGGCGTCCCGAAGACCTGTCCCTGCGCCGTGATGCGGGAATTGGTGCAGTCAGGGACCATCAGGCGGGCGATGCCGAAGTCAAGGATCTTCACCACGTCGACGCGGTTGCGCTCCTCCACGAGCAGGACGTTTTCGGCCTTCAGGTCTCGGTGAATCACACCCATCTTGTGGGTGTGGTCGAGGGCGTCGGCCAGCTGGATCAGGATCGGCAGGGCCCGGGTGAGAGGAATCCTTCCCTGGGTCTCGAGCAGCTTGTCCAGGCCCATGCCCTCGAGGAACTCCATCACGATGTAGAAGTTGCCCTCGGGCAGCCTTCCGAAGTCGGTGATGTACACCACGTTGGGATGCACGACCCTGGAGGATGCGATGGCCTCGCGACGGAACCGCTCCACGAACAACTCGTTGGTCAGGTACTCGCTCTTCAGGATCTTGATCGCGAAGCGGCGGGGCAGGGTCTCGTGCTCGGCCAGATAGACCGTGCCCATGCCACCCCTGCCGACGAAGTCGATGATCCGGAAACGCCCGGCGATGGTTTTTCCTATGAGGGGCTCATTGTTGGATGGCTTCACGCGTGCCTCATTCCCGGCCGGCGCAGTTTCCGGTTTCACCGGCCTGCTTCCCCGGGTGCCGTTTTTTTATCATACATTGGACCGTTTTCCTAGGAACCTATCGGGATTTCCTTTCGGGGAGCAGCCGACCGGCTCAGTGCAGGGGCAGCTCCTTGAGCATCGAGCGCAGCAGGTTGGAGGCGGCCTTGCGGACGTCGGGGTGGCGGTGGGAGGTGGAGATCCAGTAAAGAAAGCGGCGGGCGTCGTCTCCGCCGATTCGGGCGATCTCCGAGCAGAGGTAGACCGTCTGCTCGGGCGTGACCAGCAGCGCGAACTCGGCCAGGGGCTCGACGGCGGCAGGATCTCCCAGCTGGGCGAGCACGCCGGCCACGGTCATGCGCAGGGAGAGGCTCTCATCGCTGTCGAGCATGCGGATCAGCGCGGGCACGGCGACCAGGAGGCGCCGCTTCTTCACCGCCTCGACGGCCGCCCGCTTCTGATGGGCGTTCTCCGAGGAGAGCAGGCGCAGCACCTGCAACGGGGCCATCTCCTGAAGTTCGGCGTCCATCCACAGCAGCGTGAGCGTCTCCAGGAAGGCGTCGCCGAGCTCGGCCAGGAGGCGCTCGTCGAAGGACTTGACATCGGCCTGGGCGTACTGGATCCAGCGCCCTGCCACGGCGGTGTGCACGTCG
The DNA here is from genome assembly GCA_018817795.1 of Myxococcota bacterium. Taxonomy (GTDB): domain Bacteria; phylum Myxococcota_A; class Polyangia; order HGW-17; family HGW-17; genus HGW-17. Next base: position 8,002 of record JAHITJ010000175.1, on the reverse strand, counting down.
CCCGGAGCGTGCGGGAACAATGGGGTGAGGGTGCTCTGCACGGTCAGTTCGATGGCGTGGTCGAGCATGTGATCGCCTTCGGTGACGGGGCGGATGCGGGCCGCCGGCCGCAGGGACCAGTTGACGTTGAGGCCCAGCGGCCTTGCGTATCGGTGGATGCTGCGCCCGATGGCCACCTTGGTGCCGGTCTCCGACCCCGTGGTGCGAAGGCGATCGACAAACAGGCTCTCCCCCGCCGAGAAGGTCGGGGCTCCGGCGAAGGGCATCTGCTGCACCTCGATCCGGACGATCGTGGGTGCCGGTTCGACGGGACCTTCCCGGCCCGAGCGACAGGCGGGCTGGGACCATGCGCACACAATTGTCAAGAAAAATGGAATACAACGAGGAGTAATCCGCACGCGACAGGTGTACCAAATGGATGAACAGCCCGCAAAATTGTGCGTTGGGCGACTGCGAGAATAGTGTTTGAATCCCGCTTTCGTTTTGGATACTCTGGGCCCGTCGGCTTGAAGGGCGCTGGCGCCCGGGGACCGACCCATGCAACAGGAGGATCAATATGAACAAAGTCATGATCACTGCCGCGATTTCGGGAGCCGAAACCACCACGGAACAGCAGCCCGCGCTGCCGGTCACGCCCCAGGAGATGGCGCTTGCGGCCAAGGCCTGCCGTGACGCGGGCGCCTCCATCGTGCACCTGCACGTGCGCGATGACGCCGGGAACCCGACGGCCTCCGTCGAGCGCTTCAACGAATGCCTGCTGGCGATCCGCACCGTCACCGACATCGTCGTGGAGTTCACCACCGGCGGGGCCATCGGCATGAGCGACGACGAGCGCCTCGGCCCCGTCGCCATGGGTCCCGAGATGGCCAGCCTCGACTGCGGCTCGGTCAACTTCGCCGACGAGATCCTGCCCAACAGCCTGCCGAGCATGCGCCGCTTTGCAAAGACCATGCTCGAGACGGGCGTCAAGCCGACGTTCGAGTGCTTCGACGTGGGCCACGTCTACAACGCCCGCATCCTCATCAAGGAGGGCCTGGTGAAGCCGCCCTACCACTTCACGTTCGTGCTCGGCGTCCCCGGCGCGATGCCGGCCACGGTCGAGGCCCTGATCATGATGAAGTCCGCGCTCCCCACCGACGTGGAGCTGGAGTGGACGGGCATCGGTGTCGGCGGCCGCGGCTCCGTGCTGATACCGCCGGTGGCTGCGCTCATGGGCGGCCATGCCCGCGTGGGCTTCGAGGACAACGTCTACTACACCCGCGGCGTCCTGGCCGCCTCCAACGCCATGCTCGTGGAGCGCGTCGCCTCCACCATCATCGCCTACGGCAAGGACATCGCGACACCCGACGACGTGCGCGAGCGTTTCGGCCTGCGCTGATGCATTTTCCGGCGCCCTTTTGCGGGCGCCTCTAGTGGCCGGCTGGGGCCGGGTTGGAGTCTGAGGCCACCCGGGTGGCCGGATGATCAGGAGTCATGTCATGAAAAAAGTGCTCATCACCGGCGGCGCCGGTTTCTTCGGCCTGCACATGACCCGGTTCCTGCGGGCCCGCGGGCACGCCGTCGTGCTGCTCGACATCGCGCCCTACGCCACATCCGAGTATCCATCCGACGGCATCGAGTTCCTGGCCGGTGATGTGCGCGTGCCCGCTGACATGGAGCGCGCCCTCGACGGCGTCTCCCACGTGGTCCACGCCGCAGCCGCCCTTCCGCTGTGGTCCCGCGAGGACATCTTTTCCACCAACGTCGAAGGCACGCGCGTGGTCCTCGACCGCTCCGTGGTCGCGGGGGTCTCACGGGTCGCCTACGTGTCCTCCACGGCCGTGTATGGCGTGCCCAAGGTGCACCCCCTGTACGAATATTATCCCCGCGTGGGCGTGGGCGACTACGGCGAGAGCAAGATTCTGGCCGAGACCGTCTGCGACGAGTACCGCCGCAACGGGCATCCCGTGGGGGTGATCCGACCCAAGACCTTCATCGGGCCCTACCGACTGGGCGTGTTCCAGATCCTCTTCGACTGGATCGAGGGTGGACACCGCATCCCGCTGGTGGGCTCGGGGCAGAACCGTTACCAGTTGCTCGACGTCGAGGATCTGTGCGACGCCTTCTACCGCATGATCACGACCGGCGACGACGACGCGGCCTGCGACGTCTACAACGCCGGAGCCTTTGAGTACGGGCGTGTGATCGAGGACGTCGGCGCCCTGTGCGAACACGCGGGCACCGGCTCGCGTCCGCTGCCGCTGCCGGCGGCCCCGGTCATCGGCGCCCTCACCGTGCTCGACGCGATGGGGCTCTCGCCGCTGTACAAGTGGGTGTACGGCACCGCGCACACGGACTCCTTCGTCTCCACGGACAAGATCCGGGAGAAGCTCGGCTGGGCCCCGCAATACTCCAACGCCGCGGCGCTGATCCGCTCCTACGACTGGTACATGGAGAACCGCGGCTCCATCGCCACGGGCACGGGCGTCACCCACCGGGTGGCCTGGGACCAGGGCATCCTGAAGCTCATCAAGAAGTTCATGTAACGGGGGAGCGCCCCGCCCTCGTTCCCTGCGCCCGTCCTCGTTCCCGCCGGCGGCCCGTTCCCCTGCGCCGCGCCTTTTCTTCTCTTTTCTTGTTCTTTTCCCGGGCGGCCCGGTCCGTGTCAGTCCGTGATTTTTCTCCCGGTCCGTGTCGGTCCGTGTCAGTCCGTGGGGCCGCCTCTTCTCTTCTCCAGGTGGCCCGTTCCCTGCGCCGCGTCGCGGAGAACGCCTCGTGAGCTTGCCGGGCGACCTGCGCCGTTTGGTAATCGATTATTTTGGGTCAAAAAGCGCCCTGCGAGACGCCGCGGCCGGCATTTGGAGATCCAGAAGCGCGCAGCGAAACACCGCGGGCGGCATCTCGATCTCCCCAACGCCGCTGAAAATCGCCGCGGTTGACATTTCGAGCTCAAGGAACGCGCCGCGAAACGCCGCAGCCGGCATCTCGCGCTCCCCAACGCCGCTGCGAAACGCCGCGGCCGACATTTTGACCTCACCAATCGCGTTGCGCGACCGGGCGACCGAACTTCAGCTCTGCGGCGGGGTCGGATCCTCGGCCGCCGGTCGGCCGGAGAGCTTCGGGAACAACCGCTCGGTGGTGTCCCTGCCCAGGGTCCGGCGGGCCTCCAGATAATTGATCTCATACTGGCGCCTCAGGGCGAGTTGGGCGATCTCTTCCTCGGCTTCGGACTTTTTTTGTTCGGTGATGGCGAGATAGAGGGCGGTGATGGCCTGCCGGGAGGCGTCGGCTCGCTGCTTCAACCCGGCTGCGAGCCCGAAAAGCGGATGTCCGTTCCCGAGGCTCTCGAGGCGCACCGCCAGCTTCTCCACGACGTCGGGCTCCTGGTTCCGGTTGACCGACGTGATGACGCTGAACTTCCCCTCGGGAAAGATCGTGGCCAGCACCGGCGGCCCCTGATTCTCCCGGTCGTGCTGGTTGCACCGCTCGAAGGCCGTCCTCACTTCGTTGTCCAGATCGGCGTCGAGCAGGATGACGGTGTCCAGCGCGTCCTCCCGTTGCTGGACTTTCAGGGTCGCCGACATGTGTTTCTCGATGAGGTCCTTGTATGCGGGCTCGATGGTCGCGACGAGAGGTCCGGCGCCTTTCTGCAGGCCGCACAGGCGCATGTGCCGCCGCACCGCGTTGAGGTGCGTCTGGGTGGATTGATTGTCGCGTAACAGGGTTGCCATCATTTTCTCCTTTCCAGGGGGTTGATAAACATAACAAGAAAAATACGTTTATTAATTTGGCTTCGTTTGTCAAACGTTTTTATTCATATTTTTTTGAGCTATCTGTCTACTGCCTTGACTTGCGAGTTTGCACGGGTAGTCATTTCATGGATCTTCCCGGGACGGGTGGGCCGAGCGGAAAGTGCCGCTTTTCGTTGACTTCGCATGTGAAATGAGGTACGAGGCGTACCCAGCGGGCATGGCCCGAATTCTTTCCTAACCGGAGGTTATCCATGAAAATCGTTATCACTAATGAATGCATCTCCTGTGGAGCCTGCGAACCCGAATGCCCCGAGGGCGCCATCTTTCAGGGCGACTCCCAGTACGAGATCGACCAGTCGATGTGCACGCAGTGCGAGAACTGCATCGCCACCTGTCCGACGGCGGCCATCATTAAACAGGATGAGTAAAGAATTCTAGTCATTTTTTCGATACTGAACTGAGGAAACCATGAAAAAATACGAGCCGAAAGAAATCCGGAATATCGTCCTCGTTGGCCAGCGCGGCGTGGGAAAGACAAGCCTGGGCGAGGCCTTCCTCTTCCAGTCCAAGGTCAATACCCGCATGTGTTCCGTGGACGAAGAGACCTCCACGTTCGATTTCGAGCCCGAGGAGCAGAAGCGCCACTCGACGATCGCCACGGCCACCGCCTGGCTTGAATGGAACGGCCGGAAAATCAACGTGCTGGACGCTCCGGGGGCCAGTGACTTCCTCAATGACACACGCATGGCCATCGAAGTCGCCGACGGCGCGCTCGTGCTCGTGGGCGCCACCGACGGCGTCCAGGTCGGCACCGAGAAGGTGTGGGCCTTCACGGAGAAGGCCGCCATCGCCTGCGCCGTGCTGGTCACCGGCATGGACAAGGAGCGCGCCAATTTCGCCGAGGCCGTCAAGGATGTCCAGGAGACGCTGACCCGCCGTGCGGTGCCCGTGTTCCTTCCCATCGGCCAGGAAGCCGGCTTCAAGGGGCTCGTCAACCTGCTGGAACAAAAGGCCTACCTGTTCGAGGACGGCAAGATGACCGAGGGTCCGGTGCCCGCGGACATGGAAGGGGCAGTCGCCACGGCCATGGAAGCGATCATGGAAGTCATCGCCGAGACCGACGACGCCCTGACCGACAAGTATCTCGAAGAGGGCGAGCTCTCCCTCGACGACATCAAGGGTGCGTTCCCGGGCGCGGTCCGCAACGGCAAGCTCATCCCGATCCTGTGTGGCTCCTCGAAGAAGCTCATCGGCATCGACACCGTTCTCGACTTCGTCAACGAGTTCTTCCCCAGCCCCGAACAGCGCAAGCCCTTCATCGCCAAGGATGGCGACAACATGATGGAGATCACCGTCGATCGCGCCAAGTTCTCCGGGCTCGTCTTCAAGTCCTTCACGACCGACATCGGCCGTGTGAGCATCTTCCGCGTGGTCTCCGGGGGCATCGCCTCGGACGGCAACTTCAACAACGTCACCCAGCAGAAGAAGGAACGCTGCGGCCAGTTGTACGTCCTGCGCGGCAAGAAGCGCGACAACGTTGAATTCCTGAGCCCCGGCGACATCGGCGCGGTGGCCAAACTGAAGGCCACGTTCACCGGCGACACCATCGTCGACGAGAGCGACAACTTCATCTTCGAGGTCGCCCCCGCCCCGGTTCCGGTCGCGGTGGTGGCGGTGCATCCCAAGTCCAAGGCCGACGAGGACAAGCTCGGTGGCAAGCTCAACGACATCGTGCAGGAAGAGCCCTCCCTGAAGGTGTGGCGCGATCCCGAGACCTCCGAGCAGCTGCTTGGCGGCATGGGCCAGATGCAGCTCGATGTGGTCATCGAAAAGCTCCGCCGCAACAAGGTCGAGGTTGAGACCACGCTGCCGCGCATCCCGTATCGCGAGACCATCACCAAGAAGAGCCCGGTCACCGAAGGAAAGCACAAGAAACAGTCCGGCGGCCGCGGCCAGTTCGGCGTGTGCTTCATCGAGCTAGAGCCGCTTCCGTCCGATTCCCCCGTCGAGTTCGAGTTCGTCGACAAGATCTTCGGCGGCGCGATTCCGAAGAACTGGATTCCTTCGGTCGAGAAGGGCATCCGCAACCGCATGGCCAAGGGCGTCATCGCCGGCCACCAGGTCATCAACGTCCGCGTGACCCTGCTCGACGGCAAGTACCATGACGTCGACTCCTCCGACGCGGCCTTCCAGATGGCCGGCTCCAAGGGCTTCCAGGCGGCCGTCAAGACCGCCGGCGCCGTGCTGCTCGAGCCCATCTACAACCTGTTGGTCACGGTCCCGCAGGACTACATGGGCGCCATCATGGGGGACATCACCTCCAAGCGCGGCCGTCCGCTGGGCTCCGAGCAGAAGGGCAAGATGGTCACCATCAACGCGCAGGTTCCTCTCGCCGAAATCCAGAAGTACAGCGCCGACCTCGAGTCCATGACCTCCGGCCGCGGCACGTTCACCATGACGTTCGATCACTACGAGCGCGTGCCCAATGAAATCGCCGACAAGATCATTTCCTCTGCCAAGCCCGAAGAAGAAGAAGAATAAGCTTCCAGCCTTTCCCCCTTTTCAATCCCAGGGGACTTTTTCTACAACTCCGTTATGCCAGGGGTATAGAGGTGAAATGACGCATTCATCACAGGAAAATGTTTGACAACACCCGAAAGCGGAAATAATCTTCCGAATACGCTTAGGAGGTCATGATGTCCATCCGTATTCCGTTCCCTATGATTTCATTCTTCCTGACGCTGCTGGTCCTGCCTGCAGTGTCGGCCGCGCAGAAACCCGGTGCTTCTCCGGCCGTCGTCCCGGTGCCGCCGGCGGCCCCGATCGATGCCGAAAAGGTCGATCCCGTGCCCGTTCCGGAGCCGATCCCTCCGGCGGCCGAGGCGATCCCGCCGGCAGCGGAGCCGGTCCCCCAGTCGAACCTCAAGCAGCTCGATTTCCTCTTCACCTCGGATCTGTACGGGCGCTTCTACACCCCCGACTGCCTGGGAAACAAACCGCGCTCCTATCTGCAGGCGATTCAGTCCAAGGTCAACGAGCTGGCGCCGGACCTCAAGCCAGCTGGCGGGAAACCCGTCCTGATCGGTGGCGGCAACCTTTTCTCGCCCGACGCGATGGGGCATTTCCTGCTTGAAAGCCCCACCGGCGCGGCGTTCATCGCCGGGGAGTACCGGAAGATGGGCATGATGGTGAACGCCTACGGTCCCCAGGATTTCCTCGCGCCCGACAAGGTGCTCGAGGCGGCCTCCGGAGCGTTCTCGAAGGCGGAGATCCCCCTGCTGGCCACCAACATCGAGTGCGAGAAGGGGCAGGACGCCAGGTGCAGGGCGCGCATCGCGCAGCATCAGGTCATCGTCATCGACGGCATGCGCATCGGCGTGCTCGCCCTGTTCCCGGAGGCCCACAACGCGCGTTTATCCAAGGCCGTCCGAGCGATGTTCAAGTTCACCGACCCGGTCAAGGCCTACAAGGCGAAGCTGGCCGAGTTGAACAAGGACGGCGTCCACCTGGTGTTTCTGGTCTCCCACCTGGACACGGAGATGTCCTACCCCGGGAACATCCTGGGCTTTCTCCGCGGGCTCGATGTGGCTGAGCCGGCCGTGGTCTTCGCCTCCCAGTCCCAGAGCCCGTCGATCCAGAACCTGGGCTACATCCCGCTGATCAAGCGCAATCAGGGCGCGCTGATCGTGGGATCCTCCCGGTTCGGACGCAGCCTCACGCGGCTTCGCCTGGCAGTCCTTCCCGGCGAAAAGGGCGGCTTCATCGTGGATCCGTCCGCCACGGAGGCCATGGATATTCCGGTTCCCGTGCAGGATCTGGCAGCCGGCGATCCCGGTGCCGTCCAGGTCAGGGAATTCTGCGAGGCGTTCAACAAGCCCCTGGGCAACAACGTCATCGAGAAGCCCATGGAATTCGAGCCGTTTCTGGCCTACATGCTGGGCGTCATGCGCACGACCGAGCGCACGGAGCTGGCCGTGATCAACCGCGACGTGCTCAACCATTTCGACTTCCCCGTGTCGGGTCCCGTCACGCGGGAGATGATCGCCCGCCTGATCCGCACCGACTCGGCGCTGGTCGTGCTGAACATCAAGGGCAAGGACATCAAGGCGCTGTTCGGCGCCTTTGCGGACTCCACCACCGGTGCGCTGAAGGTGCTGGGGCTGGAGAAGACCAAGACCGGGCTCACGATCAACAACCGCGACATCGAAGACGACCTGCACTACGCCGTGGTCACGACCCAGTTCGTCGCGTCCGGCGGCGGCGGCATCATC
>JAHITJ010000174.1 GCA_018817795.1 Myxococcota bacterium | reverse complement strand
GTCGTGCGCTCGGTGCGGGCTTCAGCGCCGGAGAACATCCCCGTGACCGTGAAGATCCGCGCGGGCTGGGACGACGCCTCCCTCAACGCACCGGACTTCGCGCGGCGCATGGTTGATGCCGGCGCCTGCGGCGTGACCGTACATGGCCGCACCCGGGCCCAGGTGTTCACCGGCCGCTCCAACCCTGAGTACATCGCACAGGTCGTGCAGGCGGTGTCCGTGCCCGTGATCGCCAACGGCGATGTCGACAGCGCGCAGGCGGCCACGGAGCTTGTCGAGCGCACCGGAGCCGCCGGGGTCATGATCGGACGCGCCTCCTGGGGCAACCCGTGGCTGTTTTCCGCCTGCCGCGCCGCGTTCCTGGGGGAGCCCCTGCCGGCACCACCGGATGCGGCCGCGCGCTTTGGTGCCATGCGCGAGTACTTTGACGAGGTGCTCGCCGCGCAACCAGATCGTCCGCACGAGCTCAAGGTCACCGAGATCCAGAAGAACCTCGCATGGATGTCCTCGTCCCTGCCAGGCGGCCGCGTCTTCCGCAACCGCATCTTTCGCACGTGCACTGCCGACGCCCTGCGTGCGTTGATCGACGAACTGGAGCTGGCGGCCGAAGCCCTCGCTGCCGCCACGTCGAAGCCGGCCCCGGAGCCGAACGGTCCCGGCGACCCCCGCTAAACGAAATTCACTGCAATCGGCCTCGCACTTCGACGGTCCGCGTTTTTGGCGTTTCCTGGCGCCCTCCCCTATTATCGCCGGCGGCATGTGGAAATTCTTCGCCCGACGCACCGCAATGAGCTTGTTCGCCCTGGTGGGCGTGGTGGTGCTCGTGTTTTTCATGATTCACGCGATCCCCGGGGATCCGGTGGACAACCTGCTCGGCGAGCAGGTGCAGGCGGCAGACAAGGAGGCGTTCCGGCGGCGACTTCACCTCGACGAAGGTCTCGGCGCCCAGTTCGCCCGCTACATGGAAAACATCGGCGACGGCACGCTGGGACGCTCGTACATGGATCCGTCGGTCACGGTGAGCGATCGCATCGGCGAGGTGCTGCCGTACACGCTCCAACTGGCCGTGTGCGCGATGCTGTTCGCGCTGCTGGTCGCGATCCCCCTCGGGGTCATCGCCGCGCTGCGGCACCGCACGTGGGTCGACACGACGGCGATGATGGTCGCCGTGACGGGCGTTTCGCTGCCGGCGGTGTGGATCGGGCCGCTGCTGATCTATCTGTTCACGGTGAAGGTGCCGCTGCTGCCGCCGCCGGGGGCCCTGGCGCAGGACTGGAGATCGCTGATCCTGCCTTCGATCACGCTGGGGCTGGCGCTCTCGGCGATGCTCGCGCGCATGACACGCGGCCAGCTGGTGCGCGTGCTCTCTGAGGATTACATCCGAACCGCGCGGGCCAAGGGGCTGTCCACGTTCCGCGTGGTGGTCGTGCACGGGCTGCGCAACGCGCTGATCCCGGTGGCCACGGTCGCGGGCATGCAGTTCGGCGCCCTGCTGTCGGGCGCGGTCATCGTCGAGAAGATCTACGCCCGTCCCGGGCTTGGCACGCTGCTGCTGCGGGCGATCACCCAGCGTGATTACCCGGTCGTGCAGGGCACGGTGCTCGTCGTGGCGGCGTTGGTGGTGATCGTCACCCAACTGACCGACGCGCTCTATGCCATGATTGACCCGCGCCTGCGCGGCGGAGGCCGGACATGACGCTCTCAGGTCGAATCGGCATGATCCTGATGGGAATCTTCCTGTTCCTGGCCATCGCGGGCCCGTCCCTTGCACCCCACGACCCGATGCGCCTGGACCTGTCAGCCACTTTCGAGGCTCCCTCGTGGTCGCACCCCATGGGCACCGACGAGAATGGCGCCGACGTGCTCTCGGCCGTGCTCACCGGCGCCCGCGTGGGCTTTGGCATCTCGCTGCTTACGGTGCTGTGCGGCCTGCTCGTGGGCGGCCTGCTGGGCGCGATCGCGGGCACCTTCGGCGGGCTCGCGGACCTGCTTCTGATGCGGCTCGTCGACGTGGTGTTTTCGTTTCCCGGGCTGCTGCTGAACCTGTTCGTGCTGTCCCTGGTCAAGTCGCCCACGGTGGGCCATCTGATCTTTGCGCTCGTGATCACCTCGTGGGCGGGCTTTGCACGCGTCGCGCGCGGCCAGGCGCTGGAGATCCGCCACCGCGAGTTCGTCGTGGCTTCCCGGGCCCTGGGCGCCTCCCCGGCGCGCATCCTGTTTTCCCACATCCTGCCGAACATCCTGCCGCCCCTGGTCGTGCAGGCGAGCTTCTCCTTTGCGGCCTACCTGCTCGTCGAGGCCGGCCTGAGCTTTTTGGGTCTGGCGCCCACGCTCGTCTCCTGGGGGCAGTTGATCGCCCAGGGCAGCCGCTACCTGCTCGTGGCGCCGCACCTTGCGATCTTCCCGGGCCTGTGCCTGGGCCTGTGCGTGCTCGGCGCCAATCTCCTGGGCGACCATGTCCGGGACGCCTGGGATCAGCGCGCCAACCCCACGCAGTGAGTGCGGGAACAAAAAGCAAATCGCCACCGCCGTCGGTTGCGTTTGTCCTGCTTTTCTCCGATTTCAGCTTGACAAACAGGTGGATTCTCACCTATGTTCCTGACCGCCTAGCGGGGCTGTAGCTCAGTTTGGGAGAGCGCTAGAATCGCACTCTAGAGGCCGAGGGTTCGAGCCCCTTCAGCTCCACCGCCACACATTTTAAACGTTATGCAGACTTCAACGGGGTGATGACCGTGACTTGGCCATGGCCGAAAAATCATCTTTCAGGAACCCTCCCCCTGGAATTGGCCATGAATTCAATTTTTCGAAAGTGTTCGAGTCGCGCCGGAACGGTGGGGGGACTAGTAGCCTTCGTCTTCGCCGTAGTAGCCCTTCTTCTTCTCGGGCTCATCGGTGGGACCATCGGCCGGATAATATCCCGGCGTCGGGGTGGGGCCCTGATCGTTCTGGACCTCGTTGCGCGGTGACGGGGTGGTCACGTACGGTTGCTCGGTGTGACAGGCGACGGCCAGACCGGCCAGCACCAGAGACAGAATCAGGATTTTCTTCATCTTCAGTCCTTTCGGGGCCACCATGACCCGAGGCAGGGAAAAACCCTATCACAAACCGGGTAGCAAAGGCAATGTGTGAGGCACCCCCGGACACATCTCCAGCAGCGGCGGTGTGACTCCGCCTCCGGACAGCGCCAGCGTCCACGCCAACTGACGGGGATCCACCTGCGCAGCGCCGGTGTCGCCTCCACCCCGCGTCGTCCACTGCCGCCAGAGGCGCTCCCAGGGCGCCCTGAGCATGCCCGCTGCCCACACCGGCGGCTGGGGGAGACGGCCCATGCGCCACATCAGCAGATCCATGCGCTGGGCCAGATCAAGACGGTCCGGGAACGGCCGGACCCGGGCCACGAGCCGGCGCAACTCGGAGGGCTCGAGTTGTCCACGACAGATCAGGGTATCCACGAACGCCACCAGCTTCTCCGGCGACGAAGGCCAGCGCTCCGTGGGCCGCCGGTTCACCAGATGCCGGATCCGGCGCGCCAGGCGGCGCACATCGTGGACCGTGCCGGCGGGCGCGAGACCGTGCTCTGTGGTGACGAGAGGATGATGCACCTCCGGGAACGGCGCGGAAGAGAACTCCGTGCGGTGACCGGGCACCGGCAGCAGCGAGGGCAGCACGCCCGCGACGGAGAACGGCGCTTCGAAATCCACGGCCGCTGCCGTGCGTGCAGGATCGAACACGGAGACGGTGGCAGGCGCGCCCGGGGGCAGGTACAGCCAGATCACGATGAAACGCCCGTCGATCGCGGCCTTCTGCAACCGGGAAGCCACGCTGGAGGCGGCTCCTGTTGTGCCGGTCGTGACGTCGGGCAGGGGAACCACGTCCGTGTCGAGATGAACCCAGGCGAAGAACGGCCTGAAGATCAGATCCGTGGTTCGCAGGAAAGCTTCCAGCGCGGAAATGGGCGGCATCGGGGAGGCCGATTGCATCGGGGAGGCCGAGGGGGCTTCGAAGGCTTCGGGGAAGCCGAAGTCGGGCAGCTCACGGAAATACGCTGTCCTGGCGCCGTCAAAGCGGCCGAAGCGCACGGGCTCCACGCGGTGATGCGCCGCGATGGCCTGGTGCCAGACCGGCCCTGGGGCGGGCCAGTGCGGCGCGATGCGCGCCCACATCCCGAGGTGCCGGCCGGTGAGGAACGACCCCAGGGACAACGCCGGGTCCGTGGAGGCCGCGACCCCTCCCGTGACGCGGAAGCCATGCTCGAACACAGGCGCGGGCGCTACCGTCGAGGTCACGATCAGGACCGACCGTCGGAAGTCCATTTGCAGGGTGGCCGCTGCGGGTTTCGGCGCGATGTTCGAGGCGACCTCGGTCCCGGGCGGCTCGTCAAGCCCGTCGACCACGTCCCGGGCCACCGGAGGAAGGGATGCTGCGTCCTCCTTGCCGCCGTGCAACTGGTGAGCCATGCGGGAGAAGTCCTTCAGCCGCGAGGAATCGGCCCGATCCAGGCGCATGCGCGCAAATGAACCGCCAAGCATTGCCAGCAGCAGCACGATCGACACCACACCGGGACCGGCCAGCGGGGAAAGCCAGGTGGCGTGGTAACGCGAGCAGGTGCGGATCATGCGGGCAAGGTAGAACAGCGCTCCCAGGTGCAGGAAGAATCCGGTCAGGAACCAAAAGCCCGGCGCTGGAAACAACCGGATGGCACCCCAGTGGGACGTGCAGGCGAAGCCCAGGACCATGGCGGCACCCGCGGCGAGAATCACCATGCCCTTGCGGCGGCGATCCTCGGCGGCCGCCCCGAGCACACGGACGATCCCGGGCAGCACCCACGCGGCGGTCAGGGCCAGCGCCAGCACCACGAACCAGCGCACCGACCGGGAGAGGGGCAGCGACGGCATGATCGAGGAGGCCCACACCGCGGCCAGGGTGCGCCGCGACCAGAGCATCCAGGCGCGCGACTGCTCTCCGGATTCGGCGAATTTCTGGGCCGCCGCCTGCAGCAGGCCGCGGACGAACCCCAGCATGCCGGCGGTGATCACGCCGTCAAAGAAGAACAGCAGCACCACTGAACCCCACATCGACAGGCCCGGGAAGGCGAACAGTCCGGTGATCGCGTCGGGCAACGCCAGCAGCAGCCCCGTGAACAAGCCCAGGGCCAGTCCCCCGGTCAGGTTCCGCCGGATCAGGTTTCGTTTCTCAAGCATGCTGGAAGACCATATCCAATCTCAGGAAAAGAAGCCGGGCACCAGGAATGCCGTGAGGGCGCCGGCCATGAGCAGCACGCCCGCGGGCCCGGTCAACGCCGCCACGTTGCGGCGCAGCGGATTGCGCGCCACGACGACGGAGTACAGCCCCCACGACGCGGCCCACGCGCCTGCCAGAAAGAAAAGTACAGGAAACATCAACAGTTCCGAACATCTAGGCTTCGGCAAACAGCGCTTCGAGCTCGCCTTCGACGATCTCCTCGTCGCGCTCCTGCACCACGGCCAGTTCCTTGACCAGCAGGGCACGGGCGGTCTCGAGCATGCGCTTCTCACCGAACGAAAGAACCTTCTTGTGCTTGAGCATCGACAGGTCGCGATAGACCTCTGCCACGTCGAACAGGGATCCGGTCTTGATCTTCTCGACGAAGCCCCGGTATCGGCGGTTCCAGGTCTGCTTGTCGAACACGACGTCGCGCTGGTGGAGGATCTGCATCAACTGGGAGATTTCAACGGCCGTCACGAGCGAGCGAAGACCCACCTGCTCTGCCTTGTGAACAGGAACCATGATTCGAATGTCCGTCTCGAGCATCCGTAGATCGAAGAACACGATGATCTGCCCGGCGAGCGACTTATCCGTGATCCCCACCACCTCCGCCACGCCCTGACCCGGATATGCAACCTTGTCGCCGATTTTGAATTTTCTTTCCGCCATGCAAGTGCCTCCTTCGGAACAGGCATCAAAAAAGATGCCCGCCATCCAGGGCGGGCCGGGGGCTCCCGGCGCAAATCAGGAGCGGACGTATCATATACTAGTGATTCTGGGGGTGCAACTGGAAAAACGGGAGGCACCGAACCTGCAGCGGGCGGTTGAAGCAGAGGCTGATCAGGCCCTTTCGGGCACATTCATGCGCCCAAAGAGGGTGTGCGTGCGGACCTCGAGGACGTGGACGGACACGACGCGACCGCGCAGGGAAGCCACCTCGACACCGTCGGCCAGTTCGAAGTTGACCACGACATTCTGTGGATTTCGCCCTGATGCATGACGGGGATCGCGCGCCGAGGGACCTTCGACGAGCACCTCGACGGAGAGATCCCGGTAGCGCTCGAGCAGACGGGGCATCTGCTCCTCGTGCAGACCCTGCAACCGGTTCAGTCGCGCGGCGGCGACGTCATGTGGCACAGGGTCCGGCAGGGTGGCGGCGCGGGTTCCGGGCCGCGGCGAATACATGAACGAATACATGCCCTCGAAGCCCACCTTCTGGACCAGGTCCACCGTGTCCTCGAAGTCGGCCTCGGTCTCGCCCGGGAAGCCGACGATGACGTCGGTGGTGAACGCAATGCCGGGCACCTCGCCACGGAACAGGTCGATCAACTCGAGATAATGTTCCCGGGTGTACCGTCTCCCCATGGCAGCCAGGATGCGACTGGAGCCGGACTGGACGGGCAGATGCAGCCAGGGCATCACCCCGGGCAGCCGGGCCATCGCGCGGGCCAGCTCGGGGGAGCAGTCCCTCGGGTGGCTCGTGGTGAAGCGCACCCGAAGCAGCCCCGGCAGCGCCGCGACCTGCTCGAGCAGGCCCGGGAAGCCCCCGGGCAACCGCACGGAGTTGACGTTCTGGCCGAGCAGGAAGAGCTCCCGCGCCCCTGCGTCCAGGAACCGCCGGCACTCCTCGAGGATCTCAGCCTCCGGGCGGGTGACTTCGCGGCCGCGCGCAGCCGGCACCACGCAGAACGCACACCAGTTGTCACACCCCTTCTGAATCGGCACAAAGCAACTGATCGCGCCGCGCTCAGACATGGTGTCGGGGCTGGCCATCAGGAACGATGGAACCTCGTCAGCGACCGAGATTCGCACCGCTTCCGTGCGGCTCCGCAACGCGTTGGTGCCCTGCACGCAGGACAGGCCAAGCAGTTCGGGCAGCTCAGCATAATGATCCGGCCCCACGACGACGTCGGCGCCGATCCCGACCAGCGTCTCCGGCTCCAGCTGGGCCACACAGCCGGTCACCACGACGGTGACCTTCGGATTGGCCGCCCGGGCGTGGGAGATCGCGGAGACGACCTTCTGGCGCGGCTTCTCGCGCACCGAGCACGTGTTGAGAATGAACACGTCGCAGCCGCCATCACCTTCGCCGGGTCTGGCATCGCCCGGGCCGGAACCGGAGGGGTCCATGCCCGCGGCCATGAGGATGTCCCTGATCCGGTCGGAGTCATACACGTTCATCTGACAGCCGAAAGTACGTATGGCAAAGCGCATCGCGCCTTTTTAGAGGCAAACCGCATCAGTTGCAAGGGGAATGGAAGATTGCTTTTGGAAAAAAACTTGTTCGAGGCGACAATCGGATTCGAACCGATGATAGAGGTTTTGCAGACCTCTGCCTTACCACTTGGCGATGTCGCCAGAGCTCAACGCCGAGGGTGTTGTTACCCGATTCACCCGCACTTGTCAAGAGGTTCCGAATCCGGCATAATACGGACCCGACCAAGCGGGAAATTTCATTCCCGCATCAACCTGGAGGCATGCATCATGAAGCGCACCCTGACGATCCTGGTTCTCTCCCTCTCCCTGTTCACCCTCGCCTGCAAGAAGGACACGCCGAGCACGGAGCCCACCAAGGAGCCCACCCCCGAAGAGCCCAAGAGCGAAGCCAAGCTGGTTCCCCTGGATCAGTTCGACGCGGTGGACGCCGTGTGGAAGTCCGCGCTGTCGGCCGTGGTCTCCTGCGTGCAGAAGCGCGTCGAGGAAACCAAGCAGAAGGGCCTGGAGGGCTACCTGATCATCGAGGCCAAGATCGGCAAGGAAAAGAACCCGATCGACATCCGCATCAAGGAACAGAAACTGAGCATCGATCAAATCGAGCCCTGCATCGCCGATCTTTTCAAGCAACTGGAATTCCCCGTGTGGGGCTACTGGGCGACCAGCCAGTATTCCTACACCATCAACGTCGGTTACTGAGCCGAACGCCAATTCCGGCCGTCGTCGCAACCGTCATTTTCACAAACCTCCTTCCAAGGTGAAGCATGAAACTGTACCCGATTCTCCTCGCGCTGTTGACCCTGAATTCCTGCACCGACAAGAAAACCACCAGTACTCCGGTCAAGGATCCCGAACCCGTGAAGACGGAAGTCAAGGAGCCTGAAAAGACCAACAAGGTGGTCATCGAGGGCGATCTGGGGACCATCGACGAGGCGATGGTGCAGAAGAAGTTCGCCGAGAGCCGCGATCAGGTGAGCGCCTGCGTGCACAAGGGCCTCGAGAACGCCGAGTACGTCGGCGGCGATTTCTTCTTCACGTTCCGCATCGCCCTGGACGGCACCGTCAAGACGCTCGACATGAAGAGCACCGTCGGACACCGAGACATCGAGACCTGCATCTACGGCTTCGCCAAGGCGCTGCAGTTTCCCAAGCCCGAGGGAGGCGAGGCCCTGGTGAACTTCTCATGGAGCTTCAACTCCACCATGGATGTGCAGCACCAGTGGGACGCGAACCGGCTTGGCAACGCGTATCCGAAACTGCGTTCCAAGTTGATCCGCTGCTCCGACGGCACCAACGAGGCCCCCTCCGAGTATCAGGTCATCTTCTTCGTGCTTCCCGACGCCGAGCTCGGACCGGTGGGCGTCTCCTCGGGCAAGACCCTGCCGTCGGACAAGTTCTACAAGTGCGTCCATTCCGCGATCAAGGGCGCCAAGCTGCCCGACCCGCTGGGCTCCGTGGCCCGCGTCGTCCTCCCGATCGCCCCCTGACACGGATGACCTCCTCCGACCTGACCCGCACCCTGGACCGGATCCGGAACTGCACCGATCCCGTCTTTTTTGTCGGCACCCACAAGAACTCCGGCAAGACCACCGCGTTCATGCGGATTGCCCAGGCACTTAGCGAGGAGAACGTCCCGAAGATTCTCTGTTCGATCGGACGCGACGGCGAGGCTCTCGACCAGTTCTTCGGGCACAGGAAGCCCCCCGTGCGGGTGGAGCCCGGCTGGCGTTTCGTCACGCCCGGAGCGGCCACCGCGGATGTGCCCTGCGAGCTGGTCTCCCCCCTGCCCGCCTTCGTTGACGGGCGCCAGCTCGGCCTCTTCGAGGCGCGTGCCTGCGGCGACGTGGAGTTGTGGGGGCCGCCCATGGCCGCGGACCTGCGCCGTACCCTCGATGCTTGCGCACGATTCGAGGTCGACGGACGACGCCCCGTGCTCCTGGTCGACGGCGCGCTGGACCGCCAGGCTGCGCTGTACCACGGCCCCGCCGGCATGATCCTGTGCTGCAAGGCCGGGGCCTTCGCAAGCCCGGATGCCTTTGGTGCCTGGCTCGCTGCCCGCAGGAGACTTTTCCTGGCCCCCTTGCACCTCGGGTCGCTGCCCAACACGCGACTGACCGCCGGCGATGACCTGCCCCAATCCACGACCCCGAACGAGGTCCTCGTGGACGGACCCCTATCCCAGACCCTCGCCACGGATCTGCTTGCCCTCGGCGACTCCCTGCTCCGAATCGTGGTCACCAGCCCCATGCATGTGTTCGTCGATCATGCCACCCTGGACAGGCTGGTTCCCAAGCTGGCCCTGCTCTCGGCGCCCGACTGGTTCGCCACGGCGATCAACCCGGCACCTAGCGGCGGCGCCGCGCCCGAGCCCGGACCATCAATGGCAGCTGCCCGCCGAGCCCTTGGCCAGGAACATCCCGTTTTCGATGTGCTGATGAGTTGACCAACCAAATCTTTCAATAGGCATAGAGGGTGACTTCGTCCACTTCCCAGGTGGTCGTGGCGCCCATGAAGCTGGTCTGCAGATCGAGGATGAAGCCGATCTTCACCTGGGAGAGCCCGGCGAGTTGGTGCGCCGGAACAAACACAGTCTGCCGGCCGGCGGTGTTCACGGTGTAGCCGGCCAGCTCGATCATGGAGGTCGAGAAGTCATCGGTGCTCGCGAAGACACGGGCGGTCACGCCCAGCGCCGACGTGGTGAACTGGTGCTCGAAGGACAGGATGGCGTGGGAGGAGAGCGACAGATCCGCGACCGGAGACATCAGGAAATAGCGTCCGAACTCGGGGTCGGCGACGGTGACGTTCATGAACCGCGACCCGGTGGTGTTGCATTGCCAGGTCGCGCCAGGTGTGCCGCTGGACTCCGAGCGAGTGCTCCATCCGGTCGCCGGGCAGGTGAAGAAGCTCGTCGCCACAGGAGTGGTCGGCGCAGGGTAGAACCGCACGCGGGATACCATGTCCACGTCGGGCATCATGGGCTGCCTGGAGACGCACGCCCGGTAGGTCGCCGGGGGCAGCGCGATCAGCGACTCCATGTCGGTCTCCTCCGCGGCGATGCGTGTGCAGGGCGGCTGGCTCTCGATTGCGGAGGTGGCCACGAGCGATCCATCGGGCTTGTAGAGGCGGAGCTGGGCATCGGAGATGCAGGTGTCAGGATCCAGCAGCGAAGTGACCCCAAGCTCGAATCTCCGCCCCGGCGTGGGCACCGCAAAGGAGAAACAGTCTACATCGGTGGAGAACGGATCGGGCGCCTTCAGCCGGGAGCAGAAGCCCCAGTTTTCCTGTGGTTGTGCGGACAGGACATCGGCTTCGGCGGGGACGTTGTTGACCTCGGATTCCACATCAGTGCAGTCATTGGGAAGCCGTTCGACGACCACGTCCACATCATTGCTGGTGTGAGCGCTGGTGGGATCGGGCTCAACCGAGATGATGACATCCTGCTCAACAAACGAGGTGTACAACAGTTCCTGGTCCGCCTGGGCGAGGCAGGCATTGGCACCGCCGCAGGCGTCAGCGGCCTGGATCCGGAACCGGAGCTTCGGGCCTGTGGTCGACTCCTGAGCGGCACGGATGGTGCCTCCGGCGGGCAGGTGCAGAATGATGAAGGCATCTGCGGCACCAACCAGTGAAGGTCCGCAGGAGATGTCGGTGAACGTCTCGGCGTTGGTGAAGTAGGCGGCGAAGTCGTTGGTGCTCGCGTCCTCACGCGGGGAGGGGTTGATCGGCAGCGCCGTGGCGCAGGTGTTGCCCGCCAGCGCACAGACGAAGCCCTCGGGCGGCGAGCATCTCAGGAAAGCGCTGAGCCCATCGCAGTCAAACAGGGTGGTCCAGCTCGTGCAGGTGTTTCCGTTCTCTGAACAGTACAGCACGTCGGTGCCGTCGGCGGAGCAGAGCTTGGTGTCGGCCTCACACACCCGGCAGGAGCAGATGGCCTGATCATTCTCCGCCATCTCGCAGACCTCGCTGCCCGGTATGCAAGACGGCATGATCTCGATCCAGTCCAGGCAGCCGGAGTAGCCGGGCATGCAACGCAGCCGGTGCAGGCGGTCCACGCTGCACATCTCCGAGTCGGCTTCGCAGGCGTCCTCGCAGGGGTCGGAACACAGCGGCTCTGGCTCCTCTACGCAGCCATCCTCTCCGCAGCGCCGCAGCGTGTTCCAGACACGGCACAACTCCGTCTCGCCGTCCATGACCTCCAGGCAGCCCTCCAGGGAGGTTCCGTCCGGGGAGCAGGCACGCTGGCCAAGTTCGCACTGGCTGGAGCATGTGGCCGAACAGGCCGCGTCGTCCCCGGTCTGGACACACCACTGCCGGATGATCCCGCAGTCCACCTCGGGCGAGTAGTACCCGCAGCCGTCGTTGCGCACCACGCAGGTGTAAACCGCGTCGTCAAGGCATCTTGAAGACGGCGGCAGGCACTCCCCGCAACCATCAATGCACCCTGAGTCGTCGAGCGTGCAGTCCAACTGGCAGGCCAGGTTGCCTCCCAGGTAGCCCAGTTGCTCGCAGGAGGTCAGGAACTCGAGGCCGTCGCACACTTCACCCGGATCCAGGCTGCCATTCCCGCATTTCTCGACCTGGTTTTCATCCAGGCCCGACACGTCGAAGGTGCACCCAGTGCCGGCAGCGAGCAGAAACAGGGTCGGAATCAATGTGAGATGTTGAAGGATCCGCATAAGTTGTTGTTCCACCACTTTCCAGTGTCCGGCAAATCATCCATCTGTCAAGCTGTGATTTGCTCCTGCATGAACCCGGAGTTGATCAGAGAGGGGCAACCAGGGCAAGAGCATTATGAGCGGGGAGTGATGATCGTGTGACGGTGACGGTGACGGTAGCCGGTGACGGTGGTTTCATCGCATGCGCGACGAAACGCGGTGGCCCTTGCGGGCCGGATGATTTGGTGGCGTGGTATCGGGCCGCGGTTCTGGCGAAGCTCCGGCAG
>JAHITJ010000173.1 GCA_018817795.1 Myxococcota bacterium | reverse complement strand
CTCCGTGATCCTCAAACGCGACCCAGAGACGCTGATCCTGCCCAACCAGAACGTCACAGGAGAGGACCACATCCCGACGGGCGACGCCACCGCGCTGACGGCCTGTCCGAGCTGCACCGAGACCGACGTGCCCATCGTGCATCCACCGGTGATCGTGCGCATCCCCGTCAACACCACGGTCATCGACCTGAACACAAAGAAGGAAATCGCCTTCGCCGCCGACGGCACGTTCACGGTGGCCGGGGCCGCCTGTGGCAGCAATCCCGCCCGGGTGACCGTCGAGATCACCCACCGGCCTTTCGAGCAGTTGAACGACTGTTACCGCTGGCTGATCGCACAGGGCTATCCCTTTGCTCCGCTCTCGGGCGCGGTGCCGGCCGAGGGTGACTGGGACATCGTCGCCCATATCGCCGACAACGAGGTCCGGCAACTGAAGGAGACGCACAGGATCCGGCGGGACTGCACGGATAAGGACGCTGGCCGCGCCCCAGACTGTGTGGTGATCGCCCCGGCGTTGCGCGTGGCCCCGCGCTGGAAATTCCTGTTCAACATCCCGGTGCAGGACATCCGCGTGCAAGGCCAGGAACTGGTCGTCCTGCATGCCCGCACCGACTTCCCGCCGTTGTTCGACGAAGCCACCGAGAATCTCGACCTCGGCGATGGAAACACCAAGACGACCCGAATTCTCAAGGCCCGTCAGGGGGAAGACGCCTACCGTCTGCCCCTGTCCATGGTCTCCAAGTTGAAGTTCTACAGTCCCACCATCATCCAGGACGACGCCTTCATCCTCCTCGAAGGCGTGACCCCGACGGACTGGACCATCCTCTGGAAGATCCCGGTGGTCCTGATCCTGCTCATCCTGCTGGTGCTGAACCTGCGCGCGATACTCCGCCGCCTGTTCCTGCGGCCCCGGACTTGATCATTCACGTTTCCATGGCATCCTGCTTCTTCAGGTATGGGTTCCGGAGGCATTTCATGAAACGTTCCATATGGTTGCTAAGTTTCTTGACCATGGCCTGCTCCCAGGTGGCCTCCTGCGACAACTCCCAGGACCGCGACTACCGTGTAGTGATCGGCGGACGTCCACCGGCCGGCTACACCGGCAACACCACGCACATCCTTGAGGACAACGTCCACGCCATCAAGCAGAACTCCACGATCAAGCTCAACGAGAGCGACTTCCGCTATGCACACATGTACGGTTACTCCCGGCTGTTCGAGCAGATGAACCTCCACGGCTACTCGCACGACCGGCTCACCGAAGGGCGGATCACCCCCAAGCTCCTGGCCGACTACGACGTGGTCTTCCTGAACCTCGTCGACGAGACCCGCTCGTCCTTCACCGAGGACGAGATCGAAGCCGTGCGCGCTTTCGTGCACGCCGGTGGCGGTCTGTTCGTCATCGCCGACCACACCAACGTTTACAAGCACGCCGAGATGACCAACCCTCTGCTGGCCCCCTTCGGCATCGAGATCCGCTACGAGATCTGCGTAGACGTCTCCCCGCACACGGTTTCGGGCCTCGGCTGGATCCTCGTGTCCGACGTGCGCGAGCATCCCGTGCACGGCGATGTCCTCGAATACAGCCTGCAGACCGGCGGCCCCGTCGACGGCCCCGGTGGAGTTGGCTTCACCTCCGCGGGTGGCTGGGGCGACAAGTGGAACCCCGAGATGAACGAGGGCTACTACGGCAACTGGACCAAGGATCCCGATGAGCAGAGCGGTCCCCAGGCCGTCGTGCAGGCCGTCACCTATGGCAGCGGCCGGGTGTTTGTCGTGGGCGACCAGAATATCTTCGGCGACCCGTACCTGATGTTCATCGACAACCGCGGCCTGGCGCTCAACGGCTTCGAGTGGCTCGCCCAGCGCGAGACCGAGCGGATGCGCGACAGCCCCATGCCCGGGCTCAACGTGCGCATCGACACCGCCGCGGACAACCTGTCCACCGGCAAGGCGGGCACGACGAACCACTACACGTTCTACACGAACCTCAACCGAATCGTCTCATTGTCGGCGATGGCGACCCGTCGACCGCTGCCATGGATACCGGACGTCCTGATGTGGCTGGAGCCTTCCCGCATGGTCACCGACGACGTCCTCGAAGAGGCCGACGCCGTGCTCGCCAACGGCGGACAGTTGACGCTGGTGCTGCATCCGGGTCAGATCCCGCCCCCGGCGATCCAGTTGCTGCAGAACTTCGGGCTATCGGCAGGTTACGAGACCTCCGCCGGGTCGCCCGTGGATCTCTCCGAGACCGCCATCGTCGATCGGCTGGACAACGTGACCCTCGATCAGAAGCTGCGGGACAAGACCGTGACCCTGACCTCCTGCCCGGCGATCCGCTGCCCGGAGCACGCGGTCTGGACGGCCACCGACAGTGCGGGCAACACCTGCGACCTGCTCTGCGAGTTCCCGATTCTCAACGGCCGCTTCCTGGTCTCGTTCGCCGGAGAATTCTACCGCCGCTCCGCGCTGGGCGATGTGCACGACGTTCCCAAGGACGCGTCCGAGGCGGCCTACCTCCTCGAACTGGGGCTCTCCGACGTGTTTCTGGAGTACGGCATCCCCCAGCGGTATCAGAACTGACAAGGCATGACAATTCAGTTGTACCTCTGCGAAGACAACGCGATTTTCGCGCGCGACCTCATCGAGAAGCTTCCCCGGATGGTGGATGTCCGGTTCTGCGGCCACGCCGAGTGCGCCGAGGCGGCGCTGGCCGATCCGGCCCTCGATGGTGCCGACGTGCTGCTGCTGGACCTGGAGATGCCCGGAAACGGTGGCCTTTGGTGCATCGAGCAGCTCTCCCTGCGTGAGAGCTACCCTGAGATCCTGGTGCTGACGACCACCTCCTCCGAGGACGTTGTGTTCCTGGCGATCCAGAAGGGCGCTGCGGGCTACCTGCTCAAGGGCACGGCCCTGAAGAAGGTGTACCAGGGCATCGTGGACGTCTCCGAGGGGGGCTGTGTGATCGACTCCCAGCTGGCGGCGCGGTTCTGGAACCTCTTCCTGTCGGCTCGCGGTCGATCGGGCCCGAACTACGAACTGAACCCCGAGGAGATCGACCTGCTCAACCTGATGGCCCGGGGCCTGTCCAACCCCGAGCTCGGCTCGGCCATGGGCCGCAAACGCACGAACATCAAGAAAATGCTGGCCCGGATCTATCGGAAGATGAGCGTCAACTCCCGGGTCGAAGCGGTTCGCCTGGCCATGCAGGCAGGACTGGTGGAGCTATGAAAAACCGCCTGAAGCCGGTCGCACTGCTGAGCCTGATCTTCATTCTCGGTTGCTCGGAGCCTCCGCAGCAGCACCGCGGGCCGTCGGATCCGCGCGAATCCACGGTGAGGCCCATCGTGCCCGACCACCGGATGGCCAAGAAGAGCGCCGCGGTCCGCAACCCGGATACCTTCCCCTGGTATGTCGGCCCCGAGGTCATCCCCTCGTTCAAACCTGGCGACCGGGTCTGGACGCCGACACCCATCGGCCGCTCCTGGGACATCATCAACATGGCCGTTGCCTCGGTGGTCCGCATCGACGGCAACCACGTCGTCCTTCAGGCGGGCGTGCTCGAGTTCACCGTTCCGGCAGCCGTGCTGCTGCCTGCGGTTGCTCCGGCCAGGCTGGCGCCACGCACACCGGTGCTCGCATGCCTGGGCCTGACCGGGGAGTGGGGCCGCGTGACGACCGCATCCCGGGAGACGGTGAGCGTCCAGCTCGTGATGGCTCAGTCCGTGATCACCCGTGAGGTCGACACCGCATCGGTCCTTGCGCTCACCGGCAAGGGAGGCCCCGGACACCCGGTCACCTTTCACCGCGGCGAGAACATCGGCTTCGGGCTGCTGCTCTACCTCAACCGGGAAAAGGCGGGCATCATCACCTACACGGGCAAACTCGAACTGGTCGATCCGGACCAGGTTCGCTTCGTACCGCTGAACGTGACTCCTGTGAAGAACGCGACGATGTGGTCCCCGTTTGCGGACTCCCTCGAAGAGGTGCGCATCCTGCAGGTTCTCGAGAACGGCGCCGCCGTGGAGATCCTCTTCGTGTCTCGCCCCCAGGAGCCGCTGATCAATCCCCGCATCGTCACCTCCGCCCGCGTGACGAAGATGCTTTGGTAGGCCGATGAACTCGCTGCTGCGACTGTTGCGTCAGCATTTCCCCGCCGCCATCCTGTGGGTCCAGGTCCCGCCCGCGATCGCGGTCGTCCTTTTCTTCGGTGTGGAACACCCATACTACCGCATGTTTCCCGTGCTGCTTCTCACCGGAGGTCTGGCCTTTCTCCTGCCCGGGTTCGTCTCCGGGAGAGCCAGGTTTCTGCCACCCCTCTATTATTATGGATTGATCTCCCTCCTGTCGGCCACCTCCACGCGCACGAGCCGCCCGGTCGCTGGCTTCGTGTTCCACCCGGCCGAGTATTTCTTCCTGGCCGTGCTGCTGGCCTGGGCACTGTCGCGATCAACGAAGCGCTCATCGATGCGCGCGGTGGGAATCATGCTGGCCCTTTGCGCGCTCGCAGGTGGCCTCGACGAGTGGCACCAGTCTTTCGTGCCCGGCCGCGTGGCCGACCCCGTCGACTGGATCCTGGATCTCTCCGGTGCCCTCGCCGGAAGCCTATTCTTCCTTGCCCTGCCACGCGCCCTGCGTGCCCCTGCGGCGCCGCCCGCCACCTGCGGTGAAAGGAACTTTCCATGAGAAAACATCAACGCCAGCCCGACCAGATGCGGCCGATCCTGATCGAGACCGACTTCCAGAAGGGACCCGCCGGCTCCGTCCTGATCTCCTGCGGAGACACCCGGGTCTGCTGCGCAGCCCACGTGGAGACAAAGGTTCCTCACTGGTTCGCCAGGGACCGTGCAGGCGGATGGATCACCGCCGAATACGCGATGCTGCCTGGCGCCACGCTGACACGCTCCAGCCGTACGCGCAAGGGCCGCGAGGAGGAGATCCAGCGGTTGATAGGCCGATCCCTACGCGCGGCCGTGAACCTGGAGGCTTTGCCGCCGTGCACCATCACCCTGGACTGCGACGTGCTGCAGGCCGACGCCGGCACCCGGTGCGCATCGATCACCGGCGCCTTCGTGGCGCTGACCCTGGCCCTTGCGCACCTGCAAAAAAAGAACCTGCTCAGGACTCTGCCGCTGCGTCATGCCGTGTGCGCGTGCTCCTGTGTGCTGTTCCAGGGCGACGCGCTGCTGGACCCGGACTACGCCGAGGACTCGTCCGCCGAGGTCGACATGAACTTCGTGTTCACCCAGGCGCTGGACCTGGTCGAGATCCAGGGCACCGCCGAGGGCCATCCCTTCTCCACCGCCCAACTTTCCACACTGCTGGACCTCGCCCGACAGGGTGCCGAGGTCAACTTCGAGGCCCAGCGACAGGCTTTGGGTCAACTTTTTCCGCAACTATGACAGAAATGTCGGAAACGGTCCTTCCCGGAAGAACCCTCCCGTGGACGCAGGGGTCCTAGGACCCCGTTTTTTCCAGCAATGACAATGGAATTCAAAGAAGAAGGAAGGATGGCACCGAACTTGCGTCAAGAAGAAGCTGCCAGGCTTGGATCTTAACTTAGCTTAGCCCTTCCTTCCTAATCCTTAGCCTAGCATTCCTTTTTTTCCTGTCATCTTTTTTTTCCTCTTTTTTTCAGGGTTGGGTCGTCCGCGGCCGGTCATATATTTTTACAAATAGCCAAATCATTGTTCTATAAGGGAATTCTCCACTTTCTCAAGTGTGAGGTATGTCAATAATGTCAGGGTCCGTCGTTTCGTGGCAAACCCGCGCCTTCGAGTATGACAAGAATGTCAGCTTCCGGCGAAAGCCGTTTGACTGAAACCATAGACGGGATACAAGAAAATGATCCGACCGGTTCGCGGTCTCCACCAGGATTCCTACAGCGTGAGAAGGTCGTCGCGGATCTCGGCTGCGGCACGGGGGCGGGCTGCTGCGGTCATCGCGGCGTTCATGGCCGCGAGCCGATCGCGGGAAAGGGATTCCAGGTGGGCGATCAGGGTGTCCGCAGTGGCGTCGGCTTCAAGCAGCAGGATGGCAGCTCCGGTCTGCACCAGAGACCGCGCATTGTGCTCCTGGTGGTTGTCCGTCGCATGGGGATAGGGGATGAAGATCGCGGGACGGCCTGCAATCGCCAGCTCCGAGCAGGTCGTGGCCCCGGCGCGACACACCACGATGTCGGCTTCGGCGTAGGCGCCGGCCATGTCATGGATGAAGTCGTCAACACGGGCCTTCACCCCGGCCTCGCGATAGGCGACCTCGACACGCTCCCGGTCGGCGGCACCGGTCTGGTGCCGAATACTCACACCCTTGGCGGCGAGGAGTGCGGCACTCCGCATGAACAGTTCATTGATCGCGCGTGCGCCCTGGCTTCCCCCAAAGATGAAGATGCGCAGCGGACCGTTCCCGGTGGCGGCCACGCCTCCCGCCAGACTCTCCACGATGGCGCGCCGCACCGGGTTTCCCAGGTTGCGGACTTTCTTCCCGGGAAAATACTGCTCCGACTCCGGAAATGTGATGTACACGCGCCGCACCCGGCGTCCGAGTTTGCGGTTGGTGAGCCCGGGCACCGTGTTCTGCTCGAGGATGGCGGTGCGGTAGCCCAGCAGCGAGGCCGTCCACACCACCGGCCCGGAGGCGTAGCCCCCCACCCCCACGACCAGGCGCGGCCGGACGCGACGCAGCAGCCTCCACGACGAGAAAAACGCCGCAGGCAGCATGAACAGCCCCAGGATCTTGCGCAGGATCCCCCGCCCCTTGATGCCCCGGACAGGAATCAGGTGCAGCGGATACCCCGCCCGGGGTACGGCACGGACCTCGATGCCTTGCGAGGAACCGGCGAAGTGGATCTCGGCTCCGATCTCCTGGAACGCTTCGGCCAGCGCCAGGCCCGGGAACAGGTGTCCGCCGGTGCCACCACCGGCGATCAATACGATGGGAGGTTTTTCTACGGAGGTGTTCATGCGCGGAATCTACCCGGATTTGCCAACGGAATCAAAAATCCCGCGGTGCCGGCGTACAGGTGTTGATATCTGAAAATTGCGCAGGCCAGTTTGCAAAAGGTGCAAAGTGGGAGTAAAGTGCTTCGGATCACTTTTTCCTGGTATGGCAGTTGCCTACCTACGGAGGTTTCCATGAAAATCTTTTCGAGTCTGACCATCCTTCTTTTCGCTTTTTTCCTAGTAACTGCCTGTGACGACAACTCCTCGAACAACAACTCCAACGACGAGATCTGCGACAACGGGACCGATGACGACGGCGACACCTTCGTCGACTGCGACGATCAGGATTGCTGGGCCAACTCGGCCTGCAACACCAACAACGTCAACAACCTCAACAACATCTCCAATCCCGAGGTCTGCGACAACCAGACCGACGACGACGGTGACTCCTTCGTCGACTGCGACGACCTCGACTGCATCGCCGACGCCGCCTGCACCGGCGCCGAGATCTGCAACAACCAGACCGACGACGACGGCGACACCTTCGCCGACTGCGACGATCAGGACTGCCTGAACCACCAGTTCTGCAATCTCACCGACGAGATCTGCAACGACACCTTCGACAACGACGGTGACGGCGACAGCGACTGTGATGACACCGACTGCGTGGACTTCCCTGCCTGCTCAGCCACGCAGGAGATCTGCGACAACCAGGCCGATGACGACGGTGACGGCGACATCGACTGTGAGGACCTCGACTGCATCGAATCTCCGGACTGCCCGACCACGTTGGAGATCTGCGACAACCAGACCGACGATGATGGTGATGATCTTGTCGACTGCGACGACGACGACTGCTTCATGAATCCGATCTGTGGCATGGTCGAGATCTGCGACAACCGCCAGGACGACGACGGTGATGGCGACATCGACTGCGATGATCTCGATTGCGCGGCGGATCCGACCTGCAACGTCGTCATGTTCTGCGACCCGATCACCCTGACCGTCTGCGTCGACCCCGAGGCCTGCTACCTCGACGCCCAGAACCCCACTGGCTACTGCGCTACGGCCGGCACCGTGGACATCGGCTCCCAATGCACCGTCGGCACCGATTGTGTGCCAGGGGCCACCTGCACGGGCAACAACCAGAACCGCATCTGCCGTGAACTGTGCATGCTCGACGGCAGCGTCGACTGCACGGACACCAACCTCACCTGCAGCCAGTCCATGACCCTGGGCTCCGACGTCTACGGCGTCTGCCGTTAGTTTCCATCAATCAATTCAAGCCAATTCCCTGATTTCACTCAACTGGGTCTTGCGCGCGCGCCGTGGTCGTGCTTGTCTGACCCGGTCTCGGGGACGCCCATGTCGGATCACCGGGGACACGGACCGGGTGCTCCGGTCCACCGACCAGGAGGCGCAGGATGAACATTCTCAAGGATGTGCTCAAACACGAAGTTTTTCCGGCCCTGGGCTGCACCGAGCCCATCGCGGTGGCCTGGGCGGCCGCGTTGGCAGGACAGCAGCTCGACGCCGATCCGGAGCGCATGGACGTCATCGTCGATCAGGGCGTGTACAAGAACGGCTTTGCCGTGGCCGTGCCCAACTCCGGTGGAAAAAAGGGCAACGCCATCGCTGCGGCCCTGGGCGCGCTGATCCGCCGTCCTGAACTGGAGATGAAGATCCTGCAGGAGGTGACCCCGGAAATCGTGACGCGCGCCAACGAACTGGTTTCGGAGAAGGCCGTGGTGATCCAGCCGGATCGCAGCCGGTCACAATTGTATATCGACGTGACCGTCCACGCGAACGGCCACCGCGCCCGGGCTGTGCTGGAGGGATCGCACAGGAACGTCGTGCTGCTCCAGATCGACAACCAGGTGCTGCAGTCGTCTCCGGGCGGCAGCGCCCCCGTGACCCTTCCGTACCGTGAGCAACTCAAGACGATGAACCTGATGGACTTCGTCGCGCTGGCACAGCAGATCGACGAGGAGGACGAAGCCTTCCTGCGCGAGGGCATCTTCATGAACCTGAAGATCGCCAAGGTCGGCGAGACCTGCCAGAAGGTCGGGTTCTACCTCGCGGACCTGCGCGAGCGGGGCTTCCTCCTCGACGACGTCTTCTCCTCCTCCCGGATCCTCACCGCGTCGGCCGCCGACGCCCGCATGGGCGGCGTGGCGCTGCCGGTGATGTCCTCCGGACAGAGCGGCAACCAGGGCATCGTGGCGATCCTGGTGCCCTACAACGTGGGAAAATACTTTCGCGTCGACGAAAAGAAGGTCCTGCAGTCCATCGCCCTGTCCCACCTGGTGAACTCCTATGTCAAGTGCTACACGGGCAGCCTTTCACCGCTCTGCGGCTGCGCCATCGCCTCCGGCGTCGGCGCGGCGGTGGCCATCGTGTTCCAGCAGGTCGGAGCTGACCGTGAACGCATGAAACTGGCGGTGAACAACCTGATCAGCGACCTGGGCGGCATGCTCTGCGACGGCGCCAAGAGCGGCTGCGCCCTCAAGGTCGCCAGCTCAACGGATTCGGCCATCCTCGCGGCCTACATGGCCATCCACCACCACGGCATCAACGAATCCGAGGGTTTTGTCGGTCGGTCCGCCGAGGAGACCATCTGGAACCTGAGCACCATCGGCCGCACGGGCATGGCCATGGCCGATGACACGATGCTGCGGATCATGGAGGACAAGCTTCGCTCGTAGAGCACAAGCTTCGCTCGCAGTTATTCGCTGCCGTCGTCGTCGCCGCCCTTGCTTTCGTACATGCGTCGGGTCTGCGCGGCCAAATCCTTCTTTTTCAGGTCGTCGAGCCGCTTGACTTCCTCGGGGGGGGCCAGCTTGCGCGCATAGCGCAGGAACTGCACCTCATGGTCGTACTTGTGCCTCACCACCACGGTGGTGCCGGGCACCGGGCTGTCCTCGTTGACGTAGACCTCCAGCCAGCCAGGAGGCACGGCAGGCTCCATCCACTCGTAGATCCACTTCGCATCGATGGGCGTGAGGTTCACGCAGCCATGGGAGCGTCGGTTGCCGAAGTCGGTGTGCCAGTAGGCGCCGTGCAGCGCCTGTCCGAGAAAGAAGAACATGGCCCAGGGAACGTCGTCGACGGAATATTTCTCCGTCGCACCCATCCCTGACGTCATGTCGGAGATGGCCTTCTTGGCCCAGACGCGGAAGATGCCATAGCGCGTCGGATACTTCTTCAGCCCGCTGGAGAACGGAGCCATATACACGGGTTCCTCGCCCTCGTAGGCGACCAGGGTCTGCATGCTCACGTTGATCTCGATCCATTTCTCGCACGGCGCGAGCCCGGGGGGCACCTTCTTGGCGGGCCAGGCCGACAGCACGCGCCGGGCGGGAATCCAACCTTCCTTGAGGCGGTAGAAGAGTGCCTTGTCGAGCCTCTTGCGATCGTAGAGCGCCCGGATCGAGTAGTGCCCCAGTGGCTTCACACCGGCAAGCTCCGACCCACCCGGATCGCCCGTCGGCACCAGATTGATGCTCTTGGCGCGCACGATGGCCGCGGGCAGGTTGATGTTCAGTTTCCGCAGGTCGATGCCATGGTACTCCGGCACATGATACCCCAGGATCTCCTCGTCCCAGACGAGAAACTTCTTGCCCGTGACCCAGTAGGGCTTGCCCTTGAGGTTCTTGAACTCCATCAACTGGATCATGTCTCCGGCGTTGAAGGTGCCTGCGGCCTTTCCCGCCTCCAGATCGGAGGAGTTGGCATAATACGATGCGCCCGTGCGGCGGATCCGGCCGTACTTGTTGGGAACGATGGCGCCGGGGGCCAGGATCGGCTGATCGCGGAGCAACGTCTCGCGCTTGTCCGGTTCGAGGTTCTCACCGCAGATGAAGCGGTGCTTTCCCAGGTTCAGCCAGTACTTCTTGCAGCCTCCCCCGGCGGGGGCGTACCGCGTCGGCGCCAGGCGGGTGTACTGCTTGACGACGCCCGTCAACTCGGAGGTGGCGTCTGGCTTCATGTAGACCCGGGCGCGGGTCAGCACCCGGAGGCTGCGCGTGCCCTCGGGCAGGATCGACAGGACCTCGGGCAGGGCCGGATCGGGACCGGGCCACTCCGCAATGCTGGCTCGACAGGAAGGTTTGGGCTTCTGCAGCGGACCAAGGACCGAGGGGACGGGTTGTCCCTCGCCGTTGACGCCGGGCGTGTTGACGACGCCCTGGGCGGCGCCGCCATCGGTGGAGTCCTCCGACGCATCGGGATCCTCTTCGATGACGATGATGGTTTTTTCCTTGCTGCAGGCCAGGGCCAGCAGCAGTGACGAGAAAACGAAAAGGTGGGTGAATTTCATCATGCGTAAAACAATACGGGTGGGACGTCGAAGGACGCCCGGGAGGAACTACGGATTCGCGGGCGCGGGAGCCGGAGCGGGCGCGGGAGCCGGGGCCGGAGCCGGGGCCGGAGCCGGGGCCATCGGAGGCAGACCGGGCTGTGGACGCACGGGCACGATGCGCGGACCGATCTGCGGCGGGGTGGCGGGCACGATTCCACGATTGGGAGCGATGGGACCCAGGGGAGCGCCGCCCGGCGTCCCCGGCACGTTGATCTTCTGGATCTGGACCGGCGCACCGGAACCATCGGCGTCAGGAGGGGCGATCCAGATGGCCTTGGGTTCGGCCGTCTTCATGATCTCTTCGTAGACCTTGTCGCTGGTGATCGCCGGGTTGGCCTTCATCATCTCGGCGGCAGCGGTCAGGGCTTCGTCGATGGCGCGGCGGAAGATCGGCATGCCGCGGCCGAGCAGGAACTTGCCGTTGACATAGACCGCCGGGGTGCCCTGCACGCCGATGGTCCGGGCCAGCAGCTGGATCTGCTCGATGAACGCCTTGTGGGTCTCCTTGTCGAGGGCTTCCTTGAACTTGGGCATGTTCACGCCCAGCTCCTGCGCCCAGGTCTCCAGGTTCGGACGGGTCAACTGCTTCTGGTTCTGGAAGCACTTCTTCATGAAGTTGTAGAAGGCCACGGGGCCCTTCTGCTCGAACACTTCCTGGGAGGCCTGGTGGGCCATCGGCGCGGCCTTGTGGAACGGCAGCGGATAGTGCAGGAGGACGAACTTCACGCCGGTCTTGTAGCCGCCGAAGTGGTCCGCGGCGGGCGCCTGACCAGCCGGCACGGGCGTGCCGTTCATGAGTTCTTCGAGGGTGGGCAGCAGCTTCTCGCACCAGGGGCATTCGAGATCGATGCCCATGGTCACCACGACCTGGCCTTTGGGGTCGCCGAAGAACGGAAGCTTGTTGAACACGGCAGCGCCGCCCTCAGGGAACACGCGGTAGACCTTGGTGTGGTCCAGGCGGGGACGAGAGGAGCGGCGATTCGGCTTGGCGTCGCCGCCGATCCATTTGGCGGCGGGCTCGGCGGTGGTCATCAGGAACTGGTAATAGTTCTCGGCCGTGGCCTTGCCCTCGGAGATGGCCTGGTTGGCCTTGGCAATCTCGCGGTCGATGATGGGCTTGAACTGGGCCAGGGGCCGGGCGCCGGACAGGAAATAACCATTCACAAAGAACGCGGGCGTGCCCCGGGCGCCGAAGCGCATGGCCAGGGCCTGCTGGCGGGCGATGGTGGCGTCATGGGTCTTGTTGTCCACGGCAGCCTTGTACTTGGCCATGTCGAGGCCGGCTTCCTGCACCCACTTCTGGATGTTCTCGGGATTGATG
>JAHITJ010000172.1 GCA_018817795.1 Myxococcota bacterium | reverse complement strand
GACCGGCGACGGCATTCCCGCCTTGGCCGCGGCCGCCGGACTTCCCGGAAAGACCGGCGCGCTGGTGGGCTCGTCGGGTGCGGGCAAGTCCACGATCCTCAACGCCCTGCTGGGCGACACGCGCTTCGAGACGGCGCCGGTGCGCGAGCACGACCACCGGGGGAAGCACACGACCACGCATCGCCAACTGGTGCGGCTGCCCGCCGGCGGCCTGATGCTCGACACGCCCGGCATGCGGGAGTTCGCGCTGACCGACGAGGCCGGCATGGAGCGCGTGTTCTCCGACATCGAGGCGCTGGCCACCGGCTGCCGATTCGCTGATTGCGCCCACGAGGGCGAGCCGGGCTGTGCGGTGCGGTCGGCCGTCGAAGCGGGCGATCTCTCGGCGGACCGCCTCGACGCCTGGCACAAGCTGCAGAAGGAGGCCCGCGCCAACGCACTGCGCGCCGACGTGCGCCTCTCACGGCAGGCCGGACGCCGCTGGGGGGCGCTCCATGACGAGGGCCGGATGATCCGCCGACTCAAGGGCGACGACTGACCGCGAGAGCAGAACTCAGGAGCACCACCGCAGCAGCAGCAACGCGGCGCCGGCGGCCAGCGTCAGTTTCAGCGCGAAGAGCAGGTGCCCGCGCCAGGCGGGAGCGGCGTCATCAATCATGGCGGGCTGTGTATCGGTTCCATCCGCAGTCACGGCGGGGTCGGCGTCGTTCCAGGAGAGCTGGAGCCTGGCCGCC
The DNA here is from genome assembly GCA_018817795.1 of Myxococcota bacterium. Lineage (GTDB taxonomy): Bacteria > Myxococcota_A > Polyangia > HGW-17 > HGW-17 > HGW-17. The sequence goes on along the minus strand of JAHITJ010000172.1, from coordinate 3,422 downwards.
TCGTCTGCCAGCTCGGGATTGCGGATCAGCGGGCCGCCCAGGGCAAGAAACCAGTCCCGCGCCACCTGTGGTGGATGCAGGCGGAACCAGAACGCGTCAGGGATGTACTGATCCCGGCTGCAGAAGGGACAGCGGCAGATCCGCCCTGTGTCGGGACCCACGGGCATCGACGAGCCGCAGCCGATGCAGTCGAAGGTCACCGGCGTCACGGCGGCGCCTGCAGGCGTCAAGGCGCCGGAGAAGGCCGACCCATTCGCTCCGTCCTTCACCGGCGCGACCTCCATCTCGCACAGGATGCACTGCACCTCGGAGACGACCTCGTCGCCGAGCCATTCGGGGCCCGGGAAGGTGGAGAACGCAGCCCCGCAGGCGGTGCAGGCGGCCTCCGTCGCCCCGTGGGGGACCCCGGGCAGGGGCTTGCCACAGTCGGTGCAGGCGATGAATTCGACGACCTCGGCGTGGGTCTCGCCGTTGAGTCCACGCCCGCCGACCCTGCATTTTCGCGCCGGTTTTGGCATGGCACAGCAGCCATGCTCCGCCTCACGGATCCAGTTGCCCACGAAGCGGCCGACCTGCATGGTGGCGAAACACGTGCCACAGGTGACATGCCGCACCGGACCGTTGATGGGGATCTCGGTGCCGCACTCCCTGCAGCGCACCACCACCCGGAAGCGCGTCAGGACCGGGGCCGGTGGTGTGACGGAGACGGCCGCGGATTCGCCGGACGCATCTTCGGTGGATTTTTTCTCCGCGGAGATCCGTGCCGCCTGGCGCTTCATCCAGGCCTTCTGGTTGAGGAACTCCCGCCGCTCCAGGCTCATCGGCTCTGGCTTGGACGCAGCGATCTCCAGGACGCCACGCGGCAGCGGACCCTGTGCGGGATGCTCGGGGGACGGCGCCAACTCGACGAACCAGCGTCGCTTGCGCCGGACCGGGTGCAGGTGCTCCCAGGCGGCGTCAGGGATCATGAAACGGGTCTGGCAGAACGCGCAGCCATGATCCCTGGGATCCTTCGCGCCGGCCTCGAGGGTCGCGCCGCAGTTTGGACAGCCCAAAAGCAGCGCGGAGGCGCCCTCCCCCGACCGCGCCGCGGCCTGTCCGGCCGCCGTGGGACGCTCGGCATCAATGCACTGCAGGAACCAGGGATGACGCGCGCGCAGGGCCTCCGGGGGCGGAAACGTCTCCGCGACGGTGCCGCAGGTGGCGCAGACCAGCGTCTCGTCGCGACCGGGGTCGACCATCGCCAGGGGCGCATCGCATTCGATGCAGGATGGAATCTCCTCGCGCAGCTGGACGAACCCCGAGACAGTGAGCATGCCATCGCGCCCGAAGGTGTACCGGCGTCCGCTTTGCCGCTCTCCAACCGGATCGTCACGCAGCTCCTGCAGCGCGTCGTCGATCATGGACGCGACGTCCACAATCTCGCCGCACCGATCACAGGCGAGCCGATCCGTAGGGCCGTTCACCGGCACGCCGAACTCGCACTTCGGACAGGTGCGGTGCATGGTGAATGCGCCGAAGAGACGCCCCTGAACGGAACCGGATGACCTGGGAGCGGGTTGCTTGTCCATCGCTCAGATGTATCTGCACAACAGGCCGCTGTCAAGGCGGGTGCCTCAGGGAATCCGGAACTTTGCGAACAACGGGAAGTGGTCGGAGATGCGCAGCGTGCCCTCGGAGAGCACGTCGGCCTCCTCGATGGTCAACCGCGGGGAGAGGAAGAGATAATCGATGGTGCGGTCGGGGCCGGCCACCCCCGGGTCGTTGGGGAAATGCGTGTACCACTTCGCGAAGTCGGGGCCCTGCGTGTGCGCGGCCGAAGGGATCGATGCGTACTTCGCGCGCAGCCTGGCCAGCTCGGTCTCGGGCTTGAAGTAGGCGCGCTGGGGCGGGCCCAGGCGATCGTAGGCGGCGCGGTCCGGCAGCAGATTGAAGTCACCGCCGAGGACGAAGGGGCGCGACGCGGCGTCATGGGTGGCCAGGAGTTTGAGGACCGCACCGACCTGTCGCTCCATGGTGTCGGTGCCCTGGGCAAACGCGTCGAGATGGGCGGTCATCAGCGCCATATCGCCGCCCTCGGCCAGGGGTACGCGGACCTCGAGCACGGCGCGCTTGAAGTTGAACTGCTGCACGACCCACCAGTCGGGCATCAACGGCAGCTGGTACCGGGTGGCCGAGGCCAGGCGGAAGCGGCTGATCACGGCGAGCTTCACACCGGCGCGTCCCCACACCTTCGGGTGCGGCACGAAGGCGGCCTTCCAGTACCAGGCCGTGGCATGACTGCCGTACTCCGGAGGCAGCAGCGCCAGCAGTTTAGCCAACTGGTTTTCGCCATCGGTGCGTCTGGCGCCGTCGTCGAGCTCCTGGATCAGGATGAAGTCAGGGCGCTTCTCGCCGATGACGCGGGCCACCTCCCGGGTGGTGGCGTCGATGTCGACGCGCCTGGGACGGATGTCCGGTCCGGAGCCGTCGAGCAGGTCGTAGAAGAAGACGTAGTTCTTGCCGGCCATGTACTGGACGTTCCAGTTGAGCACGGAGAAGGGCTGCGCGCGGGACAGCAGGGGTGCGTCGGGCCGGTTGGTCACGGCCACGTTCTCGACGGGAGCGGGATGGTAGGTCAGAAACCACACGAGCAGCAGAAACCCCAGGATGAACAGGCCCAGGCCAAGGAAAATCCAACAGAGAACACGCAGGACGCGGGCCGCCCGGCCGAGGCGGAACGCATCGATCACATTTTCGCTCATGAAACACCCGTTTGGCGCAACACGGGCGCCAGACGACAGCATGCCGCCGGGTGGGCCATCATGTCAACCATTACGAGATCTGAAACCACTTGAATCCGGGACCCTTTCGCCTATACTTCATCGGTCCGTGAATCGAACGGCTTCGGAGGTCCCATGTCAGACTGGATTTCTCACCTGCAGCATGGTTACAAGGCGCTATCGGAGAATCACTCCACCATCGCCTACACGCACTTCCACGCGGCCTTTGAAGAGAATCCGGAGCACCCGCTGGTCTGCTTCGCCTGGGGTCAGGCGCTGGCGCAGACGGGACACACGCAGGAAGCGGTGGTCCTTCTGGAAAAGGCCGCCCGTGCTGAGCCCGACCTCATCGAGATCGCGTGTGCCTGGGCCAAGGCCGTGCTGGATCTGGGCGACTTCGACAGCGCCGAGCGCATCCTGAACGAACTCCAGGATAAACACCCCCAGGATCATCTCGTGCGACTGACGCTGGTCGAACTGGCCGTGCGCCGGGGCGACCCCGATGCAGCCGAGACCCATCTGGGCACCGCCGAGAAGCACGGGGCCGAGCTGCGCACGCTGCGCATCGCCAGGGCCCAGATCGCCCAGGTCCGCGGCCTGCTGGCGTCGCGCGCAGGGCAGCACGAGCCTGCCCGCCGGCACTTCGAGACGGCCATCGAG
>JAHITJ010000171.1 GCA_018817795.1 Myxococcota bacterium | reverse complement strand
GGGGGGGGGGGGGGGGGGAGGAAATCCGGTTTTCAGCTTGTGTCCGGGCGGGGTTGCGAACTACCATGCCAGCGACGCGCGGTGGACCGGACAAAGTGGGGTCACCGGCGCGCCCAGGAGAGAAATATCCCATGCCAGGCCGAAGACGCCCCGGAGCCCGATCGGGAAGACCCGGAGATCGCCCGGAACAACCCGGAGTCGCCAAGTTGAAGTTCCCTGCCGCGGAGGTCTGCGCCGCCTGCAGCCGTCCGAAGACGGCCTGCTTCTGCGGACAGATCGTCCCGGTGAAGAACCGGCTCGCGGTCGTGATCCTGGAGCACCCCCAGGAGACCCACAAGTGGATGAACTCCGCTTCGCTGGCGGGTCAGTTGTTTGGCGACTGCACCGTGCGCGTGGGGCTCTCGTGGCGCAACCTCGAGGCCGCCACGGGCCGGCCCTGGAGGCCGTCGGAGTGGGCGGTGCTGGTGCTCAAGGGCGAGGGCGGCGGCGGCGACCGGCCGGTCACCGTGCGCACCCGGGAACACCAGATCGTCGATCGTCCCGGCGAGATCCGGGGCATCATCGCGCTGGACGGCAACTGGCAGCAGGCCAAGACGCTGTGGTGGCGCAACCCCTGGCTGCTCAAGTGCCACACCGTGGAACTGAACCCGGAGCTGGCCTCCCAGCGCGCCCAGGTCAAGAAGGCCGGCCTGTCCACCATCGAGGCCGTCGGTTTCTGCCTGGCCCACCTCGAGAACACCCCGCAGATCCTGGACGCCACGTCCGAACTCTACCGCCGCTGGATCGTCGAGCCCGCGCGCGCCGCGCACAAGGCCGCGACAGTTGCGCAGAAGTTGACTGACGTGGACAAGCCGGTGGAACCTGTCTGATTGATCTGATTGATCTGACAGCCGTGGTCAGGTTCGATGACACCGTCTGATACCCAGGTGGAGAACCGCTTAAAAAACTCCTGTGATTTTCTTTCTTTTGATGTTTTCCCACGGTAGTGCGACCGGAGGCCGGTCGCCCAACCATGGGCTATCATCGGTCAACCGCCCCATGCAGGCGGTAAACGGGCTCATCGAACTTGACCGGCGCTGTGACCCACAAAAAAGCGCTGGACAAATCCCTACTTCATAAGTATGAAATAGGCGATGGCCGCACCGTTGTTCCCGGCGGCCGTCCGAAGGAGGCATCCGCATGAAGTTTTCCACCCGTGTCCGCTACGGCATGCGGGCCATGGTCGAGCTGGCCCAGGGCGGTGAGGATCGTCCCGTGCCCCTGGCCGCGCTCGCCCAGCGGCAGAACCTGTCGATCAAGTACCTGGAGAACCTGTTCCATGCGCTGCGGGACGCCGGCCTCGTGCTGGCCTCGCGCGGTCCCCATGGCGGCTACCGGCTGGCCAGACCCGCCGACGGGATCACCGTGCTGGAGGTCGCCCAGGCCCTCGACGGGCGGGTCCAGCTCGTGGAATGCGTCGGAAACCCGCGCTTCTGTGACCAGACCAACCACTGCCAGACGTTTCCGCTGTGGGCGGATCTGTCACGCGTGCTCGAGGCGCGCATGGCGCAGATCTCGCTGGCCATGCTCGTGCGCAATGAGTTGTCCCTCCCGGAGGTGATTCATGAGTGAACTGGAGCGGACCCGCCACATCCTGGAGACCCGGGACTTCTCGGAGCAGAACCTGGCGTTCCTGCTGGATCTGCACGAGCCCCAGGCGCAGGAACATCTCCGCGCCACGGCCTATGCGGCCAAGCTGGCCACCGTGGGCAACCAGGTCTATTATCGCGGCTTGATCGAGTTCTCCAACCGCTGTGCCAAGAACTGCTACTACTGCGGCATCCGCGCGGAGAACGCCGAAGTGGAGCGCTACGTCATGTCCGCCGGGGAGATCCTCGAGGCGGCGCGCTGGGCCTTCGAGATGGACTACGGCTCGGTGGTCCTGCAGTCGGGGGAACTCAGTTCGCCCGCGAACACGGACTTCGTCGAGGAGATGGTCCGCGGGATCAAGGACCTGTCGGGCGGCCGGCTGGGCATCACGCTGTCGGTGGGCGAGCAGGCCGAGGATACCTACCGCCGCTGGTACGAGGCCGGCGCGCACCGCTACCTGCTGCGCGTGGAGACGACCTCGCGCGAACTGTACGCCAGGCTGCACCCGGCAGATCACGACTTCGACGCCCGCGTGGACTGCCTGCGCTTGCTAGGGAAGGTCGGCTACCAGGTCGGCACCGGCGTGATGATCGGCCTGCCCGGACAGACGCCGCTGGATCTCGCCCGGGACGTGCTGTTCTTCCGCGAGCTCGACGTGGACATGATCGGCATGGGGCCGTTTCTCCCGCATCACCAGACGCCCCTGGCTGACGGCGAGGGTGCGCTGCCGCCCCAGGATGCCTTCGCCCGGGCGCTGGCCATGATCTCGGTGGTGCGCTGCGTGCTGCCCGACGTGAACATCGCGTCCACGACGGCGCTGCAGGCCATCGAGCACACGGGACGGGAGAAGGGGCTCCTCGCGGGCGCCAACATCATCATGCCCAACCTGACCCACACGCGGTACCGCACCGGCTACCAGCTCTACGACAACAAGCCCTGCATGGACGAGAACGCGCAGATGTGCCGTGGCTGTCTCGAGGGCCGCATCCAGGCCATCGGCGAGAGCGTCGGCTACGGCCAGTGGGGGGACAGTCCGCATGCCGGATCCCGGCCCGGGACCTGAACAAGCCTGCCTCAATCCGCTGCAGGAGGCCGCCGCCGAGGCCGGCTTCTTCTCGACGGAGCATCACTTCCTGCTGAACTTCCCCACCGGGGCGGGCAAGACCTGGATGGTGACGCAACTGGCGGCCCGGGCCGTGGCCGCAGGGAAGAGCTGCGTGATCTCGGTGCCCCTGCGCGCGCTGGCCTCGGAGTTGTACGAACAACTTCTGGCGGCGCTTCCCTGCGGGACCGTCGCGCTGTGCACGGGGGCGGCGCGCCGTGGCCGGCCCTGGCGGACCGGGGCCCTGACCATCGCCACCCACGAGGCGTTCTTCCTGCAGGTGAGGCTGTCAGGCCTTTCCTATCTCTCGACGCTGGCGTTCGCGGCCATCGACGAGATTCACATGCTCGAGCAGCCCGGGCGCGGCGCCCTCCTGGAGACCCTGCTGGTGCGCCTGTTCAGGCTCGCGCCGTTTAGCCGCGTCATCACGCTGTCGGCGACGCTGGCCGACGGGGACCCGCGGCTGTGCGCCTGGCTCGGGGCGGCCTGCGTGCGCGGGTCGTACCGGCCGGTGCCGCTTTCGCTGGCCACGGTGCCGTACGAGGCCGGTCGCCGCGAGGAGAAACTGCTGGAGCTGGTCACCGGGGATGCGCGCACCACGCTGGTGTTCGTGCACTCGCGTCGGCGCGCCGCCCATCTGGTGACGCGCCTGGAGTCGCTTGGGGTGCCCTCGGCCGTGCACCACGCGGGGCTGACCGTGAAGCGGCAGGCACAGGTGCTGCGGAGGCTGCAGGACGGCGCCGTGCGCGTGGTCGTGGCGACGCCGACGCTGGAGATGGGCATGAACCTGCCCGTGGATCGCGTGATCTGCCCGGAGCTCGTGTTTCCGGGCGCGGGTCCCCGGCGCTGGGAGCGGATCTCCGCGCGGGTGCTGCACCAGCGGCTGGGGCGCGCCGGTCGTCCGGGGCTGGGCGTCGCCGGCGAGGGTCTCGTGCTGGTGCGCGCCGGATCGGCCGATCCGCTTTCCGAGCCGTTCGCGCCGGTGCGCTCGCAGCTGGCCGCCGACCTCGATGCGTTCGTGCTGCGCGAGCTGGGCGACAAACTGAGCGCCAGCCTCCCGCAGTTGGAGCGGGCCCTGGCGCTGACGTTCGCCGCGCACTGCGGAGAGCCGCTGTTGCTGGAGGACGCGCTGGAACGCCTGGCGGAGCTGGAGTTGATCCAATGGCCGCCCAAGGTGGCTGCGGCGCACTCCGGTGCGGGATCGCGCCGCGCTGGCCGGGGGAAGGCGCCCCGGATCGAACTGACTCCGCTGGGGGCGGCCGCCGCCTCGCAGTTTGGAGCGGTGACGCGCTTCGCTGGTGCCTGCGGCCTGCTGCAGCGGGAACTGACCGCGTTCGACGTCCTCTGGATCGCCCATGCCTGCGTGGTTCCGGAGGCGTACTTTCCCCTGGCCGAGCTTGCGCGGCTCGGGGACGACCTCGCGGACACGCCCTCGTTCCTGATGTGCGCACCGGAGTCCTTCGAGGGGCGCCTGGACGTCTCCCGGCGCGAGGCCGTCGTGGCCGCGTGCGCGGTCGCCGCGCTGCTGGCGTGGCGGGAGGTGCCAAAAAAGGAGCGGGAGGACCGGATGTTCTGGGGGGCCTCCTGGGAGGCCGTCCGCCTGCGCGCCTGGCATGCGCAGCGCGTGCTGCTGGCCATGGGGCGCCTGCTGAAGGCGGCCCCCGGGTTTCCTGTGCACGCGTCCTCCGTCGAGGCCCTCGGGAGCGCCTCGGAGATCCTGCGCCTGCGCCAGCCGCAGATGAATTTGAGGGAGCTGGAACCGTCGGCGCCGCGGTGGCGGCCGGTTCCCCTGGCTCCGGGTGATCTCGGGGAGCTCGATGAGCCGCGCCTGCGTCGGGCCCTGCAGTGCCAAATCCAACCCTGCGACGACGGCGCCTGCCTGGTGACCCACCGGGGGTCGCCGCACCGCGTCTCCGGTGGCACCTGCGATTGCCCGGATTTCTCCACCGGCAGACCCTGCAAGCATGTCCTGGCCGTGCGTCTTTTCCCTCGGGGTCCGTCATCCGGGCCTGCGGGGCCTCATCATCAGGAGTCTTTTGATCCTGTGCGCTGGTGGCTCGAGAGTCCGTTTCCGGGCACGTGAAGGGGTGCGATTTTGATAGATAACGATACATCGCCTTGACAAATCGAGTTTTTAGGAATATGGTCCTGTCAGGTTGATGCCTGAAGAGGTTTTTCAATTCGTTCATTCACTGAAAAGAAAGGGTTGTCTGATGAGAACACGCACTTATTTATTCTTTTCCTTCATCCTGCTCTTCGGTGTGCTCGGCTGTGACGAGGACAAGAAGGCGGAAACCTGCACCGTCCTGGCGGAGCGCTTCGATGCGGACACGGTGGTCCCTGCGGGCTGTTATCTGGCCCAGAAGACTCCGGTGCTGGCCGCGGGGGTGAAGCTCACCCTCGATCCGGGCGTGAAGATCATCTTCTCCGCCGGCACCAAGCTGGAGATCAGCGGAGATCAGGTCCTGGACGCCGTGGGCACCGCCGGCAATCCGATCCTGTTGACCGGCGAGGTGCAGCAGCGCGGCCACTGGGTGGGACTGCGCTTCGACGGCACCGCCGACGTCGAGAGCCGCCTGGCCTATGTGACCGTCGAGTACGCGGGCAACACCACCAGCGACAGCGACTCTGCCGGCATCAAGGCCACCGCCGACAGCCGGGGCGTGACGTTGAGCATGACCCACACCACCGCCCGCGAGAACCAGGGCTGGGGGCTGTTCCTCACGGGCAGCGCCCTGATGCCCGCCTTCTCCGACAACACGCTGACCCTGAACACGCTGGGTCCTGCCAATGTCGACTCCGAGGTGGCCGGCCTGCTGGACGCTTCATCGAGCTATGCGGGCAACGACGTCGACGAGGTGTGGGTACGGACCTACTCCCTGAGCAAAAACGGGACCTGGCATGCCATCGACGTTCCGTTCCACCTCAGCGGCAACCTCCGCGTGGAGCTGCCCTGGACCATCGAGGCCGGAAACACGCTGATCCTGGAGGAGGACGCCCACCTCGTCACCAACGGCGATGACGCGGCCCTCTACGCCATTGGAACGGCCCAGGCGCCCATCCTCTTCACGGGCGCGCAGAAGGTGCGCGGCTTCTGGTGGTCCTTGGATATCGGCTCCTCCGATCATGCGGACAACCGGCTCGACCACGTCACGTTCGAGTACGGCGGAAGCATCGCCCACGACGCCAACGGCGCCTGCCTGCGCCTGGTCGCCGACAGCCGGGGCGTGACCATGAACATCACCAACGCCGTCTTCCGGGAATGCGCGGGTTACGGGTTGAACCTGACCGGCAGCGCGGTGCTCCCGGAGTTCTCCGACAACACCCTGACCCTGAACACGCTGGGGCCTGTCATGTCCGGTTCCACCGCCGTTCATCAGTTGGACACGACCTCGACCTACACCGGCAATGATGTCGACGAGGTGCGTGTGGACGCCGACTGGGTGGACCAGAGCGTCACCTGGGAGGACCTGGGCGTTCCGTACAACCTCGACAATCACATTGATGTCAACGGCACCGAGGCGAACCCCGTGGTGTGGACCCTGGCGCCCGGCGTCACGCTGATCCTGCCCGCGGCCGGGATCCTCTCGGTGCCCGGCGACTATTCCGGCTTCCACGCGGTGGGCACCGCCGAAAAGCCGATCACGATCACCGGTGCCGAGAAGACCTCCGGCTTCTGGAAGGCGATCGTGTTCGACACCACCCTCAACGCGGCCAACGCCATCGACCATGCGATCATCGAATACGGCGGATCCGTGGGCGGCAGCGGTGAGGAGGCCATGATTCACATCGCCTCGGACAGCCACGGCGTGAGCGTGAACATCACGAACAGCACACTGACCGACAGCGGCCTCTATGCCATCTATCTCGGGCTGTATGCCCAGGTCAACGCCGACATCGAGACCTCCAACACGTTCTCGGGCAATGCGTCGGGCGACGTCTTCCGCGATCAGTAGTCCGGTCCGGCCTGCCTTTGCACGATTTTTCACGAAAGAAATGAAAAAGGTGCCCCCGGCCCCCTTGACCGGGGCCCGGGAGGTGATTACAAGTGCCGTCGCCCGGAATCCGGCCGGATGGACCGACCAGACCGGTGGTTTGAATGTTTCGTGCCGGCTCGGTGCCGGAAATTTCACATATTTTATGGAGGCAGTTATGAAAATCCGTCCGTTTGAAGAGCGTATCGTCGTGGAAATGGAAGAATCCAAGGAAGCCGTCGTCGGCGGCATCTACGTGCCCGAGAGCGCCAAGGAAAAGCCGATCTTCGGCAAGGTCGTGGCCGTGGGCTGCGGCGAGGTCATCAACAAGCTGGTCGCCGTCGGCGATCGCGTGATTTTCAACAAGTACGCCGGCAGCGAGTTCACCGTCGACGGTCACAAGATCATGGTCCTGAACAAGGACGACCTGCTGGGCAAAATCGAAGACTGAGCCTTGACAAGCTCCCGCATTCCCCGTAGGTTGGCCGCCGGAAAAGCGGCCCCGTGATCGCGGGTCCCACCTCCGATGGAGTGCCCCATGAATGACATCCAGTACAACGGCGTGAAGGTGTTCTCGGCGAGCAAGGCCGAGGAGCGGGAGCAGCTTGGCGAACGGGTCACCGCGTGGCTGGGACTGCACCCCGAGGTGGAAGTGCGCCGGATCAAGACCCTGCAGAGCTCGGACAAGGCGTTCCACTGCATCACGATCATCTTGATGTACCAGGATCCTTCCTTTTAATCTGATCGGCGTAAAACAATCAATCCGGTTTTTGACTTTCCCGGGTGAATGGGCTATGTTTCATCGCTCCCTGCCAAGCGGGGACCTGCACTGTCTCGGGTGCTCCAGGAGTGATGCATGTGGTTGTTACTGGTCGCGGTGTTCGCGTCGTTCGTCATGGGTGTCGGTTTCAGCATCTATATAATTCATAAATTTCGCAAACTGCCCAGCGCCGGTCATACGTACCGCCTCGCCAGTGGTGGCTGGGAAGCGGTGAACGATGCCTCGACCGGTGATGAAACCTCCCTCCATGCGGAACAGACGCGTCCGGTCGAACCCATTGAAATGGATCAACTGCTGGTGTCCGGAAGCAAGCCCAAGGGCATCGCCGTGTTCGAGGAGAAGACCCGCCAGGTGCAGGAGTTCGAGTTCGCCGACCTGCTGCAGGTCGACCACGAGGAGATGGTGGCCGAGCCCCTCGCCACCGACAACGAGGAGCAGGTCGAGATCGCCCGCGAGGACAGCCGCCTGCTGAAGATCGCCATCGAGAAGAGCGGCCCTGTGGGCGTGCGCGACGTCATGCATCCCCAGGCCATGCTGCAGGCGGTGCAGCCCTCCCACTTCGTCTACACCTCGCGCGGCACCGGCACGGGCCTGCTGAACTGAGGGCTGCATGGCACTGCGCGTCGTCGGGCAACTGGATCCTCCGTCCGGACTGGCCACCGTGCTGCGCGGCCGCGCCCAGAAACGAATCGACGAGATCGAAAAAGAGGGGATGACGGCGGTCGAGTCCGCCTGCCGCGGACGCGGACTGGTGATCGCGCCCGACGTGGTCGAGGCGGCCCTGGTGCACGTGACGCCGCCGCAGCAGGCAGCGCTGGAGAGCCTGGTCCACATCCATCGCAAGATCGCCCTGCGGCAGTACGAGACGCTGCGGTCCTGCGTGATCGAGCCGACCACCGGTGTGAAGATCACCCAGGAGGTGCGCCCCGTGCCGAGCATGGCCGTGGTCGCCCCGGGGACCTGGGACGAGCAGGTCCCGCACGCGTTGCTGTCGGTGCTGGCCGCCGCCCGCGTCGCCGGCGTTCCCCGTCGCGCGGTGCTGCTCGAGCCCGACTCCGCCGGCGGTGTCTCGCCGGTGAGCATCCTGGCCGCAGGGCTGGGCGAGGCCACCGACATCTACCGCACCGGCGGCGTGCCCGGGCTCGTGGCGCTCTCGCGCGGCTGGCTCGGCTTTGTCCCCGAAAAGACGGAGCTCTGCGGCGGCTCGCGCCTGGTGCAGGCGGCCGGCGAGATCCTGCACGGTCGGCTCGAGGTGCCCGCCTACGACATGCTGGTGCTCACGGACTCCACCTCCGGCGTGCAGCCGGTCCTGGAGATCCTGTCCTCGTGGCTGGCCGACGATCCCTTCACCACGGTGGGCTTCCTCACGACCTCGCGCCGCCTGGTGCAGCGCATGGAGACGCACCTCGACGCGCTGCCCGAACCGCGGCCCGCCTGGACGCGGGATCTGGCCCAGATCCCGGTGGTCGTGCGGCAGACCGTCGAGGAGATGATCACCGCCTCCTCGGCCGTGCGCGTGAAGTATCTCGTGCTGCTCGTGTCCAAGCCCGAGCAGTACATCCCGCAGATCTTCCACGCCTCGCACATCGTGCTGGGCGACAACGCAGCGGCGCTGATCTCGCGTCGTGCGTTCGCCGCTGGCGTGCTCACAGCCGGCGGCCTGAAGGCCTCCTGCGAGACCACGGGCGTCTTCTCGTTTTTGCGCAGCGTGACCATCGAGAAGATCGGGCACAAGACCGCCGAGCGCCTGAAGGTGCAACTGAACCAGTTGACAAAGTCCTGAAAAACATACTACAAATTATCTGCTTCAGTGGTGCATGAAACGGTGCATCAGTGAAAAGCATGTTTGATTACAACATCATCTCCAGGAGGTTTCCATGAGACAGTTATTCATCATTCCGTTCCTTGCGATGTTCGCGCTGCCGGCCCAGGCCCAGCCCATCAAGCCGCCGCCGGATCCGCAACACTTCAGTTCACGATCGATCCACCAGAACCTGCAACGGTGGTACGAGAACCTGACCACCGACTGCATCCTGGCCGTGCGCGACGACGCCCAGATCAACCGCATCGCCCAGCAGATCAGCAAGCACCAGGCCCAGCCCGACCAGGGCATCTACGTCAACTATTTCAACAAGTCCCTGCTGCCGCTCTACAACGCGCTGCTGGCGGGCGTCCCGGGCTACGGCACCTACGCCGAGATCGACGCCCACCGGGAGGCGGCCACGAAGTTCCTCAACGAGCAGCTGCCCAAGGGGCCCGCCGGCACCGAAGCCGAGATCCGGTCTTTTATCGCGTCCTACCAGGCCTACCTCAAACGTGCCGCCGAGGAGCGCAAGTGGCTCATGGGTCTGCACAAATTGTCGGCCTGCCACCGCGAGCAGCGCTTTGAGAACATCACGATGCTCAAGGGCTTCCACAACCTCAACCGCTTCACGGATCCCGCGATGGTGAAGGCCCGCCTGGCCGAGATCCGCAACCCGCTGGTGCCCCACTTCGGCGGCATGGCCGAGCTCGAAGGCTTCTTCCAGAAACTTGAGAGCCCCAAGGAGGAGATGGATCTTTTCTTTTATGGCCAGCTGGTCATGGATGCGGTCCGCACCTACAAGACCCTCGGCGAGGTGGAGACGCAGTTCGCCGTCCTTCCGCTCTGGGCCGAGATCTTCGAGGGTGACGAGAAGGCCGAGCTGGTCGGCCGCCTGGCCAAGATCACCGAACTGAAGAAGAAGGTCTTCATCTCCATCGGCACGATCTTCAACAACATCGAGCCGCCAGCTGCCAAGGCGGAGAAAAGCCTGCTGGGCACGGCCAAGGGCCTGGTCAAGGCCTCCGGCGTGCTGTCGATCCGGATCACCTCGTCCAAGGGCACCTACAACGGCTCGGTCACCCAGTACAAGAAGGTCACCGAGACCAAGGTGCTCGTGCGCACCGTCCCGATCAAGTACGACCACTTCGGCATCTCCTACGTCAGCAACGAGCGTCCCTACCAGTGGTGGCCGGATCTGCCGGGCCTGCTCGCCACCGACGTCTGTACTCTGGTGGTCGGCGTGGCCAAGAAGTACTCCAAGGGGGTCGACGTCCAGCTGGGCAAGTGGCTGTATTATCCCAACGAGACCCGCATCCCGATCCTCTGCAGGAACAAGGACGCCGCCGGCAAACCCCTGTAATTTTCGATTATTCCAACTCCAGCCCGCCCGTTCCCTGCGCCCGCCCTGGTTCACGTTCACCGTCCGTTCCTTTCCGTCCCTTCCGTCTTTTCCGTGGTAGTCCAGCTTCTAACCCGGGTTCGTGGCGTCTGCGAAGGCCTTCGCGATCGTGAAAGCCTGGGCGATGCCCGCCACGTCGTGCACCCGGAAGGCGTGGGCGCCGGCGGTGCGGGCCAGCAGGCAGGCCGCGACGGTGCCGGCGAGGCGGTCCTGCACTTCGGCGCCGGTGAGGTGCCCGATGAAGGACTTGTTGGAGGGCCCCACGAGCACGGGGGACCCGCAGATCGAGGCGATGCGGCGACCCGCGGCCAGCAGGGCGATGCACTGCTGCGGGGTCTTGCCGAAGCCGATGC
>JAHITJ010000170.1 GCA_018817795.1 Myxococcota bacterium | reverse complement strand
GGACCTCGGGCTGGGTCGCCGGGACCTCGGGGGTGGACGACCCGCCGCCGGTCTTTTCGAGGAGGCGCCCGCGGTCGATGGTGAACGTCTCGCCCGCGTCGACGAACCAGCCGGCCCTGGGGGCGTCCCTGCCCAGCACCTGCACGCGGCCCTTCTGCACGCGGACCTCGAGCTTCTCGTTCTGCCAGCGCACCACGTATTCGGTGCCCGCGGCCATGACCACGTAGGATCCCGCCTGCACGCTCCAGCGGACCGGCGTGCGGACCGTCGAGGTCAGTTCACCGTGGATCAGCACCACCCGGACCTCCTCGGGCGTGGAGACGGCCAGCTGGCCCACGGAGTCGGGCGCCAGCCGCGCGGAGTTGCCGCCGGGCAGCTCCATGACCAGCGGGGTGGTGCGGGCGGTGAGGATCATGCCCTCCTCGGGGGTGCGCCTGGTTTTGGCGGCCTGGGGCCAGAAGAACCAGGAGAACACCGCGACCAGGACGGCCAGTCCGGCCGCGCCTGCCAGCGCCGGGAATCCCACGCGCCGGGGGGCCGGCTCCCGAAGGCTGCCCAGGATCTCCATGACCGCGTCCCTCTGTTCGGCGATGCGCCCGTCTCCGGGGCCCTCGCCCATCTGTTCCGCCGTTTTTTGGCCGAGCCGGTGGAGGTCGTGGATGTTCATGGCCGTTCCTCCTTCATGCAGCCCGCCAGTTTCGGATGGTCCTTGGCCAGTTTGGCAGCCTTCTCGGAGGCTCTGGCCAGGCGACGCTTGCAGGTGGAAAGGGAGATCCCGCAGGCGGCGGCCGCCTCGGGCTGTGTCATGCCCTCGACCATGCACAGCACGAAGACCAGGCGCTCCTCGGGATGAAACTGACCCATCATTTGATAAAACTCGGCGGCTATGGCCTGCTTCTCGGGATCCAGCTCGGAGCCCAGGTGGTCGTCGGCCAGGCCCAGGATCACGAAGAAGCGGCGGAACTTCCGCGAGCGCAGTTCGTGGCGCACCGTGTTGACGGCGATCCCCACCAGCCAGGACTCCAGTCGCTGCGGGTCCCGCAGTTGGTGGATGCCCGAGAACGCGTTGACGAACACCTGCTGCACCACGTCGTCGTGCTCGGAGCAGGCCCCCAGCATCCGCCACACCAGCCGGTTCACGTGCCGCGAGAAGCGGTCGAAGAACACCCGTCCGGCGGCAGGATCCCGCTCGAGCAGTCCGGAGACGATCTGCTCGAGGGTCCACTCGTGCGGGAAGGGGATGAGGTGAGGATGCGACGGCGTCAAGGCGGCTCTCCGGATGCGGTGATCTATAGCATCATTGGGCGCGATGCACGATCCGGAAATTCCGGAACGCACTCGTCTCCGTCAGGGTCAGTGCCTCCTGCGGTCCGGATCGGGTCACGAAATCGACCGGGACCGACAAGTATTTTCCGTAGAAAAAATTCTGACCCTTTTGGACCGGGTCGCCTCACTTCATGGCCGTACCGACCAGGTGTCGATTCTGCGACCCGGCCGGCGGCTTTCATTTATCAGGAGGTGCCCCATGAAAACACGAACCATCCTATTATTCACGCTTGTCTCGCTGCTGGGCCTGTTGGGCCTGAGCACGGGCTGCTCCAACGAGGTCGACGGTCCCACCCCGGTGCCCGCCGCCGTGGATCCCCAGGTGATCTGCCACCAGGCCGACACCTGGGTGCTGATCAACGGCACCGACTTCTCTCCTTCGCCGGTGGACGCCCTGACCGACGATCCCCAGGTCGCCCTGCCGCAGGTCACCCTGTCGCTGGTCAACGACATCGACGGCTCCACCCTGGATCAGGTCGACTATCTATTGAATCCGGATCCCGCCGACGTCGCCAACCTGCGGGTGAAGTGGACCAGCTCCAAACAGTTGTCCTTCTTCGTGGATCCGGCGCTGGCCCTCCAGCGGGGCGTCTACGACCTCCAGGTGCGCAACCCGACCGGAGGAAAGAACCTCAAGACCCAGGCCTTCACCGCGGTGCCGCCCCCCACGCTCACCTCGGCGCTGCCCACCCCGATCTGCACGGCCCAGTACGCCAATGAGATCACGCTCACGGGTGACTTCTTCCTGATCATCGGGGACGCGCAACCCACGGTCACCGTCGGCGGGATCGACTTCACGCCCGTGGCCATGGAGGACTGCTCCCCCATCGCCGGACCGCGGACCGACGTCCAGTCCTGCACCACCATGCGCATCTCAGTGGGCGTCGATGACGTCGGCGCGGGCGCCCATGCGGTCACCGTGACCAACCCCGCCCCGGCCTCCTGCGTCTCCTCGGAGGCCGTCACCCTGCACATCGTGCCGCCCCCGTCGGTCGACGACATCGAGCCCGAGCCGGTGTGCATCGAGCAGGGCGATCGCGGACTGATCGTGACCGGCGCCGGTTTCCTGACCCTGGGCGCGAGCTGGCCCACGGTCACCATCGGTGGCGTGGACGTCACCGTGGAGGCGGTGTCCGACTGCGTCGACATCGAGGGCCTGGCCGACGCGCAGAGCTGCTCGACGATCGAGGTCACCCTGGCGCAGGACGCGCTGGCCCCGGGCGCTCAGCCGGTGGTCGTGCGCAACCCCGAGACCGCCCAGTGCGAGTCCACCGAGCTCGTGGAGCTGGCCGTGGTGCCCGCGCCCGCGACCCTGTCGCTGGAACCGCAGCCGATCTGCACCGAGCAGGGCGAGAACATCCTGCTGCTGACCGGCACGGGCTTCCTGCAGATCGGATCCGACGTCCCCGAGGTCCTGCTCGGCGGCGTCCCGGCCGCCTCGGTGGCCATGGTGGACGGTTCCTGCACGGCGGTGCCCGGCACCGAGGGCGCCGTCTCCTGCACCGGGATGGAGATCACCGTGGCCCAGGGCGACCTGCCCCCCGGCCTTCATGAAGTGGAAGTGATCAACCCGGATCCGGCCGGCTGCACCAGCCTGCCCGAGGGCCAGACCGTCGAGGACGCGGTCATGCTGTCGGTCGTCCCGCCGCCGGAGATCACCCTGATCCAGCCCAACCCGGTCTGCCTGGCGCAGACCGACATGCGCATCACCATCACCGGCACGGGCTTCCTGCAGGTCGGCGAGGAGATCCCCTCGGTGTTCGTCGGGATCGTCGAGCTCTCCGACGTGACCCTGACCGACGGCACCTGCGAGCCCGTCGAGGGCGTCGAGGACGTGTCCAGTTGCACCCAGTTGAGCGGCACGCTCCCCATGGGCTCGCTCACGGTGGGCAACAGTTACCCGGTGACCATCACCAACCCGGATCCGGCCGGCTGCGTCAACTCCGGGACCTTCGAGCTCGAGGTCGCACCCCCGCCCGACGTCACGGGCATCACCCCCGCGCAGATCTGCTCGGGCGGCGGCGTGTTCACCGTCACGGGGACCGACCTGCAGGGCATCAGCGCCTATCTCATGGATCCCGACGGCGGCACGGTCGAGCCTTCCTCGATCAACGTCAACCCCGAGGGCACCGAGGCGCAGATCGCGTTCGCCGCCGGCCTGCGGACCACCACCTACAGCCTGCACGTGACCGGCGCGGGCGGGTGCTCGGACATGCTCGCCTCGGCGATCACCGTCAACCTCGGCCCGGTGGTCTACTACATGGATCCGCCCGCCGTGTTCAACGGCATCTCCATCCGCGCGACGATCTACGGCTCCGGAATCACGGACGTCCCCACCACGGTCACCGTGGCCCCCGCCGGCGGCGGCACCGAGATCCCGCTGACCGACGTCGCCTGGGATCCCCTGCGCCCCTCCAAGATCATGGCGACGATCCCGGCCGGCCTCGACGCGGGCCTCTATGACGTGTTCGTGCGCGGCGTCGGCGGCTGCGACTCCTTCCTGCCCGAAGGCCTGACCGTGGTCTCCGAGGCCACCATCGCGCTGCTGAATCCGTCCATGAATCCGCCCTTCGGTCAGGAACTGACCAACGTCGCGGTGAACGTCCTGGCAAAGACCGACGCCGACCTGCTGGCCGACGAGGTCAACTTCCTGGCCACGCCGCGGGTCTACCTCTCCAACACGGCCCTGCAGACGGCCGAGCCCCTCAAGGCCGTCGTGTTCAACTCCACGAGCCAGTTGTCGGCCGTGGTGCCGTCGCTGCCCGCGGGCGTCTACGACCTGGTCGTGATCAACCCGGGCGTCCCCGCCACGGTGGGCTTCGCCGCGGCCGCCTACGAGGCCGTGGTCGTCGCGCCGCCGGTGATCATCGACGCCCTGCCGACCAAGATCAACAAGGAGGCCGGACAGGACCTCGTCATCTACGGCCAGAACTTCTACAACCCGGTCGTCGTGCTCGAGTGCGAAGACGGGACCCTGCCGCCGGTGGTCCTCGACGCCGGTCTCTCCACCTTCACCGAGCTGCACGTGGTCATCGACGCCTCCCTGGTCTACAACGGCGCGGTCTGCGTCGTGCGCGTCACCAACAGCGTCGACGGCACCTGGGACGAGTACTTCTCGGTCTCGGTCACCACCCCCGCGGGCAACATCAGCCCGTTCCGCCCGAGCTTCCTGACCCAGCCCGAACTGGTGTCCAACCTCGACACCGGGCGCCGCGCCCCGGGCCTGGCCTACGGCCGCGCCACGCGCAAGTCCCAGTTCCTGTACGCCATCGGCGGCGACGACGGCACCGAGGCCGGCGCTCTGGACACGGTGGAGGTCGCCAACCTGGGTCGCTTCGGCGAGATCGGCACCTGGCGCACGCTGGGCAACCCGCTGCCTTCGGGCCGCACCCTGGCCCAGGCGCGCTCGCTGGGCAGGTTCGTCTACCTGCTGGGTGGCCTGGAGAGCACCGGCATCGCCACCGACGAGATCCTGCGGGCCAAGATCCTGGATCCGCTGGCCGTGCCCGAGCTCGTCGACGTCAACCTGCAGTTCGCCGCGCTGGGCAACGGCCTGGCGGCGGGCTCCTGGACCTACGTGATCTCGGCGGTCATGCCCGCGGCCGACGCGGACAACCCGGGCGGCGAGACGCTGCCCTCCGAGGCGGTCACGCTGTACGCACCCGAGGTGCCCGACGGCGTCGAGATCTCCCTGACCTGGAACACGATGTATGGCGCCGACTTCATGACGCCGGCGGCCGAGTACCGCATCTACCGCACCGTGAACCCCAACGAGGGCGCCGGCGAGCTTCGGCTGCTGGCCGTGATCCCGGGGACCGCGGCGGTCACGCACTCGTTCACCGACATCAATCCCATCGCGTTCGAGGACGACACCCGCGCGCCGCTGGTCATCGGCCAACTGGGACAGTGGCACCTCTTCGAGCACCTCACCACGCCGCGCGCCTCCTACGGCTTCGTCGAGGTGAGCGACTACAGCGCCGACGGGCAGGAGCTGGGCTGCACGCCGTACTGGTACGTGCTCGGCGGCATCACCGACGCGACCACCGAGAGCGCCACCTACGAGGTCATCGATATCTCGGGCGGCGTGCTCGGGACCCCGGTCGAGTTCGCCGCTGCGGGCGACCTGCCGGCCCGCCGCGAGCACGGCATCTGGGTGGCCTCCGAGGGCAACTCCACGGAGACGACGCTGGGCACGTGCGAGTTCTACCTGTACTCGGGCTCGGGCGCCTCCGGTGCGCTGGCTTCGCCGGTCATCGTCAACACCGTGCGCGTCGCGAAGTACGCCGCAGGTCCGGGCGGCCAGCTGGGCGCCTTCGGACAGGCCATGCAGTCGGGCAGCCTGGTGAACTACCGTGGTTACGGCGCCTTCTGGAGCGGCGACCGCGCCTACAACATGGGCGGATGGCAGGCCGGCGTCGTGGTCAACAACGTCATGGACGGCCGCTGGACCTCCATCACCGAGCCGAAGATCCAGAACATGACCAGCTCCGGGCAGAACCTGAACCAGGCGCGCGCCCTGTACGGCTTCACGCGCATCGGCAACGTCGTCTACATCGTCGGCGGCGTGGACAACCTTGGCGTGGTGCAGACCTCTTCGGAGTACAACGTGCGCTGATTGCGGGCGCAGACAGGAGTATGAGTAATGCGTAACAAATATATTTTTCTCATCGTGACCATGCTGATGCTGTCGGTGCCCGCCGTCGGTGCCGCGCAGGATAAACAACCCGCCTTCACGCCCTTCGCGGGGCTGAAGATCGGCGGCGCGCTGCACTCGGTGTTCTCCGAGCTGGATCCGGCCGCCCAGGTCGAGCTGGAAGGCGGTGTCTCCCTGCTGGGGAACCGCCTGGACGTGGCGTTGCAGGTGTCCTGGGACCGCTCGGCGGCCTCGGGTTCGGCCAGCGACGACCGCTTCGACACCGGCGCGGTGAAGTGGGAGCTCGACCAGGACTTCCTGATGATCGGGGTCGTCGCCCGCTACCGCTTCCTGCCCATGGACAAGCCGTACAACGCCTACGCCGGCGCCGGCCCACGGCTGCTCCTGATGCGGACCACCGTCAACGGCACCTCCGGTGACGGGAGCCTGGGCGAGAACACCCAGACCGAGACCCGCTTCGGCGCCGTCCTCGTGGCCGGCGGCGAGTACCGCCTCGGCCCCGGCGACCTGCTCATCGAGCTGGCCCTGGGCATCGGCAGCATCGACGGCCTGATCACCGGCCAGAGCTCGGCCTCGGCGCTGAGCGTCCTCCTCGGCTACCGCCTGCGGTTCTGATAAAACCTCCTGCAAAAAATAGAAAAGTGGAGAACTCACGCAACTTTTCCCGCGGGGAGCCGAAAATGACTGGCAGGGAGATCGAAGATGGGATACATCATGCAAACCATGGCAAGAACCCCTGTCTCCAGCACGCTTTTTCCCGCCGGCTTCGGCAAGCACGGGCAGGAGGAGACGTGGG
>JAHITJ010000023.1 GCA_018817795.1 Myxococcota bacterium | reverse complement strand
GGCCACGACGATGCGGCGCTCGCCGGTGGCGGAGACGGCCAGGTCGAGTACGATCACTGCGTGCCCGTTCTGGGTGCTGGAGATCGGCGGATACACGAAGAAATCCCCGATGGCGAGCTCGGCGGGGGCGACCGCGGGCTCGTTCTGGTGGTGCATGGTGCCCGTGTCATAGAACAGCGTCTGCAGGTAGCCCATGAAGCTGCCGCGCGAGTCGCTCCAGGCGGCCTTGGGCATCAGCTTCAGGTCAGGCGTGGTGCGGTCCGGGCGCAGGCCCTTCTGCCAGGACGACCAGGAGAAGTAGCGGCCGCCCGTGTAGCGGAACGAGATGCGGCGCTCGAGGCCGGCGGCCCGCAGGTACTCCGCGCGCAGCCGGATCAGCACGTCCATGCACTGCTGCAGGTCACGCCTGCCCGTGTCCAGATCGACGATGGCGGTCACGCCGGAGTTGCCCCGGGGAACGAGGGAGCCGTCATGGTAGCGGAGGGGCTCGCCGGGGGCCAGCACGGGCAGGTGCCGCAGCCACCAGGCGTAGGACCCGATCGCAGCCGGGACGCGTGAAAAGCCCTTCGGCGGCGGGTTGGTGCGCTGGGCCAGGGATTCGTAGGCGGCCGCGCGCCGGGTCCACGGATACCACTTGGCGACCGCGGCGGCGTCGGGGATGTCCGCCGGCGGCGGCGGCGGTGGCTCGGGTGGTCTGGGTGCGACGGGCGTTGCGATGACCGGCGGCGGCGTGGGTTCGGCGGGCTCGGTGATCGGGGCGACGGGCGCGGGCGCCGGATTGCGCGTGGACGTGCGCCCGTTGCACGCGGCTGCGGCTACGATCAGCAGGGCCAGGGCCGCAGCGATGAATATCCTACTTTTCATTCCGGGCGTTCCGCGTGCTCCGCGTGTTCCGCGGTGAAAATTCCAGGCTTTCTCCCATACCGGTCAGTGCGAGAAGACCATCTTCTGCAGTTCGACGCCGGCGA
This sequence comes from Myxococcota bacterium, assembly GCA_018817795.1. Lineage (GTDB taxonomy): Bacteria > Myxococcota_A > Polyangia > HGW-17 > HGW-17 > HGW-17. Next base: position 6,678 of record JAHITJ010000023.1, on the reverse strand, counting down.
TGGCCTTGAAGCGGCCCTCGGCTTCGTTGATCTTGGCCTCGTCTCCGCACATCTCGAGGAGCACGATGCCGTTGGTGGCGCAGGCGTCCTTGGTCACCTCGTGGATGCCCAGGCGGGTCTTGATGTTGCAGCCGAACTCGGTGAAGATCTCCTGCATTTTCACGGCATTATTGAAGCGGTCGGTGAGGTGGATGCCGAAGATGATGTGTTTTTCCATGGTTGTTGTCTCCTGAAGGTGGAAATCCCAAAGTTTCCGGGGTTAGAGTTTCTCGATGGCCCTCTGATAGGGCACCAGCATGTAGTGGATCATTTTGGACCAGACGACCTTGCGCACCTGGGGCAGGGCGAACGCCACCGACAAGCCGAGGTTCTGCAGGCGCTTGCCCACCTGTTTCTGCGGGAAGTCATAGAATAGGTGCTTCTTGTAGTAGCGGTGGTCGGCCGGGAAGAGCGCGCTGTTGGCCCACACGAAGTCGCGGAAGAGCTTCATGCCGCCGACGGTGTAGAACGATGGCGAGGGCGCCAGGGCCGTGTCGCGCAGGATCGTGTCGGCCATGGTGGTCAACTGACGCACGACCTCGTCGGGGGGGTCCTCGTCGGTGACCGGTCCCAGCAGCGGCATTCTGAACATGTCCGCCAGGGCGTCGAGCAGGAACCGCGTGTTGGCGAGCTGGCGCAGGGGCCCCGACAGGATCACACCCAGGCTCTTGCCGTGGGTGACCGGGCAGTGCCCGTCGATGAAGCGGCGGTCCATGAACATCTTGAAGCGCCCGTCGAGGAACACGTCCTTGAGCGGGGCCGCGTAGACGATGGCGTCGGCCTCGTGGAGCGCGTCGCGCAGCTCGCCGGCGGTCTTGTCCTTGACGGCGCAGACGTTGTCGACGCTGCAGTGCAGGCAGCCCAAACAGCCGCTGCGCAGGGTCTCCTCATTGAGCTGGAAGTGGGAGACGGAAAACGGGAAGCAGCCCTTGAAGTAGGCGATCATCCGCGCGAGGTTGGTGTCCTTCTCCTCGACGGTGGACACGAGGACCACGCGCCGGGGCGGCCCCTGGAGCATCGACGGCACCGGCAGCTTGAGCCGGCGCGGCACCACGGGGGTCTCGCGCACGTACCGGCGCCGTGGCCAGGCGCGCTCGCGGGACAGACGGAACACGCCCTCGAAATAGGCCAGGAACTTCCCGCGCGGCTCCTCGTGGAGCAGGTCATCCATGTGGCAGGAGTAGCCGCGGAAGGCGTGCATGTCCCAGCGCTCGGAGATCTCGTGCAGGTACTCGTGGGCGGAGTGATCGAAGAAGCGGATCGACGTGGACAGGGCGCAGGCGGGCTTGTGAGCGAACCCGGCGGTGAGGCCGCGCTCCTCGACGATCTCGATGAAGCGCTTGAGCTGGCCGGGCACCAGCGTGTAGTAGACCGGGAACGACCACAGCACGAAGTCGCACGACTGGACCTCGGAAACGACCTGCTCGAGTCGCTCGGGCTGCCGCTCAAGCATGCGGAGCTCGGCGGCGACATGGAACGTCGTGAACGTGCAGTCGGGGAGTGTCTTCTGCAGGGCGTTGACGTACTGCAGGGTGACGCTGTTCTTTCCCTTGGGGCTGCCGTTGATGACCGTGATGCGCATGACGCGTTCTCCGTTAAAACGTTTCGGACTGGAAGATACTACATGAAAGACGGCTGATCGCGAATGGAAAAATCAGTTGGCCCCGCTGCCATCACCGGCGCCGGCGGTAGAGGAGGAGGGCGGCCAGGCTGGCCAGCATCCAGGGCCAGGGCGTGGATTTCCGGTTTCCCGGGGTCGAGCAGCCGCAGCCGGAGTCGGCTTCTTTCTTCTCCAGCGCGCAGGTGGCGCTGCAGCCGTCGCCGTCGATGGTGTTACCGTCGTCACAGGCCTCGCCCTCGTCGAGGACGTTGTCGCCGCAGGACGCGGATGTCTCGATGCGGCAGGTGGCGCTGCAGCCGTCGCCGTCGGTGGTGTTTCCGTCGTCGCACTCCTCACCGTCGTCGAGGACGTTGTCACCGCAGGACGCGGACGTCTCGATGAGGCAGGAAGCGCTGCAGCCGTCGCCGTCGGTGGTGTTTCCGTCGTCGCACTCCTCGCCATCGTCGAGGACGTTGTCGCCGCAGGCTCCGACGACCACTGGCGTGGCGTCCTTGAAGTCGGGGATGATGGTCCATCCGGGATTTCCGCCGGCGTCGAAGCGGTAGGCGCCCGCGTCGGCCGAGCCCGTGCGATCGGTGCCGTTGAAGTCATCGGCGGCCAGGTAGGCCGGATCGGCCGCGCCCGGGAGCGCCCCGTCGGCGGTGGGATAGCAGTCGATGGGCGGCGCGCCGTCGAGGTGGGCGTCGACGAGGTCGGCGGTCAGGTCTCCCGTGGCCAGCCCGTCCTGGGTCGTCCCCTCGAGGCCGCCCACGCCGACGTTGCCGCTGACGATCACCGTGGCGTCCGAGCCCACGATGCGGATCGCGGACGCGCCCTCGGCGTAGACGGCGTTGTTGGCCACCACGACGCTGCCGGCGGCCTGGCGCACCACGATGGCGCTGCCCCCGGCGTTGAAGACGGTGTTGTGGGAGACGATCTGGTTGCCGGGGATCCCGCTCTGGTGGGGCTGCAGCGAGATGCCGTCGCCGACGGCGCCCAGGATGATGTTGTTGCGGATGATCGAGTCCTGGGCGGACTGGATGCCGTGATCCCCGCAGTTCCACAGGACGTTGCGCTCGATGAGGTTGGCCGCGCCGTTGCCGGCCGCGCTGTAGGTGAGGATGCAGGGGTAGTTCGTGTCGTGGATGACGTTGTCCCGGATGACGTTGCCGGAGCTGCCTTCCTTGAGCTCGATGCCGTCCCCCTGGGAGACCGAGGGGCCGTCGGTGTTGTGCACGTAGTTGCCCTCGATTAGGCCGTTTTCCAGCCTGCAGCCGTCGTCGTTGCAGCCAAGGTACATGCCCTCGCCTGTCCCGCCCGTGTCATGGATGTGGTTGCGCAGGATCCGGACGTTGCGGTAGGTGACGCCGGCGTCGTTCATGCGCAGGGCCACGTCGGCGGTGGTGTCGATCTCGCAGTCCTCGATGGTGAGGTGATCGGCGCCCTCCACGCGCAGCCCGGCCGAGCCGCCCGAGAAGCGCAGCCCGCGGATAGTCACCCACGTGCCCGAGAAGTCCCAGATGTTCTGGTTCGCGTCGGGACGGTGGAAGTGGACGCTCGCGCCGTCTGCTGCACGGATGAGGATGGGCGTCTGCTCGGTCGCGACCAGGGCGAAGGAGAACCGCTCGGTGATGGTGTACTGGCCGTCGGCCAGGACCAGCTCGTCACCGGGCGCCAGCGCGTTGATGATGGACTCCACGTCGTCGGCGGGCCCGGCTTCGATCAGGGCCCCGCGGGCTGGCAGGACCATGCCGACCGATACGGCGAAAAACAGGAAAAAGGAAAGAGATTTCATGAGGGCTCCTTTCGAAATTCATGGAGGAAAAAGCGCTGCTTGCCGGCTCTTTTGGCAGCATGGTGATGCGTCGGACACTGGGCTTCTCCAGGGGCACAGTATTGCGGGTCGCCCCTTTTTGTCAAGCGCATGGTCCCAATGGCGACCCCTCCTTTGTGGGCCAATTTGGGGAGATCAGTTGCTTGACTTCTATGCTGGGCGCTTGGATACTCTTCCATGGTGTTGAGAAATTGGCAGTATTTTTGGTGACTGGACCATTCCTGCTGAACACTGGCCAAAACGACCGGAAAACGAGGAGACCCCATGAAAACCATCGGTGCATGCATGCTGGTTCTGGTGATGATCGTCGGATGTGACGATAATTCAAACGGCAACAACGGTACAAGTAATGTGAATAATGTCAACAATAATCTAAATAATATCAACAATCTTAACAATCTTAACAATGTCGATCTCTGCGCCGGGGTGGACTGTTCCGGGCATGGCACCTGCGGGATCGACGGGCTGGGGCTGGCCGCGTGCGACTGCGACCCCGGCTATGAGGCCGACGGACTTGCCTGTGTGTCCTCGACGGATCCCTGCGCCGGGATCGGCTGCTCCGGTCACGGCGCCTGCGTCAACGAGGCGGGCGTCGCCAGGTGTTCCTGCGACGGCGGCTACTCCACGGCCGGTCCCGCCGGAGATGAGTGTGTCCCCACCGCCGGCGCCGCCTCCTGCGAGGGCGTGACCTGCTCGGGCCAGGGCACCTGCCGGGAGTGGACCGAGGGCTCTGGAACGGTGGCCGTGTGCGCCTGCAACGGCGGCTACACCCCCTCGGGGTCCCACGGCCTGGATTGTGTCCCCGTGGAGTTGATCTGCACCGGCGGCTTCATCAACTACGACTTCGACAACGACGGGACCGTCGATTCATGGTTTGATCCCGTGGCCGTCGAGTGCGAGATGTTCGCGCTGATCAACCTCACCCGCGCCACCCACGACCACGAGGGCACCCCGGAGTGCCACCGTCCGCTGATGTACTCGGTGGAGTGGTCGGCCCACGGCCGGAACCACAGCCACCAGATGAGCGATCAGGGCGGCCTGTTCCATGCGGACTATCCCTCCGGCCAGAACTGCGCCTACGGCTGTGATCCCGCCTGCGAGATGAACATGTACATGACCGGCCCCAGCGAACCCCATTGTCCCGATCTTTCCCACCACTGCAACATCATGCGCTGCTCGTTCGGTTCGGTGGGCATCGGCACCGTGGGGACCTTCAACACCCAGAATTTCCTGTAGCACTGCCGTCCGGGGCGACCCTCCTGCGAATCATGCACAGAGCGGAAAGTCCGAGCAGCATCCAGGACCATGGAGCGGAGCGCCTGCTGCCCGGGGTGGAGCAGCCGCAGCCGGAATCGGCGTCGGACTTTTCCTGCTGGCAGGTGGCGCTGCAGCCGTCGCCGTCGACGGTGTTTCCGTCGTCGCACAGTTCGCCGGCGTCGACCACGCCGTCACCGCAGGTCGAGGTCCCCATTTCCTTGATGGCTTCGTCGAGCTGCCAGCCGGGGTTGACGCCGGCGCCGGCGTAGGCTCCGCGGAACGTGTGGCCGCCCTTGGACTGGCCGTTGAAGTCCTGGTCCCAGGCGACCTGGTCCGAGAAGGCGGCCAGCTCCAGCGGCGTCCCTTCACAGGCTCCCGGCAGAGGAAAGAAGTCCATGCTGCCCAGCTCCAGGGAGGGGACGGCGACGTACGTGGCCGCATCGGTGACCGTCGCGAAGAGGTTGTCGGCGCCCAGTGTCGGGGTGCCCGAGAGCCCGGTGTCGGCGAACACCAGGTTGCCCAGCACGATGACGCCCTGGTCCATGGTGCCGCCGACGCTCAGGCCGGTGGCGGCGCCGTAGATCGTGTTGTTGTACACGTGGGCCAGGCGCAGCGGCAGATCGTGGTTCTGGAGGACGACGGCCGTGCCTGCGACATCGACGAACACGTTGTCGTGGATCGCCACGCGGCCCGAGGCTTGCAGCAGCGCCTCCCGGGGGTTGTGGAAGAAGAAGTTGCCGTAAATTTCATACAGGTCTTCGGAGCCGGCGCCGGTCTCGGGAAAGCCGCCCAAGAGCACGTTGGGCCGATCCCCGTCGGGGCTGGGGCGGTCCGCCTTGATGAAGACGTTGTTCCGGATCAGGGTCGAGGACGGACCCGTGGGCATTCCCTCCACGGCGGGGCGCGGCTGCTGCCACTTGATCTGCATGTTGTAACCGAGGGTGTCCACGAAGAGGTTCTCCTCGATGACGCCGGCGACGAACGGGGAGGTGCCGTCGGAGTTGCCGAGATAAAGGCCGGTGCCGGCCTGCAGGATCTTGTTGCGCCGGATGATCCATCCCCAGGTCGGGGTCTTCGTGGAGATCGCGACGGTCTGCTGCGATGCATCGTGGTTGATCAGGGTGCATTCCTCGATGCGGATGTGATGAACGAGATTGGAGGTGCCGTCCTTGGCGCTGATTCCAAAGGCGCCGTCCACGCCGTGTCCGTCGATGGTGAGGTTTTCCAGGGCGACATAACTGGAGTTGCGGAGCTCCACGGTGTTGCAGCAGGGGCCGGGATCGGCGGTGAAGACGGCCGGATCGCCCGTGGAGGGTCCCCGGATGATGATCCAGTCCGAGGCGGTCCCGTTGAGATTGGTGATGTTCAGCAGGGTCGGGTACGTGCCCGCCTGCAGGTTCAGGACGTCGCCGGGCTGCAGGGTGGGCAGGATGGTCCTGTAATTGTCCGGGTTTGCATCATATTCGGCGGCCTGCACGGTAAACGCCGGCAGCAGAAATCCAGAAATGATCAAGAATAATCGGCAAAATCGCATGGTCATGAAGAAAACTCCCTGGAAAATCGATGCAGCGAGAACAGGCATTCGCGGAAGGGAAATCAGGGCTGGGCCTTGAAGATCATCAGGTCGCGGGCGGGCACGGTGATGCCGCCGCCGCCGGACGCGGAGGTCTCGGAGATCAGTTCGGTCCACGAGCCCGCGGGCAGCCCGAACACGGTGGCGTCGGTGTCGCTGCGGTTGACCAGGACGTAGAGCTCCTCGGAGGCGCCGCAGCCGCCGAGCTTATAGGCGAAGGTGTCGGTGCCGCCAGCGACGGTGGTGCGGCGTCCCCGCCGCAGGGCCACGTGGGCCGCGCGGATGGCGGTCAACTTGGTGACGCGGGCGCGCAGCCACTCCTGGTGCGTGTTCAGACCGCTCCAGGTCATCATGCGGCGGTTGTCGGGATCCCCG
>JAHITJ010000169.1 GCA_018817795.1 Myxococcota bacterium | reverse complement strand
CCGCCAGCGCCTTGTAGGTCTTGCCCGGGGTCCCGGTCACGAGGTGGCCTCCGGCTCCTTGCGCTGCCGGTACCGGGCGCGGAAGGCTGCGGCGAAGGCATCGAAGGAGCCGTCGAGGATCGCGGCCCGGGCGTGGGTCACGAGGTCGAGGTAGAAGTGCAGGTTGTGCACCGAGGCCAGCCGGAAGTACAGCAGCTCGCCGGCGACGAACAGGTGGCGCAGGTAGGCGCGCGAGAAGCCGGCCCGGCAGGTGGAGCAGGGGCAGTCCGGGTCGATGGGCTCAGGGCTGTCCTTGTGTTTGGCGTTGCGGATCACGAGCACGCCGTCGGAGGTGAACAATTGACCGTTGCGCGCATTGCGGGTGGGCATCACGCAGTCGAACATGTCGATGCCGTTCTCGATGCCGTGGAGCAGGTCCAGCGGCGTGCCGACGCCCATAAGGTAACGCGGTTTGGTCGCGGGCATTTGGTGTGTCACCGCGCGCAGGATGCGCACCATGTCCTCAATGGGCTCCCCCACGGACAGGCCGCCCAGCGCGTAGCCGTCGAAGTCCAGGGCGACGATCTCCTCGAGGTGGGCCAGCCGCAGGTCCTCGTGGATCTGCCCCTGAACGATGCCGAAAACGGCCTGGTGCGGCTTCATCTGCACGTCCCGGCAGCGACGTGCCCAGGCGGTGGTGCGTTCCATGGCCTTCTTCACAGCCTCGCGGTCGGCCTGCCCCGGTGGGCATTGGTCGAACACCATGCAGATGTCACTGCCCAGGCGCCGCTGGATCTCCATGACGATCTCGGGGGAGAAGTAGCGGGGGCTGCCGTCGATGGGGCTCTGGAAAGCCACACCCTCGTCATTGATCTTCGCGAGCTTGGCCAGCGAAAAAACCTGGAAGCCCCCGGAGTCGGTCAGGATCGCCCCGGGCCAGCGGATCATCTCGTGCAGCCCGCCGAGCTGCTCCACGAGGGCTTCCGTGGGTCGCTCGTGCAGGTGGAAGGTGTTGCCCAGGATGATCTTGGCACCCAGGGCGAGCAGATCATCGGGGCCGACGGCCTTGACCGATCCGTAGGTGCCCACGGGCATGAAGATCGGCGTCGGGATGACGCCGTGGGTGGTGGTGATCTCGCCGGCGCGCGCACGGCCGTCGGTGGACTGCAGGGAGAAGGAGAAACGGGTCATGGCAGGTACATCGCATCCCCGTAGGAGAAGAAACGGTACTTCCGGGTGACCGCCTCGCGATAGGCAGCCAGGATCGACTCGCGGCTGCGCAGCGCCGAGACCAGCAGAAGCAGCGTGGAACGGGGCAGGTGAAAGTTGGTGATCAGGGAGTCGACGATCGAGAACCGGAAGCCCGGCTGGATCAGCAGGTTCGTGGACTGCCACCCCTGGCGGACCTGACGGGACTGGTGGCCCGTCAGGTCCGCTTGGACCTTGCGGGACGCAAGGTCCAGGGCCGCGTTACCCAGGGCCGGGCTTCCCAGGGCCGCGTTACCCAGGGCCGGGCTTCCCAGGGCCGGGCTTCCCAGGGCCGGGCTTCCCAGGGGTGCGTTACCCAGGGCCGCGCTCTCCAGCGCGCGCACCACCGTGGTGCCGACGGCGACGATGGGGGCGTCGGCAGGGTGCCCGGCGATGGTCTGCGCGCAGGCCTCCGGGATGCAGAAGCGCTCCGCGTGCATGGGGTGGTCGTCGGTGTCTTCGGCCTTCACCGGGGCGAACGTGCCGATGCCGACGTGCAGCGTCAGGGTGGCCGTCTTCACTCCCCGGGCCTGCAGGCGCCCGAGCAGGTCCTGCGTGAAGTGCAGGCCGGCGGTGGGTGCGGCCACCGCGCCGGGGGTTTCGGCATAGACGGTCTGGTAGCGCCGGGCGTCCTCGGGGCCGTCGGGCCGGCGGATGTACGGCGGCAGCGGCAGGTGTCCGTTGCTTTCGAGGTAGGCCAGGCCGTCTCCGGGCAGGGCCACGAGGATCTCCCGCTCCCCGGTGTCTCCGAGCACCCGGATCGGCTCGGCACCGGGCGTCTCGGGCAGGATCTCCTCCCCTGCGCGGGGGCGATGGCTGGCCTTCCACAGGGCCTTCCAGCCCTCGGGACCTGGCTCCGTGAGCAGCAGCTCCACGCGGCCACCGGAGACCTTGTGTCCGAAGAGGCGCGCGCGCAGGACCTGGGTGTCGTTGAGCACCAGCAGGGCGTTTTTCGGCAACAGTTCGACGAGATCGGAGAAGACGTGGTGGGTCACCCGGTCGTCGCGGTCCAGGCACAGCAGCCTGGACGAGTCCCGCGGGCTCACGGGTGCCTGCGCGATCTGTTCTGTCGGCAAGTCGTAATCGAAGAGGGAAATTTTCAAAACCAGGTCCTCCTGCCGGTCCGGCGCCATCTTATTCTTTCGGATCTCCAACTCAAGGGAAAACGGGGCGCGAAGGGGAGAACGTGAATTGGAAAGACCAGGGTATTGATTGTTAAAAAGATACTTTACTAAAAATCGAGGATCAGGGGATGACCTGCACCGACTTGGCGCGGTGGGCCTTGAGCTGGAAGTTGCCCTGGACGAAGCCACCGGTGGTCACGCGGGCGCAGTCCTCCTCGTCGACCCGGCCGTCGTTGTCGTTGTCGATGCTGTCGGCGCAGATCTCCAGATTGTTGTAAATGATGCGCCGGTTCCGCAGGGTGAAGAAATAGATTCCTGAGACCTCGTCCTCATAATTGATCTCGTAGTGGTCTGCGACGGGGTCACCGCGCCGGACCGAACCGAAGCGGCACAGCAGGATGCAGGAATGCCCCAGCTCGAAGGGGGCCTGAGGTGTCGGGATCACCGCGAGCTTGCCGAACTCGACCTCAGCGCACAGCCGGTCCTGTTCTTCAGGGGTGACCGCCGGGCAGGCGATGTCACCCTGGGGGTGTGCTTCGGGGCCGTCGAAGAAGGTCGGGCACGTCAGGTACAGCGACAGGGTGGCCTGCACGGGCTCCCCCAGGGCGACCGGGATCAGTTGGTACGACGCAAAGCGTTTGGCCGTGGCGGCGACCCGTGCGAACTGGATGTACAGCGCATCGGCGTCCTCCATCGAGTTGGTGCCGCGCTGCAGCCGGATGTCGAGGCGGTGGGCGTCGGGAAAGTCGCTCTCGTCCTGCACGGGCTCGCCCAGGACATAGTTCACTCGCAGGTCGAAATACGCAGGAAACGAGGAGGTGCCGTAGTGGTCGGCGCCGTCGCAGCCCTCGATGAAAAGCTCGCCGCCCACGATCCCCTTGCCCTCGGGGCCCGAACAGGCGCCGAACAGGATCGCGAAGGTGAGGAGGGAGGGTGCAAGAAGCCGCATGGTTTTCATCCGGTCTACCTGTAGCATATGAACGGGGTGGCGGCCAGAAACTGATTACTGGAAATCGCGCAGGCTCTCATGAATGCCCTTGAGTACCTCGAACCAGTATTCCACACCGGCCTCGTCGGGATTCTCCTCGAAACGGGCCACCCAGAGGGGCAGCTCCGGATGCGGATCCTTGTCCACCTCCAGGCGCCGCTTCATGTAGGACAGCACGTACTCGCCGTCGCGGGCGCTCTCCCAGTACACCGAGGCGTTGCGGCTGTTGATGCGCGACGCGGTGACCGAGATCTTCTTCAGGAAGGCGTCCCTGGCCTGGTACAGGTGCTCCATGACCTGGGGTCCCATGTCCTCGGCCCAGCCGCGGTGGAAGCGGCAGATGCCCAGGTTGTCAATGGTGAGCTCCTTCTTGAGCCGGTTGGCGCAGGCCCTCCCCAGCTCGCGGGGCGGCAGGAAGTCGAACCCGTACACCATGTAGTACTTGCCCATGATGGCCATGGGGGCCAGCACGCCCGGAGTCCAGTACTGGTTGGGAACCATCCATCCCTTGCGGCCGAACGAGATCAGGACCATGCGGTCGAGGATCTTCACGTCCTTCAGTGCGTGCATCCGCCGCGCCCACTTGCGCACGCCTTCGGAGAGATCGATCAGCCCGCGCCGGTTCACGATGCTGTCGAGCAGCGCCACGCCCAGGGTGGCGTTGTGCATGGAGTCCTTCTCCACGTCGAAGGTGGCGAAGTCCCACCGCGGTTTCTCGGTCACGCCCAGCTCCTCGGGCGTCATCATCCCGAGATCCAGCAGGTCCATCATCCAGGCCACCACGCCGCCGATCGAGATCGCGTCGAAGCCGAGGGTGTCGCAGTGCCGGTTGAGCATCTCGGCCCCCCGCTGGTCGAACACGCCGCACAGCGGGCCCATGGTCTGGTAGGGCTCGTAGTCCTTCTTGAAGTGCTGGTTCATCTTCTTGCAGACGGCCGAGCAGGGTTCCCCGCACGTGAACTGCTGCTTGTTCGAGATCGTCTCCTCGTTGAACTGCTTCAGGTAATGATCGAGCACAAAGCGCTGGTGCAGGTCCCGCCGGGCCTCCTCTGTCCAGGTGTTCGTGCGGTAGTTGAAGGCCATGATCCGGCCGCTCATGTGTGCATAGTTCACGCCGAACGTGCCGCCAGTGTTCAGCGTCGGATCGAAGCGGTACTTCGTCGTGGCCTCGAAGTCCTTGGCCGCGAGTTTCTTCTCGTATTTGTTCTCGAACCAGTCATCGGCCACCTTGCGGTCGCGGAAGTCCTCGTCGACGACGGTGCCGCCGTAGATGATCGCCACGATGCCGTGTTCCTGAACCATCCGGGAGCCCAGACCCCCACGGCCGGCCCATGTGTCCACGTGGGACAGTTTGCCTTTCACCATCGGCACCGAGCCAATCGCGCCACAGTCGGAGAACCACGAGGCAGGGCCCGTGGCCAGGATGCGCGGATCATCGGCGTAACGCGCGCCGAAGCGCTCGAACACCCAGTCCATCAGGCCGTAGATGCCGCCGCGGCCCGAGCTCCAGACCCGATGGATGTCCACCGGGACCAGTTCGACCTCGATCTCATCGCCGTGCATACGGTTGAGGTACAGCACGCTCGGGGTGGGGGCCCGGTGGACGAGGCTGACCATGTTCAGTCCCAGGTTGTCGAACACCAGGCCGGCGCCGCCCATGCTGGAGATGTAGAACCCGCGCCAGCAGGGGGAGAATCCGGTGAAGATCAGGCGGTTGGACCCCGGCAGGATCGAGCCCGCGAACAGTCCCGTTCCGATGTTCAGGCTGTTGTAATTGTCGGAGAGGTGCAGGCCCAGATCCACCGGCCCGAAATAGTCGCCCACGCCGTAGCGTCGCATCCGGTAGTAGCCCGTGTGCGCATCCAGAAACAGTACTTTCATCTTGTCTTGCATGGTTCTGCCTCCTGGTTCCATGATCCGGATCACCTGGCGCGACCCGCCCGAAGTTGCATCATACTTTCATTTTTTCTTTGGATCTGCAAACCATTTTCCGGTAACTTCAGGAGTCCGAAAAGGAGGACCTTTATGGCTGACATCCTGAATACCGTACTTTTGCTCGCCCTTCCCGCTTCCGGAAAAAGTGAAGTTCGCAAGTATCTGGAGGGCCTGACCCCCACCCAGTGCAAAGAGGAATTTCATCTCGGAGCCACGCTCCAACTCGATGATTATCCGTATGTGCACTTCATGCACCGCATTGACGACGAACTGTATGCCCGCGGCCTGGATTACGTCTTCTACAAGGGTCCGAACCGCCCCTTCCGGGACGGCTTCGAGTGGGGCACGCTCATCGAGCTGCTCAACGAGGACTACCAAGACCTGATGAACTCCGTGGTCGTGACCCCGGCGTCGGCCGCCCAATGGCTGTTCGACCGGTTCGACGCGGCCCACGAGAAGCTGGGCATGGAGCCCGAGCTGGGCATGATCCCGTACCGGATCCGCCTGGAGATCGCGGAGTCCCTCGAGGCCGAGGTCGCCGAGGAGCTGGCGCGCCGCAACCAGCAGAACCAGCTGCCCAAGGAAGGCAAGACCGTGGTCATCGAGGCCGCCCGTGGCGGGGCCAACGGCTCGGCGTTCCCGCTGACGCCCCCCCAGGGCTATGAGTACAGCCTGGGCCAGTTCTCCAAGGAGATCCTGGACCACGCCAGCATCCTGTACGTGTGGGTCGAGCCCGCCGAGAGCCGCCGGAAGAACTTCGAGCGCGGCGTGCCCGACGGCCAGCACAGCATCCTGTTCCACTCCGTGCCCGCCGAGGTCATGCTCGGTGAATACGGCTGCGACGACATGGCCTACCTGATCTCCATCTCCGACAAGGCCGACACCGTCAAGCTGCAGCGCCCGGTCGTCGTGGAGAAGAACGGCCAGCGGGTCTATGAAATGGCCACCTGGTACCTGCCGGTGGCGCGCTTCGACAACCGCGCCGACCTGACCTCGTTCGTGCGCAAGCCCCGCGACCAGTGGGAGCCCGCCGAGCAGAAGGCCCTGCATGAGGGTCTCAAGGGCGCCCTGGCCACCCTGGCGTCGCTCTCCAAGTAGACACACCTCCGGGACAAGAATTTCAGCTCTTGACACCCCGCAGGACGGCGTCCCGTGGACGGCACGACTATATTTTCATTGAAAATCAAGGGAAATCGGAAAAAACGGTTATCCGGGCCGGGGCTGGCCTGCGATCTGCCATGTTCTGGGTAGCCGAGGAGGTATGTGATGAAGACGATGAACTGGTTCAAACGTTCCCTGGCAGGTTTGCTCTCGGCGGGCACGACCCTGCTGCTGGCCGCCTGCTACGGCGCCACCGACATGTCGATGCTGCCGATCTCGGACGGCCGGGTCACCCACGACGGCGTCGGCGTTCCCAACCTGCAGGTGTGCGTCCACGCTGCGGGTGTCGCCGAGTGCACGGTCACCGACTACGACGGCAACTTCGCTGTCGGAACCTTCGACGCGTATTTCGAGGGGCAGGCGCGTGACAACGGCTACGGCGTGTGCGTGCAGGACGCCGACGGGGAGTCCTACGGTCTGCTGCAGAGCCGCTGTGTCCAGATCCCGGCCGGCAACGTCCCGGGCTTCGTGTACCTCGAGGTCGACGATGAGCCGTTGTCGGATTAGTCCGACTAGTCCGATCGTTCCGACCCGGGAACCCCTTCATCCAGCCCCTTGCGCCCGCGGTGCGCTTCCCCTATGCTCGGTGCCAGCCGGCGAAAGGATCCATCGCATGTTTCATTCCATTGTCCACCGTTTCCAGGAGACCCGCTGGGGGCTGTACCAGAAGCTTGAGAGCGACCTGCACGAGCTGCGCTACCTGTTCTGGGAGACCACCCGCCGGTGCAACCTCAACTGCCTGCACTGCGGCTCCGACTGCGGTCGCGACGACAGCCTGGCCGGGATGCCCGCGGAGCTGGTCGTGAAGGTGCTCTCGGACATCGCCGGCGCCTGGGATGCGCGCAAGATCATGCTCGTGGTGTCCGGCGGAGAGCCGCTGGTGCGGCCGGATCTCTTCCCGATCCTCGAGCGCGCCCATGCACTGGGCTTCCGCATCGGCATGGTCACCAACGGCTGGGCGCTGTCGCCGGCGGTGGCGACCCGCCTGGCGGGCGTCGGGCTCGAGAGCATCGTCGTGTCCCTGGACGGCCCGCGGGCCCAGCACGACTGGCTGCGCAACCGCCAGGGCGCCTTCGACCGAGCCGTGGGCGCGCTGCGCAACCTCGTGGCGGTGAACGTCCCCATCGTGGAGGCCATCACCTGCGTCACGCCCGCGAGCCTGCCCCTTCTGGAGGAGACCTACGAGATCGTGCGTGCCACCGGCGCCAACTACTGGCGCGTTTTCAACATCTTCCCCATCGGGCGCGCCAGGGAGAACGCCGACCTGCTGCTGGCCCCGGAGCACTTCCGCACCCTCATCGACACGCTGGCCGGCCTGCGGAAGCGCGGTGAGGCCGACGGCATCAAGGTGAACCTCAGCGAAGAGGGCTATCTGGGCTTCGACGTGGAGCCCCGGGTGCGCGATGGCGTGTACTTCTGCCGCGCCGGCGTCAACATCGCCGGGATCCTGGCCGACGGCACCTTCGCTGCCTGTCCGAACCTGCCCGCCTGGATGGGGCAGGGCCACGCTGCTTCGGAGAGCTTTGTGGACGTGTGGAACGAAAAGTACCAGATCTTCCGGGATCGCTCGTGGATGAAGACCGGCCGCTGCGCTGACTGCTCCCACTTCGACATGTGCCGCGGCAACAGCCTGCACATCTGGGATCCCGAGCGCCGCGAACCCGCCTGGTGCCACTACGACATGCTGCACCCGGGCTCCTAGAGAGCCGACCAATTTTGCCTTTTTACCTTGAAGCTCTCCACGTCCATGTCGAAATCGAAATCGAAATCGTTTTCAGGATAGATGATACTGCCAGGAGCTGTGCGGGCGTTTGAATCCCTCTTTGTCCCTGTTGCTTCACTGACGACGATTTTTCATCACGACTTGAACTGGGAATCATCGGACTTGATAAATGCGGTCAGAGCAATTCAAGATCGATTTTGATTTCGATTTCGATTTCGATCGGGAAGAAAGACAGACCGGTATCTGGATAATTGATCGGCCCTCTAGGAGCCTCTAGTTCCCCGTCTTCACCAGGAGGCGGTCGCCGTCGATCTCGAGGGCGCCGGCCGGGTTGCCGAACTGCTTTGAATAATATTTTACATTGATCAGGACACGCTTCGCGGAGGAGCCCGTGACCGCGCGCGGCAGGTTGCCCAGCGCGCCGCCGTTGGCGAGCACGGGGTGGAACATGACGTTCTCCACGCGCCGCCCGCGGGCGTCCTTGACGAAGTCGGCCGCGGCCACGCCGGTCTCCACGCGGGCACCGGCGTTGATCAGGAACAGGAAGTTGCCCATGGAGTAGAAGGCGGGCATCTTCCGGTGCACGGCGATGCCACGCAGCACGTGCGGATGTCCGCCGATGAACAGGTCGCAGCCGGCGGCCTCCAGGTTCTCGACGAGCTTCCGCTCCAGCGCCAGGGTGCGGGTCTCGAGCTCCTTGCCGTAGTGCAGGGCCACCACCACGAAGTCCACGCGCTTCTTCAGGTCGCGGACCCTGGCCGGCAGCTCGGTGTTCCAGGCCGGGTGTTCGCTCACCGCGAAGAAGGCGCCCTTGCGGGAAACCGGCAGGTTGTGCAGCGCAGTGACGATCAGCACCGCGACCTTGACGCCCTGCTTCTCGAATATGTAGGGGGTCCAGGCCTCGGCCTCGGTGGCGCCGGTGCCCGCGTGGAAGAGCCCGGCCGCCTTGATGTGCGTGATGGTGTCGAGGAGTCCCTGGGGCCCCTGGTCTTCGACATGGTTGTTGGCCGTCCCCATGAGGGTGAACCCCGCGTTCTTCAGGCGCAGCAGGTTCGCCGGCCGCGTCCAGAACGTGAGATTGTACCAGTAGAAGTACGTCTGCTGCGCCTGGGTGCAGGTCTCCTTGCGACAGTCCCGCGGCGCCTTGACGTTGCGGTACGGCGCGACCGAGACCGGTGTCTCGAGGTTGCAGTAGACGATGTCGCGGCCCTTCCACAGGTGATCGACCTGCGCAAACGGCGCGGTGATGTTCTGCAGCGCGCTTTTGGGCCGTCCGAAGTTGACGTCTCCCACCGCCGAGAACGTGATGCGCACCTCTGCGGCAGCGCCGGCGGGCCCCAGCATCAGCAGGAGGGGAAGGAGGATCCGGTGCATCTCAGTTTCCCACCATCGCCTTGGGTTTCACGACCAGTTTGTCGCCTTCGATGGCCAGCTCACCTTCGGCGTTGTTCAGGGACCTGGAGTACCGGACCATCTTCTTGAGCAGCGCCTGGGCGTGGGGTCCGGTGACGGCCTTGGGCAGGATCCAGCCGGGATTGCCCTCGTTGCGCACCGGGTGGAAGGCGATGTTCTCCAGCGTCTTCTTCGCGCCGTCCTTGACCAGGTCGAAGGCCGCCACGCCGCTCTCGATCTGGGCATCCTTGTTGTTGTCGAACAGGAAGTTGCCCATGGAATAGAACACGACCATCCTGTTGATGATCTGGATGCCCCGCAGCACGTGGGGATGTCCGCCGATGACCGCGTCGGCGCCGGCGGCCTCGATGAGTTTCATCAACTTCTTCTCCCGGCTCTCGGCCTGGTGCGTGTATTCCTCCCCATAGTGCAGCGCCACGATGACGAAGTCGTACTTGGCCTTGAGTTCCTTGACCTTGGCGGGAAGCTCGGTGGTGATCTTCGGGAACTCCGTGAGGGCATAGAAGGCGCCCTTGCGCATGGGAGGGAAGTTCCACAGGGCCGTCACCGCCAGCAGCGCGACCTTGACGCCCTGCTTTTCGAACACGTACGGCGTCCAGGCGTCCTCCACGGTCGCGCCCGTGCCACAGTACGCCAGGTTGCCCTTCTTCAGGTGGGCGATGGTGTCGAGCAGGCCCTGGGGGCCCTGATCCTCGGCGTGGTTGTTGGCCGTGCCCATCACGGTGAAGCCGGCGGTCTTGAGCAGCCCCACGGCCTCGGGCCGTCCCCAGAACGTGAGCCGGAAGATGCGCCGGTAGCTCTTCTGGTCTTCGTTGCACTCCGTGACCCCACAGTTTTTGGGCTTGCGGATGTTGCGGTACTGCTGCGCCGAGATGGGGGTCTCGAGGTTTCCATAGACGATGTCCCGGCCCTTCCAGACCTGGGAGACGTGGCGGAAGGGGTCCTCGAGGCCGAAGCGCTCTCCGGCGCGACCGAAGACGATGTCGCCCACGCCCGAGAACGTGATGCGCACCGGCGCAGCCTGCGCGGGGGCGGACCAGAGACCGAGAATCAGGAACAGACCAAAAACACGCATGGGAACCTCCCCTTTCGGGCGCAGCCAATATAGCACCAATTCGATGTAAATGAAAAACCCACTTCAGGTTTGACTTTGTGAATTAATTGCCGTTCACTTGGGGAAGCTGAGAGGGATCCAGTGCCACCCCGGTTTTCATTGTCTCATTTTTTCCATAAACAACCGCCGGTTTCGCGCCAGCTGGTCAAGGCCGTCCTGATCCTGATCGGGTTCATCCTGCTGGGAACCCTCGGCTATTATCTTCTGGGGCAATTGTATCTGCCCGTTGCCAGACCTGAAGCCACGCCATGGAGCATCCTTGACTGTGTGTATATGGTTCTTATCACCATTACCACCGCAGGGTTCGGAGAGATTCTCCCGTTCATGGATATGCCCGTGATCCGCCTTTATACATTGTTAATATTATTTGTAACAATTGGTGTCACGGTGTATTTCGCGTCTTCCATGACGACGTTTCTCGTGGAAGGCGCGTTCTCGCATATCAGCAAGAGGCGTAAAATGCAGAAGAAAATTGATTCGCTGGAAAAGCACATCATCGTGTGCGGACTGGGCAACACCGGCATTCACGTGGTCAAGGAACTCATGGTCACCCGCTGGCCGGTCATGGTGATCGACCGGGATGAGGAGAGCCTTAAAAAATCCTCGTTGGAACTGTCCGAACTGGGGCACCTGATCTGGCTGCAGGGCGACGCCCTGGAGGATCGCGTGCTCGAGCAGGCCGGCATCTCCAGGGCCTATGGCGTCGTCTGCGCGCTCCCCACCGACAAGGACAACGTGTTTCTGACGCTCACCGCGCGGCAGATGAACCCCAGGGTCCGCATCGTGTCGCGGGCCATCGATCTGCACACGGCCGGAAGGATGAAGATCGCCGGTGCCGACTCCGTGGTCAGCACGAACTTCATCGGCGGCATGCGGCTGGCCTCGGAGATGGTCCGGCCCCACGTGACCCAGTTCCTGGATCTGATGCTTCGGGACAAGGAGAAGAACCTCCGCGTCGAGGAGTTGATCGTCACACCCGCCTCGGGGTTGCACGGAGTGCGGCTCGGGGAGGCCAAACTGCGTGAGGAGCGGCACCTGCTGGTGCTGGCGATCAAGACGACCGATGGTGGTTATGAATATGGACCCGGCGCGGACTTCGTGCTGGAAAACGGCGTGGTCCTCCTGGTGAT
This sequence comes from Myxococcota bacterium, assembly GCA_018817795.1. Classification (GTDB taxonomy): domain Bacteria; phylum Myxococcota_A; class Polyangia; order HGW-17; family HGW-17; genus HGW-17. The sequence goes on along the minus strand of JAHITJ010000169.1, from coordinate 972 downwards.
GGGGGATCCTGACTCGGTGGCCCGGCTGCGGGTGCGCCTGACTGGGGTCCCCGTCACGGCCCCCCTGTCCTCGTAGAAGAAAGGGAATAATTCATGCGGAAGATTTTCGGAACCGACGGCGTGCGCGGCGTGGCCAACACCGAACCGATGACCGTGGACACGGCCCTGCGGCTGGGTCAGGCGGCGGCTCACCTGTTTTCGCACAAGACGCGGCATGGCCGCTTCCTGATCGGCAAGGACACGCGCCTGTCGTGCTACATGTTCGAGAACGCCATCGCCGCAGGCATCATGAGCATGGGGGCCGACGTGTTCTTCGTCGGACCGCTGCCGACGCCGGCCATCGCCTACCTGACCTGCTCGATGCGGGCCGACGCCGGGATCGTGATCTCGGCCTCGCACAATCCGTTCGAGCACAACGGCATCAAGTTCTTCTCCTCGGCCGGACACAAGCTGCCCGACGAGGTCGAGGCGCGCATGGAGCAGTTGATGAACTCCGACGAGCTGCGCGGCTCGCTGGTGCGTGGCGAGAACATCGGCCGATCCCGGCGCATCGAGGATGCTGCGGGCCGGTATATCACGTTCTGCAAGAACACCTTTCCGGGCGACCTCACCCTCGACGACCTGCGCATCGTCGTGGACTGCGCCAACGGCGCGGCCTACAAGGTGGCGCCCCTGATCTTCAGCGAGCTGGGCGCCGAGGTCATCCCGCTGGGAGTCAGCCCCAACGGCGTGAACATCAACGGCCGCGTGGGTGCGCTCTACCCGGAGTCGGTGGCCGAGGCCGTGCACACCTACCGAGCCGACATGGGCATCGCCCTCGACGGCGATGCGGATCGCGTGATCATCCTCGACGAGAAGGGGTCGGTGGTCGACGGAGACGCCATCCTCGCCCTGATCGCCAGCGAGCTGCTTCAGGAGGGCCGGCTTGCGAACCGGACGCTGGTGACCACGGTCATGAGCAACCTGGGGTTG
>JAHITJ010000168.1 GCA_018817795.1 Myxococcota bacterium | reverse complement strand
GGCCGTGCGGTTGCGGGTGCAGGCGTGGCCGCCCTGGGGCTTCTCCCTGCCGCTGTTCACCTGGATCGCCTACCTGGGCGTGGGCTGGTGGGCGCACAAGTACGCCGACGGCGGGGGCTACATCGTGCAGCGGATCTGCGCGGCCCGTGACGATCGGGACTCCGGGCGCACCATGCTGATGTTCGTCTTTTTGCACTACATCGTGCGGCCCTGGCCGTGGATCTTCGTGGCCCTGGCCAGCCTGGTCGCCTATCCGGCCCTGACCGACCACCAGTCGGCGTATCCGCTGATGATGCTGCGGCACATGCCGTCTGGCCTGCTGGGGCTGATGGTCACGGCGTTTCTGGCGGCCTTCATGTCCACCATCGACACGCACATCCACTGGGGCTCCTCGTACTGGGTGCACGACCTCTACGCGCGCTTCCTGGTGAAGAACGCGTCGGACCGGCACTACGTCACCGTGGGCCGCCTCTCCGGCGTGCTGGTCCTGGCGCTGGCGGTGGTCATCGCCGGAAACCTGCGCAGCATCACCTCGGCCTGGAAGATCCTGTACCTGCTCGGCGCCGGCCTCGGACCCGTGGTGCTGGCCCGCTGGCTGTGGTGGAAGGTCTCGGCGGCCTCGGAGCTTTTCGCCTTCGGCGCCTCCCTGGCGCTGGCCACGACGCTGGTGATCCTCGACTGGCCCGCGGACTACGGCCTGCGCCTGATGATCGTCTCGGGCGGAACCGCCCTGGTCTGGATCCCGGTCACGTTCTGGCGCCCCTCGTGCCCCACCGAGGCCCTCGAGACGTTCTTCCACCAGGTTCGGCCGCCCGCGATCGGCTGGCGCGTGTTCACCCCGCGGGATCCCGCCAGCCATATCCGGCTGGGCGCGGTGGCGGCCCAGTGGGCCCTGGGCGTGGCCGCCTGCGTGCTCTTCCTTTACGGCATCGCCATGCTGCTGTTCGGTCCCCGGCTTCCCGGCGCGGTCGCCTGCACGCTTGGCAGCGCGCTGACGTTCGCGTTCTTCCGCTCGGGCCAGAAGATGTGATTCACAAAAGGTGAGCCCCCGTCGGGTGGGGGCTCATGGAGGCTTGATCAGGGTCGGGACAGGGTCAGGGTCGATCTTGCGGGGGGACTAGAAGGAGGAGGTGCACATCGCATCGACACAGAGCAGGCCGAGGGTGCATTCAGAGGACAGGGCGCATTCCGGATTGATGTCGTTGTTGTCCATGCAGTAGCCGCCGGTGGCGCAGATCGGGTTGCCCGGGCAGCCGGCGCAGTCGGTCGCGTCGGTGCAGGGGACGCGGCAGATGCCTTCGAAGCACTCCTCACCGCCCATGCAGTTGCCGTTGTTGTAGCACTCGGGGCGGGCGATGTCGTTGGCCACGCAGGCTCCGGAGAGGCAGCGGTCATTGGCGTCGGGGCAGTCGGTGTCGAGGGTGCACTCGGCATGGCACAGGCCGTTGATGCAGAGCAGGTCCGCGCCGCAATCCACGTTGGCCACGCACTCGGTGCCGGGATTGGGGTCATCCTGGCAGAAGCCGTTGGAGGCGCAGATCTGGCCGGTGCCGCAGTTGGACTCATCGAGGCACGGGGCGTAGCAGTGGCCGTCGACGCACACACCGTTCTCGCCGCAATGCTCGCTGAACTGGCAGTTCCACATCGGATCGCGGGGAGTCGTGGCTGTGCACAGGCCGTCGAGGCACTGCTCGCCGGCTTCGCAGTCCAGGCTATTGACGCAGGTCTGCGGGGGGTCGCGGTCCGGGATGCAGGTGTCGCGCTCGTCGCAGATCGGGGTCAGGCCTTCACACTCGACACCGCCCGGACAAAGGATGCTGTCCACGCAGGTGCCGGCGTCGCAGTAGGCGCCCAGTCCGCACTGCGCGTCGTTGGCGCAGGGACCGACCGGCTCCGGAGAGCAGACCCGGCGTTCGTCGCAATAGAAGCCTTCATCACACTCGGTCGAGGAGGAGCAGCCCTCGGTCTGCTGGCACAGCCCGGTGAACTCGTTGCAGTAGGCGTTCTCGGGGCAGTCCCAGTCGCTGTGGCAGACGTTGTTCACGTTCGGGTTGTTGCAGGTGCCGGTCTCGCGGTCGCAGACCGTGCCGTAGGGGCATTCCCAGTCGTAGTAGCACAGGATGTCCGACGGGAAGCATTGGTGCAAATCATAGTTGCAATATTCCATGTACATGCAGTCTTCTTCGGCGTTGCAGAAGGCGGGCTGGCAGCTCTCGTCGTAGCAGCCGGAGCCGTCGCAGTACGGACACAGGGGTTCTTCACAGGTCCCGGTCCAGCAACCGGAGAGGAACAGGCTGGAGAGAAGAACGGCGGATAATAAATAAAGTCTCATGGCTAACCTCCATATGAAAAAAACCAATCAGCCGAGCTGTGACTGTGCAAGTAGCATGCCACTTCCCGGAAAGGCCAACTCGGCCGGGTCCGACTGGAAAAACTCGGTCGACTCATGAAAGTGTAGTGAAAAACCCCCACAAGTGCAACTGAATGCCCCCAGAATTCCTGGAATCGTCTGTCGCCCTGTATCGAATTGTTCACACCCGGGGTCCCGATGGTGCCAACGCGGACCCACAACCGGCCACGCAGGCGCCGGGATCAGATCACCCCAGTCCATAGACCTGGCGTACGGCTTCGTAGGCGGCGATGGCGGCGGCATTGGCGACATTGAGGCTGCGGATGTCCGCGATCATCGGGATGCGCAGGGCCGTGTCCTGGTGCCGGGCGAGGAGGTCCGGCGGCAGACCGCGGCTCTCGGAGCCGAACACCAGCGCGTCGCCGGGCCGGAAACGTGCCTCATATAAGGATCTGCCGACCTTGGTCGACAGGAACCAGCAGGTGCCGGTGTGCTGGGCGAAGAACGCCTCGAAGTCCGGGTAGTACTCCTTTTCGACCTTGTCCCAGTAGTCCAGGCCCGCGCGTCGGCGCTTGGGGTGGTTCTCGTCGAAGGTCAGGGGGCCGCAGAGCACCAGAGGCGATCCGATGCAGGCGCAGATCCGCGAGATGGCGCCGACGTTGGGCGGGATCTCCGGTTCCACGAGCACGATTTTGACGGGGCAGGGGATCGGTGACAGGGAAATCATGACTGCGCTTTACCACAAACGGTGTCCCGTGTTAAGGTGCAGCTGTTTCGATGTTTCGACCCATCTTACGAGAAGGCGGTTTCCATGATGGCGAAGGCAGATTCCTTGATTGACCTGATCGTGGGTGGACGGTTCCGCGTGCAGTCGCTCCTGGGCGAGGGGGGCATGGGAGAGGTGTACCTGGGCCGGCACGAGCCCCTCGGGGACATGGTGGCCATCAAGGTCCTCAAGAAGGAACACGCCAAAGATGAACGCATGGTGGCCCGCTTCCGGCGCGAGGCGCGCTCGACCAGCCGGGTGCAGCACCGCAACGTCGTGGCCATCTTCGACATGGGCCAACTCGATGACGGCCGGCTTTATCTTGTCATGGAATACATCAAGGGTCGATCCCTCGTGGAGATCCTCGACGAGGAGGGCGCGCTGACAGTGGAGCGGGCCGTGCGCCTGAGCGTGCAGATCGCCGATGCGATGGCGGCCGCGCACAGCATGGGCATCATGCACCGCGATCTCAAGCCCGAGAACATCGTGGTGATCAACACCCCCGAGGGAGAGCACGTCAAGGTGCTGGACTTCGGTCTCGCGCGCATGGTCGAGAACAACGCGCCCGAGGACAAGATCACCATGTCCGGCGAGGTGTTCGGCACGCCCGTGTACATGTCGCCCGAGCAGTGCTTCGGTGAGGCCCTCAGTTATCCGACCGACGTGTACTCCTTCGGTGCGTGTTTCTTCGAGCTGCTCACCGGCGAGCCTCCCTTCGAGGGCAACAACATCGTTTCGATCATGCTCGCGCACAAGAACCAGATTCCACGCATCCCCTCGCAGGTTTATCCGGAGAACAAGATCCCGCCCGAGCTCGACGCGTTCGTGCTCAAGTGCCTGGCCAAGACCCAGACGGATCGTTTTCCCACCGGCCTCGAGCTCGCCCGCGAGCTGCGGCACGTGCAGGACCTGATCACCAAGCGCCGGCTCGGTGCGCCCGCCGACATCCAGGCCCAGCGGCGCGTGAACACGACCGAGTTGAACAGCGTCGGCGCCGGCCAGAGCCTGACGCCCGAGGCAGTGCAGTCCATGATCCGCGATCGCCTGCGCAGCCAGCTGCGCACCGTGCTTGACGGCCTGCGGCGCGTGCAGAAGGTCTCGCCTGGTATTAGTTTAAACATGGCCCAGGTTTCCACGATGGAGGACGAGATCACACGCATGGCCCAGGCCGAGGGTGCGTTCGTCAACCAGATCATCGAGCTCGAGAACCACACGCGCCAGCGGGCCGGCCAGCTGCGCCTGGCGGTCCAGGACCTCTCCTACGACCGCGAGCTGCTCTCGCGCCAACTGGCGCTGGATCCGCACCTTCGCTGTGCCGATCTGACGCAGATCTTCCCCTACCTGGATCCGTCCTCGGCGCCCGAGTCCGGTCGCGAACTGATGGAGGACATCACCTTCCAGGTCATGGAACTCGAGAAGCGCGTCTCCGAGATCCTCGGCCAGCTCGACGCCAGCCGCAACCAGATGCGCGCCCAGCTCGAACAGATGCGCGCTGCTCGTGCCCGGCTCGAGGCCGACACTGAGAGCATGGTCGAGGCCATCATCTGGGAGATGATCAACCCCGCCGCGATGTCGCGCTACCATGTCGACTCCCAGCTCATGGTTGAGTTGCAGACGCTCGACAATTACTACAAGGACATGTACCACTCCCCGGTCCCGGGGTAGTCCCGTCGGCCGGTCGGGCGCAGGGCAGTCGAGTTCTAACTCAATTCATAGCTGAAGGGTCCACTCCCCCCGAAATCGAAATCGAAATCGAAATCGAAATCGGTCCATAAATCCGAAGGCTTCTTCGTCACGAAAGAATGGACGCTTGCCAACCAGCCGTCGAGTCTATTGGCGGGATTCATTAGAACCGATGACATCGAAAAACTGTTGATTTACGAGGAAATCG
>JAHITJ010000167.1 GCA_018817795.1 Myxococcota bacterium | reverse complement strand
TGATTTCCTTTCACTGAATATCCACACCCGGCAGGGTGGGGTCGGAGAGACGCGGGACCTCCACGCTGTCGGGCGCGTGCCTTCGCGGCAGGCCCTCGGCGGTGTTCGCCCACCAGAAGGCGCCCGCGGCCAGCGCCAGCAGTGAGAACAGGAGGCTCCAGAACAGGATGGCCTTCCACCGCCCGCCCGCGTACGGAGAGCACACCTCCCCGTCGTCACCGATCAACTCCAGCGCCCGGATCACCTCTTCCATGTCGAAGAAGCGCTTCTCGGGCTCCTTCTCGAGCATGCGGCAGACCAGGAACTCCACGTTCTCAGGGAGCTCCGGACGGATCTCGCGTGGCGGGATCAACTGACCGAAGACGTGCGCCTGGAGCGTGCCCATGAAGGTGTCGTCGTGAAAGGGCACCCTTCCGGTCAGCATCTCGTAGGCGACGATGCCCAGGCTGTACTGATCCGACAGGTGCGTGACCGCCCGGCCACGGGCCTGCTCGGGCGACATGTAGTCGGCGGTGCCCAGGATCATGCCCGACCGCGTCAACTGGCGGGTCTCGTTCTCGTCGGCGATCTTGGCGATGCCGAAGTCGATGATCTTCACGAAGTCCTGCTCGCCCGGCTTGAGGACCACGAAGATGTTCGCGGGCTTCAGATCCCGGTGATAGACGTATTTCGAATGGGCCGCCGACAGGGCCGACGCGATCTGCCGCAGGATCTTCCGGGCCCGCGGCCAGGGCAGCGGCCCTTCCTGGCGGAGCAGATCCCGCAGCTCCTGCCCGTCGAGGTATTCCATGACCATGAAGGCCAGCCCCTCGGGTGTGATCCCGTGATCCTGCACGGCGATGACGTGGTCGTGCCGCACCCGCGAGGAGGCGCGCGCCTCCCGGAGGAACCGTTCGACGATGACCGGCTTCTTGGACCACTCCGGCAGCAGGACCTTCACCGCCACCTTCTTCTGGAGCAGCATGTGCTCGGCGAGGTAGACGCAGCCCATGCCGCCGCCGCCGAGCCGCCGCAGGATCCGGTACTTGCCGTCCACCACGGCATCGCAGAGATCGTTGCCTTCCTTTTTTTGATAGATGTCAACCGGCGCCAGCTCCCGGGAGAGACGTTTTTCAACCGCAGCCCCATCCTCGAACGCGATCACGAAGTCGCTGGAGACGACCGGCCTGCGATCAGGTGGGGATGCGGGATTTTGTGGCGGTTCAGGCATTGATGACTCCGGTCCGGGCCGCACAATAGCATAATCCGGCCATGATTCCAGAGGGCAGTTTCAATCTCCCCTGCGCCCTGCGGGACGGGTGTCCGAAAAATCAGCCCTGTCACCATGGACCGGGACCATCGTTTTTGATCCTGAAAAAAAGCGCGCGCCCGGAAAAAAAGCGTGCTATATCTTTAAGGCCCTGCGATGGCGACGTCGTTGGAGCAGGTTCGAGATCCCTTCGCCACAAGGAGTGTGCCATGAAACGCGGATTCATCCTTTTCTTTATTTTATTAGCCTCACTGTGGGCCTGCACGCCCGAAAAAAGCACAAAGAATGAAAACGCCGGCAATGTTAATAATGTCAATAATATTAACAACGTCAGTAATCTCAATAATAACAATACTGATGAGATCTGCAATGACGGCATCGACAACGACGGCGACGGCAACGCCGACTGTCTGGATCTCGACTGCCTCGGTGCAGCCAACTGCAGCACCAACAACAACAACGACGCGGGGTCCGATGCCGACGCCGACGGCAACATCTGGGACTTCGACGCCGACGCCGGCGACTGCCCCCCCGAGATGCTGAGCCCCTGCCCGTCGCCCACGCCCACGGGCTGTCTGGCCTCGGAAGTGGCCAACAACGGCCTCGACGACAACTGCAACGGCCAGATCGACGAGAGCGGCGGCGCCGCCTGCAGCCCCGGCGCCGTGCGTCCCTGCTTCCTCGGCCCTCCGGGACGCCGCAACGTCGGCGCCTGCGCCGATGGCCAGCAGGTCTGTCTGCGCACCTCCAACGAGTTCGGCTCCTGGGGTCCCTGCGAGGGCGGCATCTCCCCGTCGGCCGAGCGCTGTGACAGCCTCGACAACGACTGCAACGGCTGCGTCGATGACGACCTCTGCTGCTCCCCGCCGATTGAGTGCCCCGACAGCAACCATCCCACGCTGCAGGGCGCCCAGCCCTTCACCGACTTCGTGATCGACGGCGGCAACTACTACCACGGCACGGCCGTGCGCTGGGAATGGACCGTCTCCTCGGGCCCGTGCGATGACGTCCTGGGCGTGAACTCCTACACCGTCAACGGCAACGACACCATCGGCTATGTGGCCACCACCCAGGCGATCACCACCCGCTTCAACCTCAGCGGTGAGTACACCATCACCATGCGCGTGTACTACAGCCAGACCGAGTACTACGAGTGCATCTTCATCCTGCGCGTGGCCGGCCCCGGCGTGCGCGTCGAACTGTGCTGGGACACCAACAACACCACCGACATCGACCTGCACATGATGAAGCAGGGCCTGGGCACCAACTACTGCACCGCGTCGGACTGCTACTACGGCAACTGCAAGGCCTACAACTGGAACCACGCGGACTGGGGCAGCACCGACTCCCCCATCGACGCCTGCATCGGCACCGACGCCGGCTCGACCTGGCAGAGCTCGTACGGCGCCTGCAAGAACCCGCGCCTGGACATCGACAACATCGCCGACGGCCCGATCCCGGAGAACATCAACGTCGACACGCCCGTCAACGGCTCGACCTACCGCGTCCGCGTCAATTTCTACAGCGGCTCGGCCACCACGCACCCGGTCGTGAACATCTACTGTGACGGCGCGCGCCTGGCCACCTTCGGCTATCCCAACGCCAACCAGGTCACCATGACGACCTCCGGCGGCTGCACGGGCGCCCAGTACTGGCGCGTCGCCGACGTCCTCACCGCCGTCTCCGGCGGCACCACGACCTGCACCGTCACGTCGCTGGCCAACTCCGACGGCACCGCCAACCTGACCATCGGCTCCTCGGCCTACTAGCTCCGGCTCCCATCGCTCAACCGACCGTGGAAATCATGTACGCTTCTCCACTTTTCTCCATGCTCTGGGCCTTCGTCCTCTCACAGGCCACGGCCATGCCCCAGCGGCCTCCGGGAGCCATCCCTCCGCCGGGAAGCACGCCGCCACCCGATGCCCGACCCCTGCCGCCCGGCGCCATGAAGCCGCCCGGTCTCAGGATGCTGCCCGCGGGCGTGATGCTGCCCCCCGGCGCGATGCTGCCGCCGCCCGGAACCCCGCCCCACGTCAAGCCTGCCACAGGCACGGTCTCCCCAGAGCCCGGCGGCTCGGTCCTGCTCACCCAGCCCCCCCAGGGCGACCGGGTGATCCCTTCGTGCGAGCACAAGCCCAACCCGGGCGACGTGCTGCGGCTCGAGTCCGTGGCGATCTACCTGACCATCGGCAAGGAGAACATCCGCCTGACGCGCAAACTGACGTTCTCTCCCACCACGGCCTGGAAACCCCTGTGCGACCACAAGTTCTTTCTCGGCGAGCCCGACACCGTGTGGACCGCCAATGCCAGGACGCAGGTGTGGTTCACCCAGCCGCCGCGGCCGCGCCAGGAAGTGAAGCCGCTCGCCCTGATGCCCCGCACTGAGGTGGAGTCCTTCGGCACGGGCGGAGAGCCCCCTCCCCCCCCCACGACGCCCGCCCTGAGCGGCGCCAACCTCACGCTGGCCCCGTTCCCGGGCAACCCCACCGACCACCGCTTTGTCCTGGAGATCGAACAGGAATGCGTGGTCTTCCCCGAACCCGGCGAGGACGGCCTCACCTCCCTGAACCTGCCCCTGAAGCACCTGGTCGGCTACACGCCGGCCAAGACGCTGATGATCAGCGTCCAGATGGAGTTCAATGACGGCTGGTACTTCCACGGGGCCACGATGCCGGAGTCAGGGCACCTGGACCATAAAGTCAACTGGGAGTTTCCCGGCGTCCCCGACCAGGATCTGAAGATCCTGTTCTCGGGCGAGGCCCCCGTGGATACCGACCCCGAGGCGACCCCTCCGGCCGAGTCCACCTCCGACAAGTTTGTCCGCGTCCTGCTGCTGGTCGCGGTGTTGTTCGTCGTGCTGGGCGTCCTGCTCTTCGGCATGCGGTTTCGCAGCAAAGCGCGGAAGACCGGCAAATAACAAAGGAGCTCACATGCGCACCCTGTTCTTTTTGCTTGGAGCATTGGGCCTCATGGCGCTGGCCGCCTGCGATGACGACCCCTCCGAAACCAACAACACGAACAACATCAACAACATCAACAACGCCAACAACGTCAACAACGTCAACAACGTCAACAACATCAGTAATCCCGTCTGCGGCAACGGCGTGGCCGAGGTCGGCGAGGACTGCGACGCCACCGACTTCGCCGGCGCGGCCTGCGAGGACCTGGGCAACTTCTCCGGCGGAACGCTGGCCTGCACGCCCGCATGCGCCTTCGACACCTCCGGGTGCGACCCCCTCTGTGCGCACGCCAACTGGGAGGCCTGCGACCCCCTCGGCGCGGATCAGTGCTGCCCCAGCAATGACCTGCCCTCGGAGTGCTTCTTCATCAGTGCCGACGCCGGCGCGATCTGCATGCAGACCTGCACCGACGGCGCCGACTGCGGTTATTCCCTGATCTGCTACGGCACCATCGGCGACCTGTGCTTCCCGAAGTACTGCGGGGGCGGCGCCGACGGCACCCCGCTGTCCCAACCCTGCTCGCTGGGCACCGGCCGCGACGGCTTCTGCGCGGGCACCGGCACGGCCATGGACGACACGGGCATCTGCCTCGAGGACGGCCTGGCCCAGCACGGAGAAGCCTGCTTCAACGATCCGGAGAACAGTCCCATGGGCCGGATCCTCACCGAGGGCGAGCTGGGCCTTATCTGTGACGGTGGCGTGTGCGTGGGGATGGACGCCGAGGGAAACCCCACGGCTGACGGCACCTGCCTGCAACTGTGCGATCCCGTGGCCGTGCACGACGGCGTGGCCCTCAACACCGACCCCGACCAGCCATGGGTCACCACCGACACCTGCCCGGAGAACAGCAACTGCGTGAACTTCTCCAGCATCGACACCGCCCAGACCGACGACAACGGCGACCCCAACCCCGATTACCTGTTCCGGGGCGCCGACATGGGCCTGTGCTATCCCACCGTGACCGGCGTGGTGACCGGCGCTGGCGTGACCTCCTGCGACCTGCTCACAGGCCGATCGATCCGCACCGGCGAGGCCTGCGCGCCCATGCCGCTGGAGATCTTCGGCTTCCCGGTGACCGACATCGAGACCACCTGCCAGATCCTCACCGACGGCACCCTCATCGGCGCCTGCCAGCCTGCCGAGACCGTCGACAACCGCGCGCCGCTGGGCGAGACCTGCGACCCCGCCTACGAACGCACCCTGTTCTATGTGGTGCCGGTCCCTGCATCCCCGTGCAACGAGGGCACCCTCTGCCTGGCCGCCGATCCCCTGCACGCGGCCGATCTCGCCACCGCCGAGACCCGCTGCGTCAAGCCCTGCAACGCCACCCTGGGCGAGTCGACCAACCCCGACTGCTCGGGCCTCACCGACGCCGGGGGCGAGCCCCTGATCTGCCTGACCCTGTCGCGCTACCGCACCGCCGACCACCTGCTGCCCGAGCGAGAAAACGCCCAGACCGGCGACCCCGAGACCGAAGCCTCCCCCACGCCCCTGGGCATCTGCGTCCCCGCCCTTTAGCCACCCGGGGAACAAGAGGAAAGACCCCGGCCTGCAGATCTCCCGGTTTTCACCAGACTGAAAAGTTTCAGTCATAGTGGAATAATACAATTTTTCCCCTCGTTTTCCCGGTTGTGTTTTGGACGGCAGCGAGTAGAAAGACTGACGTTCGTAAAATCACTGAGTCACTTGAAGGTGAAACATGATTACCGGAAAACTCGATTTTCTTCCCATGCAGTTTTTGAACACCCTCGACGACCAGCTCGAGCACAACGACCGCCTGCACATGATCGAGGAGCGGGGGCAGTTGCATTTCCTGGTCGACGGCCGCGAGGTCCCGGTGAACACCTTGTATTACTGGTACCGCGAGGCCCTGCATGACGGCCGCACCCTGCGCCCCGAGTTCCTGCCGCCGTCGCGCAAGTACGGCTGATCCCTCGCCGGAACGCATTTCTTTGCCCTCCACTCTTCCACCTGATCGCTTTCACAGCCCAATCCGCAGGGCAATCGAGTTCTCATTTTGAACGTTCGGTGATTGTACGTACGCACGCCCCACAACGCGAACGAAGTGAGCGAGCCGCTCGGGGACGAGCGGATCCGCAAAAAAAGTGAGCGGGACTCCGATTTCGATTTCGATTTCGATTTCGATTTCGACTTGGCACTTCGACCCCCGACGTTTCCAGGCGGATCAGACTTTGATCCCCTTGTCCAGAAAAATGAGAACTCGATCGCCCTGCCCAATCCGCCGACTGAGATGACGCCTGACGGGGAATCTGGTATAACCAATGCGGTAAGGGGGCCTCCATGCGCACCACTCTTTCGTTTTTTGTCCTTATTGTTTCGACCCTGTTTTTCACCCATCCTGCAGCCGCCCAGAGTCTGGTCATTGACAACACCACTATCACGATGGGTGGCATCCATCACTACGACTCGATCACGGTGATCAACAACGGCCGCATCATGGTCACCCCCTTCAACGGGACCGACCGTGTGAACACCGGCAACCTCCAACTGGTCGCCCCCAGCATCTATATCGACGCCACCTCGTCGATCATCGGCACTGCGTCGGGGTACCAGCCCCTGCAGTGCCAGGACGGAACCGGCCCCGCGGCGTATCCGCTGTCCGGCGGCCGCGGCGGCTGCTCGGTGATGGACTCCGGCGGCGGCGGTGCCCACTTCGGCGGCGGCGGACGCGGCACCCGCGACTGCCCGGGCGGCGTCTGCACCTTCCCTCTGCACTGGGAAGAGGACTGCGGCTCCTTCGCCGGCACCAGCTGCACAGCCGCCCCCCCCGGATGCTACAACGGCGACGGCCTGCCCACGGTTGCCGGCCAGGCGTTCTCCCATAGCATTTACGCCATCGAATTCGGCGCGTCCGGCGGCGACGCAGGCTGCCTCGACAGTTGGAACACCGTGTGCATGGTCGCAGGCCCCGGCGGCGGGCGCGTCGTGCTGGCCGCGGT
>JAHITJ010000166.1 GCA_018817795.1 Myxococcota bacterium | reverse complement strand
CTTGCTCTTGGTGACGCTGTCGTTGACGTTGATCGCCGGGAAGAGCAGCTCGCCCTTCTCCATCATCTGGTACAGGCGGTGCACGCCGGTGGTGGTCTCCTCGGAGACGCCCTTGATGCGGGCGGCGACCTTGCGCCAGTGATCCGGGCGCGCGACGATGCTCGGACGAAGGCGGTCCAGCACGATCTGCATCTCCTTGTGGCTTACGGCGACCTCAAGGGTGGACGGATCCTGCTCGCCCTTGACGCCCAGGTGGATCAGCATGGTGGCGTCGCCACCGTCGTCGACGATCAGGTCGGGGCCGCCGCCGTCGGGCCAGGTCAGCGCCATCTCGGTGCACCACCAGTAGTCCTCGAGGGTCTCGCCCTTCCAGGCGAACACGGCGCAGGTGCCGTGGGCCGCGATGGCGGCCGCGGCGTGATCCTGCGTGGAAAAGATGTTGCACGAGGCCCAGCGAACGTTGGCTCCAAGGGCTTCGAGGGTCTCGATGAGCATGGCAGTCTGGATGGTCATGTGCAGGCTGCCCATGACGCGCAGGCCCGCCAGGGGCTTGCTCGGACCGTATTTTTCACGCACGGACATCAGGCCAGGCATCTCGCGCTCGGCGAGCTCCATTTCCTTGCGGCCCCAGTCGGCCTGGGACAGGTCGGCGACCTTGTAGGGCATGTCCAGTTTCAGGGGTTCCACATTGGCGTTCGTCATGATTTTTTCCTTCGTCGAGCGCGACTCGAGGTGCCCCGGCCCTCGTTGGCCGGTGCCATCGTATTAGATGAAAGACTTGCCCATGTCAAGGGCGAGGAGCTATTTCACGAAGGTGCCGGCGTGGAACTCCCGGAAGGCCAGGTCCAGCTCCTGCTGGGTGTTCATCACGATGGGGCCGCGCCAGGCCACGGGCTCGCGCAGCGGCGCGCCAGCCACCAGGACCATGCGCGCGCCGTCGTTCCCTGCGAGGGCCTGCAGGGCGTCACCATCGGAGAACAGCGCGGCGCTGCCGCGGCGCACCGGCCCGGCGTGATCGGGCGCGAACCCGACGGCGCCCTCGATCACGTAGGCGAAGACGGTGAGGCCGGTGAGGTCGTCCCAGGTGAAGGCCCCGCCCGCAGGCAGGATCACGTCGAGGTATCGCGGGGAGGCGACCACGTCGCGCACGGGCCCGGTGACCCCGCCATAGGTCCCCGCAAGCACCAGCACGCTGCCACCGCCGGGCAGCGGCACCCGTGGCACCTCGTCGGGGGAGATGCCGCGATACCGTGGCGGCGACATCTTGTGCGCCGCCGGAAGATTCACCCACAACTGCAGCCCCCGCAGCCGGCCCTCGCCGCGCTCGGGCATCTCCTGATGGATGATCCCGGATCCGGCGCTCATCCACTGCATCTCCCCGGGGCCGATCACGCCTTCGTTGCCCAGGCTGTCCCCATGGGCGACGCGGCCCTCGAGCATCCAGGTCACCGTCTCGATCCCGCGGTGGGGATGCCAGGGGAAGCCGGCCAAATAGTCCTCGGGGCGGTCCGCACCGAAGTCGTCGAGGAGCAGGAACGGGTCGAAGGCGTTGTCTGCCGAGAAGCCAAAGACCCGGCGCAGCTTCACGCCTGCGCCATCGAAGGTCTCCTGGCCGTGTACAATCCTGTGGATGGTTCTGAGCATGGCTCCTCCACGGTGGGCGGGCTCAAAGGCATCACAGGCCAAAACGCCGCCGGTTCAACCGAAAATGGCACATAATTCAGGTTTATTGCAACCATTTTCCGCAACGAGCCCTCCGGTGACCGGATGGAGGACTTCTGAAGGTTTGTCGGGACTCATTTCTTCGCGTTGATGGCGACCTTGTGGGGCTGGTGCTCGGCGGACTTGGGCAGGTGCAGCGTCAGCACGCCGTTGTCGAACTCGGCGGTGAATTTCGCGATATCGAGCCCCGAGGGCAGCTTGAACGACCGCTCGAAGTCCGTGGGCGAATATTCGCGGAGGGTGCGGCGCCATCCCTTGTCCGGTGGCTCGATCTTCCCCACGATGCGGATGGCCTGCTTTTCAAAGTGGACCTCCACATCCTTCTCACCCACGCCGGGCATGTCCACGAGCATCCAGATCTCGCGGGGGTTTTCGAAAATGTCCGCGGCCGGG
>JAHITJ010000165.1 GCA_018817795.1 Myxococcota bacterium | reverse complement strand
GATGCCGGTGGCGTGGATGCGGGCGTCGTCCACAGGGATGATGCGGCGCACCTGGTCGAGGAGGTCGTCGAGGTACTTCATGTCGTCCACGCCCGAGCGGCAGGAGCCTCCGGAGGTGCAGTTCCAGCCGTCGAAGCCACCGCCGGCGTTCCAGGTGCGGATGTTGCGCAGCGGGCGCGAGCCGGTGCCGTCGGGCAGCACCACCGCGAAGCCCGCGGCGCTGGCCACGGGCACCAGGCAGGCGGGGTTTCCCGTGTCGCCGTCGGGACAGGTGACGCGGGCCGCTGCGGTGCGGTTGCCGCCGCCGCCGTGGAAGGCGAAGATCACCGGCAGTGGCGAGACGCCGTCCCAGGCCGGCGGGAGGTGCAGGTCGAAGGCGCGGTCGACGTGGCCGGGCATCGGGCAGGTGAGATGGGCGCCGGGCACGGCGTCAGTGCTGTCGCACGTGTCGAGCTGGAAGCCACAGCCTGTCAGGATGGCAGCCGACAGGACGAGGAGGGTTGAGATTGCGTGCAGGCGCGGTGTCATGACCTGGAGTATAGCCGAATCAAGTGCGATGTCGAAGGCTCCCTTTTTTTCCGGGATGTGATACTTTACGGCTTCCTCCGGGCATCCGGAATCGGGTCGCAGACCTGCCGGGCGTCCGGGAGGATCGAGGAGATGCATGCGGAAAAGTCAACGCGAGGAAATGGAAATCAACCGTCTCCGTCTGGGGTTGGCGGCGTTCGTGAGCGCCTCCCCGAAGCGCTCGGTGCGCGGGAAGAGGAAGGTCGCCAAGTACGCCGAGGAGTTGACGAACTGGCTCAACGAGGTCGCGTTCTTCGTGCACGATCCCGGGTGTGGCGTGAACCTGGTGCTGGCGTTCTTCGAGTCCGACAACGAACTTCTGACCGGCTGCATCGACCATGAAGAACAACTCAAAAAGGTGTTCACCGAGAACGCGTTCGGGTTGCTCTGCGACTACGCCCGGCGGCTTCCCGAGACGACCCTGGAGCTTGGCGACCGCATCCTCGAGGGCATCCTGTCAGGGCGTGAGGGAATCCGGGACCTGCTGGCCGGGCTCTCCTCGGACTACCTCGAGCCGCGGGTCATCGAACATATGTATATGCGTGCCCACGAGAAGGCGGCTGCCTGCGCCGATGAGAAGAAGATGCATGACTGGCTCGACATCGCAGCGGCGCTGGCTCGAGAGCTGCTCGACGCGGAGCGGTTCCTGTCCACGCTGAAGATGATGTTCGGCGAGGTGCCGCCCTACGCGACCGTGCTGGTGGCCGAGATTCACGTCCGGCTGGGAGCCTTCGACGAGGCTGCGCAGTGGCTGCTCCGGGAGCCGCCCGCGGATGAGGATCTGGAGACCTGGGACCGCCTCGGGGACGAGGTGCTCGACGGCATGGATGATCCTGAACGCGTGAAGCGGTTCTTTCTGCATTTCTTCCGGATGCGGCGCACCGCGACGCTGCTCGAGGACGTCGCAGAGTTCTTCCCGGAGATGACCCGGGATGCCTTCGTCCGCCAGGAGGCGTCGGAGATCATGCGCGATCTGCGCTTCTCGACGTACGACGCCGTGTTCCTGGTCGACGCGGGGCATCCCGAGCTCGCCGACCGGTACGTGGCGGCTCGACGGAACCAGCTCTCCGGCCAGGACGGGAAGCTGGTCGAGGAGCTGGCCGACCTGCTCGCCTACAACCGCGGAGCCCTCGGGGCCACGTTGCTCTATCGGGAGCTGCTCGAGCGCCTGCTGACCCGCAACCGAACCTCCGAGATCGAGCAGGGTCTTTCGTACCTGAACATGATCGACCTGCTCGATGAGCGCGTCGACGACTGGGGCGGCGTGATGGACACGGACGCCTACTGGCAGGACCTGCAGACCCGGCACGCGGACAAGATCGCGTTCTGGGTGCGCGCGGGTCTGATCGTGGATGAGCCATGAACAGGGGTGAACCCCGAAAGGAGCTGGTTTTCATGAAAAAGTCGTTGTGGTTTCTGCTGATTTCACTGATTTCGCTGTCGCTTTCCGTCGGCTGCAACAAGAAGAAGGACGAGAAGACCGCCTCCCCCGGCCCGGAGATGGGCGCCGCGCCTGTCGTGGCTGAGATGGCTCCGCCTGCACCCGCACCCGACATGAAGCCGGCTCCCGAGCCCGTGGCCGCGCCCGTGCCGCCGGTGCTGCCCTCTTCCCCGGCGACGCTGACCGCCCTGGCCGAACTGGGCACGCCTTTGTTCGCCGTGCACGTGGAACTGGCGACGGTGTTCGACAGTCCGGCGTTCAAGGCCACCGGGCTGGAGGACAAGCTCAACGCGGAGATGAACGACGACAAGGACTTCCCACAGGCCGCCATCGGCGCGTGCCTGGGCATCGACCTGAAGCGGGTCACCGACCTGACGACGGCCGTGACCGTGTTCGGCAACAAGGAGGAGGACATCGTGATCCTGGCCAAGCTGCCGCTGGAGGCCGAGAAGATGTTCGGCTGCCTGAACCAGGTGAGCAAGGGCGGGAAGACCCGCGTCGCCGAGGAGATGTTCGGCACCACCAAGGGGTACAAGGTCACCGCCAAGGACGGCGACGTGACGCATTTCGTCGGTGTCGGCAAGAACATGGTGCTGATCATCATCGGTGAGCGCAAGGACCTCATCGCCAAACTGAAGGTCGGTGAAGGTCACCTGGGCAAGGGCGACGTGGCCGGCTACTTCCCCGGCGGTCCGCAGGCCGTGAAGGTCGTGCTGCGCAACCTGCCCCTGGAAAAGATGAACAAGGAGGGCGGCAAGGTCCAGATCCCGAACCTGAAGAACGGCGATCTCGACGGCTGGGTGCACGTGGCCGACGGTGTGAAGCTGGAGGCGAAGCTCGACACGAAGGACCCCAAGGCCGCCGAGGCCCTGATCGCCATGGGCACCATCATGAAGGGGCTGACCCAGATCAAGGAAGAGATGAAGGAGATCGGCATGGATCCGGGCCTCCTCGACCTGATCAAGCTGGCCGCGACGGGCAACATCGCGTCGCTGAGCGTGGAGCTCGATGCCGCCAAAGCCCTGGCGCTGGCCGGCACCATCAAGAAGCAGCTGCTCGACGAGGTTTCATCGTCCGGGCCCAAGACTGAAGAGTCTGCTCCCGCATCCCCTAAATAGTTCGTAAAAATAAATACAATAAAATCTTAACCAAACCGCGGACTTCAACGAAGTTGACGTGCGTGGGTGTCTCGACAGGCGTCAGTTGCCGCAGTCCGGATCCTGCCTGTCCGTCAGGCCGTCCTGATCGTTGTCGAAGCCGTCGCGGCAGGTCAGTTCGCGCGGCGGCAGGGCGCGGCACGGGGGAATTGCGAGGTTTCTACCCGACAGCGGCAAACAAGGGAACGAACAGCCGAAGAGCGCTTCAGCCAGTCAGGTGCGGTGTGTTTGCAAGCGGGAGGCGCGAATTAAGGATTCACGACCGGGGGCGGGGGCGGCGGAGCGTCCATGGGGGGGTCCATGGGGGCTTCCATGGGGGGGGCCATGGGCTCGATCATCGGGGGCGCCGGAACATCCATGGGGGCTTCCATGGGGGCTTCCATGGGCTCGATCATCGGGGGCGCCGGAACATCCATGGGCTCTTCCATGGGGGCTTCCATGGGCTCTTCCATGGGGGCTTCCATCGGGCGCATCACCGGGCGCATCACGGCCGGCATCGGGGGCTCAGGCACCATGACGGGCTCGATGGGGGGAACGACCTCGACGGGCATGTCGGCGATGGGGGTCGCGTCCACGGGCATGGCGGGCTCGGGGGTCGGCTCGGGCATCATGACGGGCTCGACCGGGAGGGGGGCTACTTCAACCGGCATGGGCGGTGCGACGGGGGTCGCATCGACGGTCGCCGGCGCCTGGGGCTGCGGATTGGCAGCGGAAGAATCCTTCCCCTGGTTCCTCAGCACGAAAAACCATAACAGGAACGCACCGGCCAGCAGGGCGACCACGACGCCAGCCACCACGCCCAAGGGCATGCCGCCGGATTTGTCGGACTTGTCGGACTTGTTGGACTTGTCGGACTTGTCGGACTTGTCGGCAGGCTTCTCCGTTTTCGCCGGTGTCTCGTCTTTTCCCTTGCCTTCGGCGGCCTTCTTGGCACGGTGCTTGGCCCGGCCTGTCAGCATCGCATCAAAAGCCTCCTCGTCCTGCTCGGCACCGGAGCGGGAAGCGGACCGGATTTCTCCATGATCATCGTCATCGTCGGCAGCGGAGCCTTCCGAGACGCCGATGTCGGCCAGCGCCTTGGTGAGGGCGTTCTCGTCGGGATTCTCGGTCGCGGCCTGACTCTCGATGGCATCGAGGGCGCTGGAGGCGGGCTCGTCCATGAGTTTCTGGGTCGCGGCGTCCTTCATGGACTCGGGCACGGGTGCGGCCTTGGCGCCGTCTTCTTCTGCGCCGGTGCCCAGCTCCATGGTCATGCGCACCGACTGGGGAAGCCTGATGTGCGATTGACTCTTTTCGCGGGACGCCTCGCCGCTCTTGGAGTCGCCGGAGGCCGACGAGGAGTCGAACCAGGGCAGATCCTCGATGCCTTCGTCGTCGTCGATCTGGGTCGCGGCGTACATGGGATCTTCGGCGATGATGCCGGAGAGGTCGGTGAAGAACTCCATGACGCTTCGGGGACGCGCCTTGGGATCCTTCTCGAGGCACTTGTCGACCAGATCGCAGAGGCCCTTGGGCAGGTGCGGGGCGACCTTGGACAGCGGCACGGGCTTCTCGATGGTCAACTTGAACAGCAGCTCGTTGAGGTTCTTGCCGTCGATGGGCAGGTTGCCCGAGAACATCTCGTAGACCATGACGCCGAGGCTGTAGATGTCGGTGGCGGCCGTGATCTGGTGCGTCAGGCCGCGGGCCTGCTCGGGCGACATGTACGCGGGCGTGCCCATGATGGTGCCGATCTTGGTCTTCGAGCGGTCGCTCTTGCTCTGTTCGAGGAGCTTGGCGATGCCGAAGTCGAGGATCTTGATCCGCAGGCCCGACCTGTCCTTATATACCATGATGTTGTCGGGCTTCAGGTCCCGGTGCACGATTCCTTCCTCGTGCGCTGCGGCCAGACCGCTGGCGATCTCGTGGAGAATGCTCTCCGCCAGGCGCAGCTCGAGGGTGCCCTTTTCCTTCATGATACGGCCAAGTTCCTTGCCAGGAATGTATTCCATGATGCAGTAGAAACGGCCGTCGGGCAACTGCTCGAAGTCGAAGACCTGGATGATGTTGGGGTGGTTCACCTGGTTGGCTGCGCGCGCCTCGTCGATGAAGCGCTGGACGATGTCGGGGTTCGAGGAGAACTGCTCTCCCAGAACCTTGATCGCCACCTTGCGGCCGATTTTCGGGTGCACTCCAAGAAATACGGTTCCATAGGCACCCTGTCCCAGAACTTTCTGGACTTCATAAGAGCCTATCTGTGTTCCAACAAGGGGGTCCGTCAATGGCATTTCCATGGGCCGATTTATACATCATGGTATGGACCATTCCAATAGTTTTTTTGGATCGGATGTCATTTTATCGTGCATTTGAGAACGTAAGCCGGAGCCGGGTCCGAAATGGCAAAAACGCCTTTATTGAGAATGATGCGAAAGAATCGGTCGTTCTGTCTTGACTTTTCACGGGATTCGTCTATAAAGCTGATCGATTTTAAGGTCCCGGCTGGGTTTCGCCGATCGGGATCCGGAGTTTTTCGTTCGCCCTTCGGGGCGGTTTTTTTCTTGTCCAGTTGGAGGTTTTCTTTATGTCCGTGAAAATGCGTCTTGCCCGTGGTGGCGCGAAAAAACGCCCCTATTACCGTATCGTCGTGATGGATTCCCGCTCTCGCCGTGAGAGCATCAACTGTGATGACATCGGCTACTATGACCCCCTGACCAACCCCCCGACCATCGAAATCAAGATGGATCGTGTGGAGCACTGGACCGGCCAGGGCGCCCTGCCCACCGACACGGTGGCCAAGCTGATCCGCTCCTACAAGGCCAAGCTGGCCGGTAAATAATCGCGCCGCGCCGGGTTTGTTCACCAATATGACCTCGGACGCGCCGGGTGGGACGATTCTGAAAATCGGCATCGTCATGCGTCCGCACGGATTGCGCGGCGCCTTCACCATCAAGCCATTGTCACCAGGGCCGCCCCCGGACTTCCTCACGCACATCCAATTGCAGATCCCGGGATCCGAAGAGACGTTCTCTGTGCCGGTCCGCACGTGGAAGAGCGCCTCGTCCGGGCACTGGATCGTCGAGAGCCCGGACTTCACCCTGGAGCGGGTCCAGACCATCCGCAACGCCATCGTGCTGGCTCCGGCCGAGGACTTCGGTCCCCTCGACGATGATGAGGTGTGGGTCGAGGATCTCATCGGCTCGGCGGTGGTGTGGCCCGACGGCAAAGCCCGCGGACAGGTCACCGGTGTGATGGAGTCTCCCGCCCCGTATCCGGTGCTGGTGCTCTCGGATCCGGAGGGCCGGGAAATCTTCCTGCCGCTTCCCTCCGAGCACTTCATCTCGTTTGACGAGGACGGCAAGATTCTGGTAGTTTCCACGCCTGAATAGTGATCGGCGACGGCGGAACCGTCGCTGGGGCGACGTCTGAATCGTCGCCAATCCTTCGCTTGCCCCACGGTTTTCAAGGAAGAACTGCCTATGCAAAAGACTTACAGCCCCCTGGAATTTGAACAGCAGATCTACACCTGGTGGGAGAGCGCCGGCTTCTTCCGCGCCCAGGATTCTTCGGACAAGCCGCCCTACTGCATCGTCATCCCGCCGCCGAACGTGACCGGGGCCCTGCACATGGGGCACGCGCTGACGAACACGATCCAGGACATCCTCATCCGCTGGCGCCGCATGCAGGGCCACAACACCCTGTGGCTGCCTGGCACGGATCACGCGGGCATCGCCACGCAGGCCGTCGTGGAGCGCGAGCTGCGCCGCGAGGGCACCACGCGCCACGAGCTGGGACGCGAGAAGTTCCTCGAGCGCGTCTGGGTCTGGAAAGAGAAGTACGGCAACCGCATCACCACCCAGTTGCGGCGCCTGGGCAGCTCCCTGGACTGGGAGCGCGAACGCTTCACGATGGACGAGGGTCTTACCCGCGCCGTCCTTGAGACGTTTGTCCGCCTGCACGAGGAAAAGTTGATCTACCGCGACCGTCGCCTGATCAACTGGTGTACGTCGTGCCGCACTGCGCTTTCCAACCTCGAAGTGGAGCATGAGAACCACGAGGGAAAGTTCTGGCACCTGCGCTACCCCCTCGTCGACGCCGCGGGCACCCCCGGCGAGGAATTCATCGAGGTCGCGACCACGCGCCCCGAGACCATGCTCGGCGACACGGCAGTGGCGGTTCATCCGGATCCCGAGGGAGAGCTCCGTTCACGGCTCCACAAGCTCGAGGCCGAACATTGCAGGAACCCGCAGGAGCTACAGGAGCGCGACGAAGCCGTGGCCGCCCTGCGCGGGATCCTCGAGGGACCCCGCCTGGCCGAGCTCAAGCGACTGGCCGGCCTGATCGGCCGCCGTGTGCTGCTTCCGCTGACGGGGCGCACCATCCCTGTGGTCGGCGACGTCCACGCGGATCCGGCGTTCGGAACCGGCGCAGTGAAGATCACCCCGGGACACGACTTCAACGACTTCGAGGTCGGCCGCCGGCATGATCTGGAGATCATCAACATCCTCAACCCCGACGGCACGCTCAACGAGAACGCCGGGAAGTTCGCCGGCATGACCGTGCCCGCGTCGCGCACCGCGGTGGAGCGGGAGCTTGACGAGGGTGGCTATCTGGTGAAGGTCGTCGAGCACTCCCTGGACGTGGGGCACTGCTCGCGCTGCGACACGGTCGTGGAGCCGTTCCTGTCGTTGCAGTGGTTCGTCAAGGTGGCGCCGCTGGCCGCCAGCGCCATGGAGGCCGTGCGCTCCGGGAAGACCCAGATCATTCCGCCGATGTGGGAGAAGGTCTACTTCCATTGGATGGAGAACCTCGAGGACTGGTGCATCTCCCGCCAACTGTGGTGGGGGCACCAGATTCCGGCCTGGTTCTGCGAGCACGGCCATGTCACGGTCGCGCGGTCCACGCCGGACGTGTGTTCCGAGTGCGGCAGCCGCGATCTGACGAGGGATCCCGACGTGCTCGACACCTGGTTCTCCTCGGCGTTGTGGCCTTTCTCCACGCTGGGCTGGCCCGACAAGACGCCGCAACTGGCGACGTTCTACCCCAACGCGGTGATGGAGACGGGCTTCGACATCCTGTTCTTCTGGGTGGCCCGCATGCTCATGATGGGCACCCACCTGCTCGGTGAGACGCCCTTCGAGAAGGTCTTCCTTCACGCCCTGGTGCGTGACGCCGACGGGCGAAAGATGAGCAAGTCGCTGGGCAACACCATCGATCCCCTCGACGTCATCGAGGGCATCAGCCTCGAGGACCTGATCAAGAAGGTCGAGGCGGGTCTTCCCCCCGAGGCCGAGCGGGAGGATCGCCGCCGCCGCATCCTCGACGGCGTGGCCAGGAAATATCCCGAGGGCATCGAGGTGCACGGCACCGACGCGCTGCGCTTCACGCTGGCTGTGCTGGCCGCGCAGGGCCGCGACATCAAGCTCGACATCTCCCGCATCTCCGGCTTCCGCGCCTTCTGCAACAAGATCTGGCAGGCCATCGGAGGCGTCGTGCTGCCGCACCTGCCGCAGGATCCGGCTCCCGTGACCGACCCCGCCGGGCTCTCCCTGCCGGACCGCTGGATTCTGTCACGCCTGGCCCAGACCGTGGCCGCTGTGAATCCCGCCCTCGAGGAGTTCCGCCTCAATGATGCCGCCATGGCGATCTACCAGTTCGTCTGGCACGAGGTGTGCGACTGGTACCTCGAGATGTCCAAGGGCGCGCTGTACGGCCGGGCCGGCGAGGAGCGCCAGGAGGCCGCCTCGCGCGTGCTGCTCACCGTCATCGAGACCTCCCTGAGGCTGCTGCACCCGTTCATGCCGTTCCTCACCGAGAAACTGTGGCAGGAGCTTCCCCGGCGCGCCGGGGATCCGGAATCGATCATGGTCGCCCCGTACCCGAAAACCGGTGACTTCACCGTCGACGAGGTCGCCGAACACGACATGATCCAGTTGCAGGAGATCATCTCCACCGTGCGTACCATCCGCGGGGAGAACAACCTGCCGCCGTCGGCGGAACTGAGCCTGAAGCTGCACATGACCGATCCGGCCGCTGCCGCCCGGATCGCCGGTCTGACGGACTACGTGTGCAGCAACCTGACCCGCATCAAGGATCTGGAGTTCGTCGAGGCCCGCCCGCCGGTCTGTGCGTCGTGCCCGGTCGCCGGCGGCGAGGCGTTCGTGCCGCTGACGGGGCTGGTCAACTTCGAAGAGGAGATCGCGCGCCAGAAGAAGGCCCTGGCGGTCGCCCAGAAGGATCTGTCAGCGGTGCAGGCCAAGATGTCCAACCCCAAGTTCACCGCCAACGCCCCGGCCGAGGTGGTCGAAGAGAATCGCCGCCGCCTCGAGGACAACGCCGCGCGCGTGGACAAGATCACGCACAGCCTCGCCCACTTCGAGGAGCTGGCGAAGGGGCAGGGGTAGCCTCGCATGGGACCCGTCGCCGCCGACGAGCGCGCCGCACGCTACCGCAGCGTGATCCGCCTGCCGCGCGAGCTGGAGGACTGGGAGTTCACCTCGGTGCTGATCTCGCGTCCGGTGGGCTTCCTGCTGCTGCATGCGCTCGAGCGGTTCTCCTTCGTCACCCCCAACCGGGTGACGGTGGCCGGCTTTTTGTCATTCCTCGGTGCCATGGCGCTGCTGCACTTCGCTCCGCAGGCCGTCTGGGGCATCGCAGCCCTGCTGTTCTGCCGCCTGATCTGCGACGACTTCGACGGCATGCTCGCGCGGGTGCGCGGGGCCTCCTCGCACTTCGGCAGCTATCTCGACAAGATCACCGACGTGATCGGTTTCTTCGCGTTCTTCACCGTGCTGGGGCTTCGCGCTGCCGACGATGCCGGCGCCGTCTGGCCGCTGGTGCTGGCCTCGGGGGGCGTGACCGCCCTGGTGACCACTGGGTACGTCAAGTGGGTCGTGCGCGGCATGGAGCCGCCCGTCCCCGTGGTGTCCCCTGCTGTTCCCGCCTCCGTCGTCGATCCTGGCGGCCCGGTGACGCACCATCCGCTCAAGGTCTTCCTCATCCTGCTGGTGCGCCTGTTCGGCGTCAACGAGTGTGACATCTTCCTGTTCTCGATCGTCATGATTCTGCTGGGCCTCACCACGCCGCTGCTGTGGGTGCTGGCGGTATCCCAGGTCGGTCTTTGTCTGGCGATGATCGGAAAACGTGGCTGGCGGGCCCTCCAGTTCGACCGGGCTCGGCGGAGTTGAATCATGTGGGAATACCTCAGGCGACATGAAGCATGGATCCGAAAGTGCATCTCCGAGGAGAACACCCCTGAGCGTGCCGCCGAGATCCTGGCAACCCACGACGAGATGATCGCCCGGATGCAGCATGAGCGCCTGATCCACCTCATCGTCACAATGTTCATTGCCCTGTTCGCGCTGCTGTCGGTGGGCTTCGCCGTGATCACGCACGAGCTCTTCGCCTTCGCGCTCTGCCTGCTCCTGCTCGGGCTGGTGTCTGCCTACCTGGTTCACTATTTCCGCCTCGAGAACGGCGTCCAGCGCTGGTACCACCTCGCCGACGAGTTTCGCCGAAGACGGCGGTAGACGCCTTCGTTTATATATCGTGAAAATTCTGTGTGCGGGGTTGAGTTTATTCGTTGACTATAGAAGCAGGGCAGGTATTCTGGTGGCCGCAATCATGCATCGGTGCATCTTATGAGTTTTGTACAGCCCTTTACAATCGGTGATTATCTCTTCGTGGAAGTTCTCAGTACGACGCCACCGTACATCATTCACCGGACCATCCATCTGAAGGACTCAAAGTTCACCTCCTTCAAGACGTTCAAGAACGTGACCCCCGGTTGCCGGGACGCTGATCAATGCTCGGCTGATCTGAAGTTTGAGGCCGATACCCTGCGTGCCCTGAAGCAGCCCTCGGTTCCTGGTTTCTTCGATTACGGTGCTGTGCAGGGACACGGCTACCTGATCTCGAAATTCATCTGGGGCAAGAGCCTGCTGCACATCCTGAGGGAACTCCAGGCCCACCGACGGATGCTGTCGGTGGATTACGCAGTTCATATCGCGGTTGAAATCTGCCGTTGTCTGGCCCAGGCCCACGCGACCCGCACGTCGTTGCATCCAGACGGCGTGGTGCACTACAACCTGAATCCCCGCAACATCATCGTTTCCTATTCCGGCCAGGTGCACCTGGTGGACTTTGGACACCGGTCACCGCGCCTGTCGCGGGAGACCTGGAACCAGTTCGAGTTCCGCAACCTTACGTATCTCTCGCCAGAGCAGGTGACCAACGCCCCGCTATCCTCCGGTTCGGATCTGTTCTCGGTGGGCAGCATCCTGTATGAGATGCTCACGGGCACTCCGCCGTTTTTGGAGAAGACGCCCGAGAAGGTCGTCAACCGAATCGCCCGCTGTTCCTTCCAGGCGCCGCAGACCGTCAATCCCGGTGTGCCACGGGAGTTGGACAAGTTGCTGTTGCGAACGATGTCGGCCTATCCGGGCGACCGGTTTGCCTCGGCCGCCGAGTTGTCCGACGAACTGGAGAGGTTTTTTCGGAAGCAACACCCCGGGTTCACCTCCGAGAAACTCCGGAAGTTGATGAAGTCGCTGTTTGAGAAAGACATCGTCGGTGACATCCGGTTCTTCGGAAAGCTCGCCGAGACCGTCGATCCGGCTGCCAGGATGCTGATCCGGAGCATTCCCCGCATCCTGTTCGACGAGGTGAGCGTCGACGGCAAGGGACCGGGTTCGGGCTTCGAAGGTCTGGACAGTTATCTCTTCAGTTCCGGCACTGGCGCCCGCTCCCGTTCGGCCGGGCAGCCGCGTTCGGTCGATCATCAACGACCAGATGGCACCCGGAAGTCGCCTTCACGGCCTCAGCCTGCCATGGCGGTCCCAGAGGAGCCCGATGAAATGGATGTGGTGGAGGGGCAGTCCACGGTCAACTGCACCCTCGAGGAATTCCAGAAGCAGAAGCACGTCCTGCGTCGCAGCGATTCATTCTTTGAGGCCGAGGACACCGTACTCGTCGGAGGCCCTGGTGCGGCCCGGATCGTCCCCATCCAGGTCTGCGGCGAGGTGAAGGCTGCGCCGGCACCGGCTCCTGCGGCGAATATCGCACCGGCTCCTGCGGCGAATATTGCACCGGCTCCTGCGGCACCGAGGGCCCAGCACAAGGGACGGACTTCCGTGCAGGAGTTTGGCGACGCGAAGGGGCGCGGCGGCGAAAAGTCGCCGCCACAAGTCCCCGTGGCCTGGGAGAGCACTCTCGAGCCGGACCCGCGGATCCTGCAGCCCCCTGCCGAAGCGGACCCGCCCCCGGTTGGAGGCGGCGTCGTCCCTTCCCGTGATGACCGTGCACAGTTGATCGGAAAGCAGTTGGGCGAGTACACCATCACCGGCATCCTCGGCTGGGGCGGCATGGGCACGGTCTACGACGGCCTCCAGCCCACCATCGGCAAGGAGGTGGCCATCAAGGTGCTCAACCCGACCCTGTGCGCCAACCCGAACATGGCCAAGCGCTTTCTCGCCGAGGCCAAGGCCGTCAATTCCATCCGGAACCCCAACATCATCGACATCTTCTCCTTCGGGAAGTTCGAGGATCACTACCTCTATTTCGTGATGGAGAAGCTGCACGGAATCACCCTGGGCAGTTTCATCCAGCAGCAACGGATCACACCCATGAACGCGGCCCACGAGATTCTGGCGCAGGTGTTCTCCGCCGTCTCCGCGGCCCACGAGAAGGGCATCATCCACCGCGATCTGAAGCCGGAAAACATCTATCTCGAGAAGCGGCCGCTCTTCGAACATTATGTGAAGATCCTCGATTTCGGCATCGCCAAGTTCACCGTGGACGGGTACAAGACCGCCATCACCAAGGCGGGCACCCCCATCGGTACCCCGCGTTACATGAGCCCCGAGCAGTGCAGCGGCCACACGGTCACCGCTGCCAGCGACATCTATTCGCTGGGCGTGATCCTGTACGAGATGTTCACCGGAACGCTTCCCTTCCGGAAGAACTCCTACCTCGAGATGCTGCTGGCCCACCTCAACGAGACGCCGACGAGGCCCTCGATGCTGGTTCCGATGGATATGGTTCTGGAGAACATCATCCTATGGGCGCTGCGCAAGGATCCGAAGGATCGTCCGGCGTCGGTCCGCGATTTGTCCGACAATTTGCTTGCCTACCTGCAGACCAAACGGAAACGCTAGAGGACAGACCAAGCATTCCTGGGATCTTTGTTTTCTACACGCCCATGTTCATGTCGAAATCGAAATCGAAATCGGACCGGCAGCAGGACTTGGATCGGTCCTTGGGCGGTCTACTCAATACCCTGGTTTGCCGGTTTGTTTACTTGCAGCCGGGGAAGGAATCCACGAACTTGATCTTGTAGTCGGGGAAACTCTCGACGAGCTTGACCTTGTAGTCAGGGAAGGAGTCGACGATCTTCCACTTGCCCGGGGCGTCGGGGAAGGAATCGACGACCTTCACCTTGATGTCGGGGAAGCTCTCGACGACCTTCACCTTGACGTCAGGGAAGCTCTCGACATACTTGATCTTGCCGTAGAGCTTGCACTTGTCTGGCACGCCGGCTGCCCAGGCGTCCTGGCACGCCTTGAACTCCACCCCGAAACGCTCGGATTTGGTCAGGTCACGGCCTGGATGCCGGGACGTGGTCGACAGTTGCAGAAAGAACATGCTCGTGAAAGCGAACAATCCCATTACCCATTTCATATTGCACCTCCGTCGGGCCCTGCCCGGCAATACCGTCACTCTAGCCCAACGACGGACGTTTGCCATCTTTTATTATTCTTGGGAAAAAGGATGGGATTCTAGAAGAACGCCTGCACGCCAAGGTAGCCGATCTGCACGATGAAACTGTTGTAGTTCATTCCGGCCGGGTGGTCGTTGTCGCGCCAGATCTTCGAGAAGCGGGCACCGACATCGAGCGCGACGCTGCGCGAGAGCGGAATCAGCACGCCCAGGGGCAGCGAGAAGCCGACGTCGATATTGTCCTGGTCATTGGCGTCGTAGTTGGTGAAGTACAGGCCGCCCTCGATCCCCAGGTAGAAGTGCAGAAATGCCAGCGGCTGGTACATGCGGATGCCGCCTGACATGCTGAAGCGGCTATATTCCGTGGTGTCACCCGAGATCGACTCGAAGCCGACGGAGCCCACCATGGCCATGTAGGACTTCATGAAATAGCTGAACTGTGGCAGGAAACTGACGGTCTTCACCGTGGCGTCGTGTGTGGGAGCAGGATAATCCATGCTGTGGGTCTGGAAGGAGATGACGCCGCCGGCGCTCATCGTCCCAGGGTTCATGATCATGGCGGACTGCGCATGAGCTGTGACTGGAATCAGAAGAAGGGCAAAAATGATGAGATGACGCATGGGAATCCTCCGGAAAAATGGTTGTTCAAACTGGCACGACAATCAGACCAGGTTTTTGATACGGTAATCATGGAAACGGAGATGACAAGTCAAAGTTGAAAAATAATTTCAGAAAGTCCCTTTGACCTTGAACTGGAACAGGCCCAGGGTCTGGATCAGTTCGGCGTAGGGAACCTTCGCGGAGACCAGGATCTCGGTGCCCGTGCGGTTCAGGTTGAGGCGCCCCAGCAGGGATGCGGCCAGCTGCATCTTGGGGTCCTTGGCGTTGGCCACGGCGTTCTTCCGCGCCGCCAGGCCGCTGACCAGCGCGTTGTACACGGCCGCGGCCATGGGCTCGCTGGAGAACTGCAGCAGTCCGTTGAGCTCGAGGGAGTCGCCCGAGGGGGCGAACGAGACCAGCATGAGTTTCATGCCGGTGGGCATGGGGAAGATGTCGCCCACTGCACCCACCAGCAGCGCGTAGCCTGCCGGAAGCCGCTTTTCCAGGGACGACAGTTCGGTGGGGAAGTCCAGCTTGTCCCAGCCACGGGAGACGCCGCGCACGAGCCGCTCCCCCGGGGAGGTCAGCGACAGCGT
This sequence comes from Myxococcota bacterium, assembly GCA_018817795.1. Lineage (GTDB taxonomy): Bacteria > Myxococcota_A > Polyangia > HGW-17 > HGW-17 > HGW-17. The sequence continues at coordinate 16,617 of JAHITJ010000165.1, read as the reverse complement.
CATGCGCGGGCTCTTGAGCCACCGCGTGCCGCCTTCGGTCACCACGTTGTACTGCTCCTTGCCGAACTCGCCCTCGAGGCAGGTGATGATCTTTGCGGGGTCGAACATGCCGCCGAGGGTGACCGCACCGGCCGGGTGGGAGCGCACCTTGGGCGGAAGCACGGCCGTGAGGCGATCCATCGTGGTGAACGGATCTGCGCCGCAGGCGATCAGGCGCCCGAGGTAGCCCTGTTTCTGGGCCAGTTCGCGGAACTTCGGGACGTTGGCCTGCACCACAGCCAGTCCGCGAACGACGGTGAAGTCGATCTTGAAGTAGAATGTGCCCTTCGCCTCGCCTGAGATCGGTTTCGGTGCCGGTTTGGCGATGGGCTTCGCATCCGGCGTCGCGTCCGGTTGCATGGCGGGGACGGGCGTCTTCTGGTCGTCGGCGGGCTCCGTCCCGTCGGCGGGCTTTTCGGGCTTTGCGCGTTCGCAGGCGAAGGCGCAAAGCAGCACGGTGGACAACAACAGCAAGGAAAGGCGGGGAAAAAGATGGTGCATCGAAAACTCCTGGGTCCGGGACCGGATTTTTCAGGATTTCACTGTTGAAGTAAAGAAAAAAGGCCGCACGGGGAGCTGCCGATGGAGGAATGGAGTTGTCTGTGCGTGCCAGGTTCTTGACTGTGGTTGCCGTGGTCCATATCTGATACAAGCAAGCACATGGAATCCCCTGCCGTTGCATCCGTCCAGCGCGTCGCCACCTGGCAGGGAGTCGTCGCGATCCTGCTGTGGAGCCTGACGCTGGGTCTGTCGCGCAGCCTCAGCGAGCGGATCGGCCCGCTGACGGCGGCGGTCGCGGTGTATATGGTCGCTGGCGGCGTCGGCCTGGCGAGGCTGGCCGCGCGCGGCCGGATCAGGCGGCCGTACGAGTCCGGCGGGGCGGGGCGTTTCCTGCTGTGCGGCGCGCTGTTCGTCGGCTACATGCTGGCCCTGTACCTGGCCGTGGGCGGCGCCGTCTCCCGCGAGCAGGCCATCGAGGTCGGTCTGCTCAACTATCTGTGGCCGGTGCTCACGCTGCTGGGGACGGTCCTGTTCCTCGGAAGGAAGGCGCATGGAGTGCGGCTGGTCGTCGGTACGGTCCTGGCGCTGGCGGGCATCGTGCTGACGCTGGCCCCGTCCGGCGCCGTCCCGTTCGCCGATGCCGCGCGGGCACCCCACGTGTTGCTGCTGGGTCTTCTGGCTGCCCTGGCGTGGGCGGCCTACTCGATCCTGGTGCGCAGGTTCGCCGATTCCGGCAAGGCGGGCGCCGGGGCGGTCGAGTGGTATCTCGCGGCCGTGGCGCTGACGCTGCTGGTACCTGCGCTGCTGGTCGACGAGCCGCGCGAATTTTCTCCGGCGGCCTTTTTCGAGATCGCATTGCTGGGGTTGTCCACTTCGGTCGCCTACGCCTTCTGGGAGCGCGCCATGGCCCATGGCCGCGTCACGGTCGTGGTCGCCTTCTCCTACCTCACGCCGCTGCTCTCCACGCTCTTTTCGGCCGCCTACCTCGCGGTCCTGCCTCCGGCGTCGCTTCAGCTCGGTTGCGTCCTGCTCATCGCCGGCTCCATCACGAGTTGGAGCTCGGTCAGCGAAAAGGACGATGAAACATTTCGGTTTGAAAACCAGCGCGCATCGACCATGGACCTCGCGCCCTGATCCTGTCCGCTGATTTCCTGCCCGGCCCGGGTCGTCCCGTGGTATGAATCCACCCATGCCCTGAAGGCGAAGGCTTCGACTGGAGGAAACCATGAACATCCCCGCTTTTTCAAAGACTCCCTCTTGCCGGCATGGGTGGTGGCTGCTGGCCGTCCTGCTGCTGTTCCCGCTGCCTGCGATGGCGCAGTCGTCCACGCTCGTTGGGCCCCGGGCGCGCATGGGTGGGCGCTACGACAACATCCGCATGTGCGTGGCGACCCCCGCGGGCGTCAACGGGGGCCCGGCCATGGACATCTCGGCGTTCTTCTCCTGGTCGGTCGGGCAGGGGACGCGTCTCGAGTTCGACCTCCCCGTCATGCGCCCGATCCTGTTCGGCGCCGCCTTCCGGATGCTCCAGTTCGAGCCCTCCGTCGGGCTCTCCTTCGAGCTGGCGCGGACCCCGAAGTCCGTGCTGCGCGCCGGACCCCTGGCCGGGATCTCCCTGCACTACGGTCCCGACGTGGACTCGGAGTCCTCAGGGGACGGCCGCACGGCTTCCTTCTTTGCCCTGGGACCCATCGGCGGCGCCAACGCGAGCCTCACGTTCCTGCGTCCCCGGGGGCGGTTCGACGTGCAGGTCGGCCTGACCCTCTATGCCACGCGCCTGGTCGCCGTGGACGATCCAGCCAATCACAAGGGGTTCGTGCTGGGCGGCTCCCTGGACATCGGTCTGCTGTTTCACTGAGGGTTTGTTTCCCGGGGCCGGTTTTCCTCTCGGCTCAACTAACGCTTGCCTTTTCCCGCGAATCTGAGTAAGTCCGCAGGACCCACGTAATAGCCCGCCGCTGGCGCGGGCCGGGAGTGTCCCATGCGTCTTCTCACCGTCTGGCTGGTTTCGTTGCTGCTGGCAGCCTGCGTCAAGCCGGCCGACCGGGATCCCTCTGCGCAGCCCGGCGCCCCGGTCATGGCCGCCGCAGGGATGTCCGCAGAGGAGGAAAACCCCGGCGACGACTGGGAAACTCCCGCCGAGCCGCCCGCCAAGCTCGCCGGCGACCTGCGCCCGGCCGGGAAGAACGATCTGGTCATCGCGCCGGGCACGCGCCTGCCCGTGACCGTCGTGCACATCGTCGACGCCGACACCGTGACCGTCGAGACGAAGGAGACGCCGCCGCGCACGTTCAAGATGCGCCTGGCCGGCATCAACGCCCCCGAGTGCCACAAGGAACGCCGGCGCACCGCCCGCGGCAAACAGAGCGCCTCGTGCAAGTCCGACGACGAGGCCCACGGACACGCGTCGTACCTGCACCTGAAGAAGCTCCTCGACGGCAAGTCCATCACGCTGACCTGCAAGACCGTGCGCGGCTCGTCGATCTGCGAGCAGGACCGCTACCGCCGGCTGCTGGCCACCCTGTGGGACGGCACCGTCGACGTGAACAAGAAGTTGCTCGAGGACGGCATGGCCATGGCGTTCACCAAGTACCCGCATGATGACCGGGCGGCCTACTGCGAGGCCGAGCTCGCCGCCCGCGCGGCCCGGCGCGGCCTGTGGGCGCTGGCCAGGGACGTGCCCGGCGTGCTGTCGCTGATGAGCCAGAAGACCCGCGCCTGGTACAAGAAGCATGACGAATTATGCAAGATTGCTTCAGCCGCCCAAACCCCGACGAAAGGAAACTGAACCATGGAAGACCACCCGTTCCCGATGGCCCTCACCTTCGATGACGTCCTGCTCGTCCCCGGGTACTCCGAGGTCCTGCCCGTGGGCACCCAGGTGAACACGCGGTTCTCGCGCAACATCAAGTTGAGCATCCCGTTCGTCTCGGCGGCCATGGACACCGTGACCGAGTCCGACATGGCCATGGCCATGGCCCGCGAGGGCGGCCTGGGCATCATCCACAAGAACCTCACCATCGAGGAGCAGGCCGACCACGTCAAGCGCGTCAAGCGCGCCGAGACCTGGATCATCTCGTCCCCGGTGACCCTGTCCCCCGACGCCGTGGTCCGCGACGCGCGCGCAGCCATGGACAAGTACTCCATCGGCGGCCTGCCCATCGTCGACGACCACCACAAGCCCGTGGGCATCCTCACCATCCGCGACGTGCGTTTCGAGACCAACCCCGCGCGGCCCATCACCGAACTGATGACCACCCGCCTGGTCACCGCCCGCGCCGGCGTCTCCATGACCGAGGCCGCAGACCAGTTGCACGACAAGCGCATCGAGAAGTTGATCCTCCTCAACGACGACGGCACGCTGGCGGGCCTGATCACCCTCAAGGACATCGAGAAGGCCGCGCTGTATCCCCACGCGGCCAAGGACTCCCGCGGGCGCCTGCTCGTGGGCGCGGCCGTGGGCATCGGCGAGAACGAGCAGCGCCGGGTGCGCGCCCTGGTCGACGCGGGTGTGGATGTCGTCGTCGTGGACACCGCCCACGGGCACACCGCCGGCGTCGGGCGCATGGTCAAGTGGGTCAAGGGCGAGTTCCCGGCCCTCGAGGTCGTTGCCGGCAACATCGCCACCGGCGAGGCCGCCAAATATCTCATCGAGTGCGGCGCCGACGGCGTCAAGGTCGGCATCGGCCCGGGCTCGATCTGCACCACCCGCATGGTCGCTGGCGTGGGCGTGCCCCAGTTGTCGGCGGTCCTCGACGTGGTGAAAGAGACTTCCAGACACAACGTCCCCGCCATCGCCGACGGCGGCATCAAGTTCTCCGGCGACGTGGTCAAGGCCCTGGCCGCGGGCGCCTCCTGCGTGATGATGGGCTCGATGTTCGCGGGCACCGCCGAGACCCCGGGCGAGATCGTCCTCTACCAGGGCCGCTCCTACAAGCTCTACCGCGGCATGGGTTCCCTCGGTGCCATGCGGCAGGGCTCGGCCGACCGCTACTTCCAGGACTCCAACTCGGCCCCCTCCAAGCTCGTCCCCGAGGGCATCGAGGGCCGCGTCCCCTTCAAGGGCCCGGTCTCGGCCACCCTGATCCAGCTCGTGGGCGGGGTCCGCGCCGGCATGGGCTACCTCGGCGCCGCCACCCTCGAGGCCCTGCGCCAAAACGCCCAATTTGTCCACATCTCCCCTGCGGGCCTGCGCGAGTCCCACGTCCACGACGTCATCATCACGAAGGAAGCCCCGAACTACAAGATGGAGTAATCGCCGCCGGTCAACTGGCACTGCCCCTGGTGGCAGACCGGGATCACTTCCGGGGCCGACGTCGGATCCGGCGCGATCCGCGGACAGTCGATGGGCAATACATCCCTGTACCGGACATCCCGAAAAATCTTCTCGAATTTCCGATTCACCGCCTCATAACGATCCCAGCAGCGGTCGGCGCGGACCTTGGCGCAGTCCCCGTCGCGCACACAGGCACGTCTCTCTTTCGCGGTTTTACGGTACTCGGGTGGAGTGGTCTTCTCCTGATGCGGTTTTTTCAGTTCCTCTTCGGGGATTTCGACTTTTTCGTCGATCAATGTGCAGCGGCGATCCCTACACCGGGCCATCACCATCAACCCACAAGTCTTGTCAGAGGATTGGAGCTGGTTTTGCATCGTCGGTTTCCGCTGTTCCTGATACTCCCAATACATGCGCTTGTAGAGTTCAATTTCTGTCCGATGGATGGCTTCCAGATACCCGGCTGAATTGCCACATCCGGAATAAAAAGCTACAACCTTGGCGCATTCGTCATCTTGAGCGCATGGAGTGACGGTCCCCGGCCACTCCACGGGACCCGCATCGGCTGATTTTCGGCACCCCGCGGAACCGACCACCAGCAGGAACAGCGCGCAGGGCAGGAAGTGTGTGTTCAATTGTTCAACTCCGGAAAGGTAGGCACATGGCCGATGCTGCCTCCGCAGCGGCCCAAATGCAACCCGCCTTTATACGTTTGCTGATTGATGTCTCACCGCAATCACCACGCTCCCCGCGCCCGGAGCCTTGTGTCCACCGCCGGCTTCAGGTAGATTGGCCAACCATGAACAACGTAAATCTCTCCTCTTTCATCTGGTCTGTGGCCGACCTGCTGCGCGGCGACTACAAGCAGTCCGAGTACGGCAAGGTCATCCTGCCGTTCACCGTGCTGCGGCGCCTCGACTGCGTGCTCGAGGCGACCAAGGACGCTATCCTGCGCCAGCAGGCCGCCAACAACACCCGCGAGCAGTTCGCCAATTCCCCCGACCTCAAGACCGAGCTCCTCAACGCCATCATGGCCGCCCTCGACGCTCACACGGTCATGAGCCGCCAGGCTCTGAACTCTGAGCTGGTCCGCTCGGGTCTGCGCGATGTGTTACTCGATCACGTGGGCCTGTACGAGGCGCTGCGCGGCGAGGGGTGAGTAGGGGGTAGAAGTAGGATCGCCCGTCGTAGAACTGGTTAAAGATCCAGGGTCAACTGTCTCTGGACTGGGATGGGGAAAACGCCAATGATGGTCCACGGATTCGGTGCAATCGAATGCCACTGAAGCGTGGTCCCCAGGAAAAAGTGCAAATCTTTTTTCATGAATTCTGTCCAATACTTTTTCCGCACATCTTCAACTGCCGCCTTCTCGTCCATTTTCCATTTCCTGAGACAATTCCAGTATAGGGCACCGATCTCCCAGTCCAGGATTTTCATTCGGCTCTCCTGGCCATCGACGTCGGTGAAACGATAGAAAAACGAATAAGGCAGTTTTTCGACTATTCGAAACGTCTCTTTCCAGTCATCGTTTTCGAACAAATCCCGTTGCTTCAGGCTCTTGATGGCTGCATCGAACTGAGCGGGGTCCCAGTTGCGTTCTTCTTCCGGCTTCACTTCGAATTCGAGGATTCTTTCCGGTTTGAACGTGGCAAGGGAGCATTCGTTTTTCTTCGCGGATTCAATGAGGTCTTTCAAAGAGGTCACCACTGGGCCTTTTTTCAGAACGAGTCGCCTGCGCTCTTCCCAGTCGTGCTCCCTCCCGACATGCCCTATGCCCTTGATTTCTTTGGATGTATCCAGGTGCCGACTCTCGGGTCGTGGATCTTTGTGGGTCTCGAATACATCGCACTCGATCCAATCGAACTTGGAATACCGCTCTGAATCTTCCATCGTTCGAAACTGGATCGGGTACAGCCGCACCCAGGATCCGTCTTCACGCAAACCCGCGGTGCAGACGGTCTCGCAGTACTTCTTCGAAAGGGTTGGGTACGTCTTTACGGTGACGAGGATTCTCTCCTGCGGCATTCCCGGTCGACCTCCGAAGTTACAGGTTGACGAGCGCTCCCGTCGTCGGCAGGCGCTTCAGAACGGCACCGGCCACCAGCGTGCGGTGACATTGGGCCGGATCCCGCTCGTAGCAGGTGACCGCGACCCGGCTGCCTTCGCGGATCCAGGCCGCGATTTGCTCCAGTTGGCCGACCGCCTGGGGCAGCGTGACGTGGCCGTACCTGGTGAACAGCGCGTCGTAATCGGCCTGCGCGTGAAGGTCGCGGCGCTCGCTGGACTCGATGCCCAACTGGGGAAGGTGACGATAGGCGATCCCCACCTCCTCGCACGCGTGCGACAGGGTGGTGCGGGAAAAGCCGTACTTGCGGCTGATCGGGTTCTTGCGGACATCGCACAGGAGCGTGACGCCCGCCTTCAGAAGGGTGTTCACATAGGACTCGATGGTGTGGCCTTCGTAGCCGATCGAGCACAGCCCGGCGGGGGCCTTCGACGGCATCGCGCCCTCGATGGCGGCCAAGGCTGCGGCGTCTCCGGACAGGACCTTCCGGGCGATCTGGCTGCGGGTGGCCCACCACGGGTAACGCCGATAGACGTCCCCCACCAGGTCGTTGCCGCGAAGATTCTCATACTTCTTCGCAAATCCGATCATCTCCAGATCAGTCGAGACCACCGACCGTCCGAGCCGTTCCCTCCAGTCCTGCGTCAACCGGAACCGCTGAGCGTCGCCGTCCAGGATCCCCAACTCCTGCAACTTCCGCTTGTCTGCATAGGAGGTGAACGAGAACCCCCCGAACTTGTACGGCACAAACTCGTAGCTGCGTTCGGTCTCCACTTCCTGGGAGAACAAAAAGAGAAGTTTCTGGAAATCGAGCGCCGCCACGTCACCGCCCAGCGCATCCAGAAGTGCCAGCATGGTTTTTTGTCTCGAGTAGAACATGCCGTGAATATACCGCAATCGGGGGGCGCCTCAAGGGGCAAGTTCATGGCTTGGTCAGTCAGGCCGGCGTCACGTGGGGCGGATCAGGACAACACACACGTGTTTGGAGCCCGGCCGCTTATGGCCAAAGCACCATCTCCGCATTGTCAAAGTGCTCAGCAACCTTAAGGAACGGATCTGCCCAGCCACTGCTGAGACTCACTTCTTGAATTGGCCCTGTCGGGGCAAAAAGCACCGAAACCTTTATTCGATCTGGGAGTTCTCCCGCCTCGATAACAGAAAGAATCGATTGAACTTCTGCGACTGCTGCAGCTTGGTTTTCCCAAGAGGACCAAGAGAAGTCGTTATCTTCCATGGAGAGAAGTTCAATTGACGAGTAGAGAACTTCCACCAATAGAGTTCGGGCGTCCAAGCCGTCGAGCTTTTCAGTGAGTAACCGCTTTGTATGGACGAGGTTCATGGAGAGGCCCAGATCCGTTTAGACGGATCCGCGTTTGGGCGGATTTCGCCGGTTGTGTTGAAGGTCGCGAGCGTCGGCATGGACGGGCACCGCTCCTCACGGGGTGAAAACGGAACGAGAAAAGCATTGGGGAAAAAGCGGAAAGTGTCAATGGGGGGAAATAACGCCACATTTTCGCGCATGGTTTGCGGCGCATAGGAAGGAACTCCTGGAACCGATGGAACCGCTGAAACGCCCTTCGAAGTTTTGATGGAAGCCTGTGGAGCTCCTGCGAGCCGGATCCAAGTTTGCTTCGAAATGCGTGGTGCTCCCGCGAGCCGGGTCAAAGTTTTCTTCAAATCGCTTTTGACTCGTGCGGGCCGGGCGGAAGTTTGCTTCGACGTGTGTTCAACTCGTGCGCGCAGCGACGGAGTTTTGTTCGAAGCGGGTTTGAGACCCGCGGGCAGGGCGAAAGTTTTCTCAAAATCGCCGGTAGCTCCTGCGAGCCGGATCCATGTTTTCTTCAAATCGCGTTGGATTCCCGCAAGCGGGGCCAAAGTTCCCTTCCAATCGCGTCGAACTCCCGCGAGCAGGGCCCAAGCTCCCTTCCAATCGCGTTTGACCCGTGCGGGCAGCGACGGAGTTTTGTTTGAAGCTGTTTTACGAGTTCAAGAAGAAGGAGTTGATGAAACGCTTGTTGTTGTTGAAGATCTTCATCAACTCGCCCTTGGTCGCATAGTAGGCGTTGTAGACGCGGTCGGCGGTGTCGTCGGCGAGGCGGTCGTTGGTCTGGACCTGCTCGTCGATGGCCTTCAGTTCATTGAGCGCGGTCTCGGCGGCGAGCACCGTCGTGCGAAGTTCGCCGATGACGGGGGCCAGCACGGCCGCCTCGGGCATGCCTTCGGTGGCGACGATGACGCGGTTGAGCTGCTGGACCTCGGGCTCGATCCCGCGCCCGGTGGGCCTGGTCACGGCGGTGACGCCGTCAGGGAACAGGCTGCCCAGCACGCGCAGGGCCGGGTTGAGGCGCTCGGCCTGGCGGGCGCTGTGGGAGAGGGTCGAGGCCTGGATGTCCATTATGCGGTCCAGGGCGTTGACCTTGCACAGGGCTTCGAGCTGGGCCAGGCGCAGCCGCCTGCTCTCCGCCAGGACCGTGTTGGCCGTGGCCAGGACGTCGGCCAGCGGAGCATGCAGGTGGGCCGTGTTGTCGTCCATCTTCACGGATTGGCTCAGGTGGGTGAGGTGGTCGGTTTTGGTCTCGAGGTTCCAGGTCTTGCTCAAAAATGCCATGAACTGCCGTGTGCGCTTTCTCCGACCGCGGTCGGTGTTATCATGGAAATGGAAGTCATTTCCATGCACTCTCTGATGTCCGCTGTTTATCAATTTGGCCGATGATGTCAACGGGGGAAGCCCCACTTTTCTCCAGGGAAAACAACTGCAATTCCAGGGATATTGAAAAATTTCACTATGGTGAAATTCCGTGAGATCTCCCCCGAACCAGGAGCCTGTAGCGCCGCAAACGTGGGGCCCGTGGCGCATTTGCACGGCGCGCACTGTTGTGGTATACAAAAAAGCGGAAGAAGGAGAGCTCCATGCGCAAACCGGTTGTCGTGTCCTGGTTCATCCTGACGTCCCTGCTCGCATGCGGTGGACTCGTTGCGTGCAATGAGGAGAAGTCCTGCACGGGCATCGAGGGCGAGGACGCCTGCCGTGCGGCGGGCTGCACTTCCATTGGGGGATATGGCTGGGCCTTCATCTCCGCGGATGGGCGGTGCCTCGCCCGCCACAGCCTGGGCAAGGTATGCGTGAGGGCCACCAAACTCACGGCGGGGCCAGCGGACGTCTTCTGGTTTCGCAGGCGACAGGCTGACGGGACCATGGTCTACTTCGAAACCGAAAAGATGTACGAGGCTGCGGACTGGGAGGTGCTCGGCGAGATCGACGGCCGCAACTACTGTGACATCCTGGATCCCGGCAATGGTGTCCCGTACACCGACGTGGTCAGCGGTGACTGGTATCCCTTCCGCGCGCAACCGTCGCCCGAGGACTGCGAGGCCCTGCGCGACGCGGACCAGTGTAGAGCCGCCGGATGCGATCCGGCACGCTCCGCTTGGTTCGTCGTGTCGGCTGACGACAGGTGCCTGGCCCGTCATCAGGCGGTCAACGTATGCGTGTCCGCCGGAAGCGGCAGCAACGATATGAACGAGACCTGGTACACGCACACACGCGAGGACGGGACCCGCGATTTCTTCCTGAGCCAGGCCACGTACGTCTTCGGCTGGATGCGTACTTCCTACGGCGAATACCAGACCGACCTCTGCGAGGTCCTCGACCCCGGCTCCGGCGTCCCCTGGACCACGCCCGCGGGCGACGGCTGGTACCCGTTCGAGTGAGGGCGCCGGTGTGGCGGGATCATTCAAGCCACCTGAAAAAGGTGTTTTCCGACAGTGAGCTGGAGAAAGGATTCAGTTATTCGAAATTTTCGAATAACTGCCGCCGACGGCACCGGGGCAAATAGTGCCAAACCGCATGCTCAGGGGGCTAGGTGGCTCCCCTGCGAGGCCGCTATCGCGCGTTGCAGTTGGCGGGCGCGGGAGGCCCCGTCCGCACCAGGGGATCCTGCCGCCCCTGGCAGAGGCCGGCGACGCAGAACTCTCCCGGGGGGCAGGTCCGGCCGCAGTTTTTGCAGTGGCACGGATCGATCAGCACCTCGGTTTCGCAGCTCGTCGCCGGATCGCCGTCGCAATCGGCGTAGCCGACGCGGCAGGCCTGGCTGCAGCGCCCGTCGACGCACACCGGCAGCGCCCGCGGGCCCGCCGTGCAGGTCTCGCCACTGGCGCCGCAGCGGTTGGGGTCTCCGGCCGTCGCGGACGCGCCCGAACGGGGGAAGGCGGCGTCGTGCTCGAGCCGGTGCTGCGACGCGGGCTGACCCTCTCGGGAGCAGGCGACCCCTCCCAGGGCGACGAGCCCAAGGGCGACGACGAGCAGCCTGCGCCAACGCGGTCCGCAGGCGGACGACGCCGGGCGCATCACCTGCAGGTCTCGCCTGCCGACGCCGCGGAGCGGACAGGAACTTTCATCCACGTCTTTGCCTCTGTTTCCGAATAAATCTCTGTGGGACTCCATCTTTCACCTTCTCCGACCTGAGGCCTTCAGCATTCCCGCAGCGACGGCGCCCATCAGTGCCTCGAAGTCTGCGGGCCCGAAAGCCGAGCCGCTGGTCAACCAGTCGTGGTGGGGCAGTTGTCCGTCACTGGCGGGTCGGTCGTCGCGATAGTGCCCGAGCACGTCGAGGTGATCACCGAGCCCGGCCCAGACGAGGGTCCCCCAGAGCTGGGAACGAAGGGGGACGATGCCGTCGTTGGCCTGCAAATCGGGCGCCTTGCCGAGCAGCCGCAGCAGCTTGGCTTCGGTTTCCTCACCGGCGAACGCGACGCCCTTTCCGGGGTCCCCCGACATCTCGGCGCAGGGGTAACGCTCGTCGAACCCCGACGTGATGCCGTAGAGCGTGGTGAACAGCGTCAGCGAGGTCGTCTGCCAGGGGGACAGGAGGGTGCCGAGCCACTTCCCGACCGAGGGCGTGGGCGCCATCGAGGCAGTCGACTGGTACACGACGTCCGGATGATCGGCGATGCCGGCCACCATCAGTTCCATCGCCTCCGGGCTGACCTGCAGCACGGCCCCCTGGTCGTCCTTGATGGCGTCGAGGAAGGAGCGCACCTCCGGGCTCCGCGCCTCGTCGAGCATGCCCACCAGGGAGTCGACCAGCTTGTCCAGGAGTCGGAGTTCGAGGCCGATGGCGTGGTCGCTGCGCCCCACCATCGTGATGAGCATGCTCGCGATCCCGAGGGGACCCCTGCCCAGGGAGAGGCCGATGATGGTGAAGGCGGAGAGGGCGTGGAGCACCCGCTGCCCCTTCGACGTCGCGAAGAAGGCCGCCAGCGGCGTGCCGAAGTGCGGCGTGTTCATCATGGTGACCGAGCGCAACCGCGGGAGCCAACGCTGGGGCGCGCCGGCATTCGCGAGCCGCACGCCCGGCGAGGCCACCAGACGCGCATCGAGCCCGCCCGTGGAGTGCCCGAGGAGGTGAATCGGGCCGTCGTCACCGGCGGTGGCATCGACGATCTCGGCGAGCCTCGCCGCGCGCCGGCACACCGACGCCGTGGGAGACACGTCCACCACGTGGACCTCCAGGTCCTGGCCGTCGTCCGCAAACTGCCTCTCCAACCCGTGCTGGACGTGCACGAAATAGTCGAACGAGGCAAGTCGGGCGAAGCCGAACATCCCCGGGGTCAGGTAAATACGATGGAGCACCATGCACACCTCCTCGGTCGCGTCTCCGCTGCGCCGCGACTCGAATATTTCTACGCCCACCCTGGTACGATGCAATCGCCGCACCAGTGGGGACGGGAACTTTCATGCGCGCTTGAGCATCCGGCCGGTACTATCCCTGCGGTGGGGACGAATGTCAAGGTGCGATGATTGCGAGGGTGATGGGTGATGGGTGAGGGTGAGCAGGAGTATGAAAAACAGGACAAAGGATCGCTTTGTCATGATCTTCCCGGCTCCGGTTTCATGTCGACGTTGGCCTCCACTTCAACTGCCCGAGCCGGCCGTCGTGGGCATCGCTGCGGTCGGGGTGAAGATGGTCCAGAATCAACACTGAAGAAAATTCGGGGAAGTGTCAATGGTGGAAAATAATGCCACATTTTTGAACGCCGTCTGCGGCGTGGAGGGATGGTGCGAAGCCGATGCCGGCGTACAGACCGCAGGTCACATGAAAATTCAGAGAAATGCAGAGAAATCAATGCACCTTGACATCCGTGTGAGCCTCGGGGATAGTACCCACCGAAGGCAAAACCCTGGGTGAAGGTCCTTATGCACGAAATGCAGAATGAAATCGGCGTCCCATCGAGTGGCTGCCCGGGCTGTCCGCGATGGACCGAGGGCAGGGGGCGTCCCGGCTGAAAAACTCACAAGGAGAACCATCATGAGTGACGAAAAGCGATGTCCGGTGACCGGAAAAATTGGAAACAAACCTGCCAGTGCGGGCACCTCCAACAAGCAATGGTGGCCCAAACAGCTGAACCTCGGCATTCTGCACCAGCACGCGCCGGCGTCGAACCCGATGGGTCGGGACTTCGACTACGCCGAGGAGTTCAGGAAGCTGGACATGACCGAACTGAAAAGGGATCTCCAGGCCCTCATGGTGGATTCTCAGGACTGGTGGCCTGCAGACTGGGGGCATTATGGCGGATTGTTCATCCGCATGGCCTGGCACAGCGCCGGCACCTACCGCAGCGCCGACGGACGTGGCGGCGGCGGCACGGGCAACCAGCGCTTTGCGCCCATCAACAGTTGGCCCGACAACGTCAACCTTGACAAGGCCCGGCGGCTGCTGTGGCCCGTCAAGCAGAAGTACGGCAGGCGCATCTCCTGGGCTGACCTGATGATCCTGGCCGGCAACTGCGCCCTGGAGTCCATGGGCTTCAAGACCTTCGGCTTCGGGGGTGGGCGCGCCGATATCTGGCAGCCCGAGGAGGACATCTACTGGGGCGCCGAAGACACCTGGCTGGGCGAGAAACGCTACAGCGGGGACCGGGACCTGGAGAACCCGCTGGCCGCCGTGCAGATGGGGTTGATCTACGTGAATCCGGAGGGCCCCGACGGCAACCCCGACCCGGTGGCGTCCGGCCGTGATGTCCGGGTCACCTTCGGGCGCATGGGCATGAACGACGAGGAGACCGTCGCGCTGGTGGCGGGCGGGCACACCTTCGGGAAGGCCCATGGCGCGGGAGACCCGGCCCTGGTCGGGCCTGAGCCGGAGGCCGCGCCCCTGGAGGCGCAGGGGTTGGGCTGGTTGAACCGGCTGCGCTCGGGCAAGGGGGTCGACACCACCTCCAGCGGCATCGAGGGGGCCTGGAAGCCCAATCCCACCCAGTGGGACAACGGGTATTTTGACATGCTCTTCGGGTATGAGTGGGAGCTCGTCACCAGCCCGGCGGGCGCCAAGCAGTGGCTGGCCAAGGACGTCAGGGGAGAGCACATGATCCCGGACGCCCATGACCCCGACAGGAAAAACCGGCCCATGATGACCACGGCGGACCTCTCGCTGCGGTTTGATCCGGTCTATGAGCCCATCTCACGGCGATTCCACAAGGATCCCGAGGCCTTCGCCGACGCCTTTGCGCGGGCGTGGTTCAAGCTCACCCATCGTGACATGGGGCCGCGCAGCCGGTATCTCGGCCAGGAGGTGCCCGCCGAAGACCTGATCTGGCAGGATCCCGTCCCGGCGGTGGACCATGAGTTGATCCATCAGCAGGATGCAGCAGCCCTCAAGGTCGCGATCCTCGCCTCCGGTTTGTCTGTCTCCGGGCTCGTGGCCGCCGCCTGGGCTTCGGCATCCACGTTCCGGGGCTCGGACAAGCGCGGTGGCGCCAACGGGGCCCGGGTCCGCCTGGCGCCGCAGAAGGACTGGGAGGTGAACCAGCCGGAGCAACTGCAGAAGGTGCTGCAGGCCCTGATGCGCGTCCAGGGGGAATTCAACAAGGCGCAATCCGGCAAAAAGAGGGTGTCGCTGGCCGATCTGATCGTGCTGGGCGGTGCGGCGGCCATTGAGAAGGCGGCCAGGGATGCCGGCTTTGATGTGACGGTGCCCTTTTCGCCCGGTCGGATGGACGCCACGCAGGCGTGGACCGATGTGGAGTCCTTTGCCCTGCTCGAGCCCGAGGCCGATGGCTTCCGCAACTACCTCAAGGCCAGGTACTCCGTTTCGGCAGAGGAGCTGCTGATCGACCGGGCCCAGCTGCTCACCCTCAGCGCCCCTGAGATGACCGTGCTGATCGGCGGTCTGCGCGTGTTGAACATCAATCACCAAAACGCGCCTCACGGCGTGTTCACGCACAAGCCTGGAACGCTCACCAATGACTTCTTCGTGAACCTCCTCGACATGGACACCGCCTGGACGCCCGTCCCCGGGGATGGGGAGGTCTTTGAGGGACGTGACCGCAGGACCGGCGAACTCAAGTGGACCGGCACCCGTGTGGACCTGGTCTTCGGGTCCAATTCCCAGCTTCGGGCCCTGGTGGAGGTCTATGCCTGCGAGGATGCGAAGACGAAGTTCGTGGAAGATTTCATCGGTGCATGGAACAAGGTGATGAACGCCGACCGGTTTGAGCTGCGCTGAGCCGGCGTGCCCGGCCTTCGGGGTTCATTTGACGAAGAGCACGCCTGCCCCGATGCGGATCCCTCCGTGGGGATGACCTTCCACGCGCATGTTGGCGTAATCCACGAAAATCGTCGCCCGCAGGCGGCCTGAGAGCGCAAACTCGACAGACAAAAACGGCGAAAGGATGGGCACGGAATTCTCGTGTTCGCGGGCGGTGATCACCCCGTCGGGGCTGACGCTGTGCTTGTCCAGGATGTAGTAATTCGCCAAACCCCCGGTGATCCCGGCCGTCATGGTGATGCGGCTCCAGGTCATGCCCCACTCCGCGCTCAGGGCGCCGTGGGTGTATTGAAAGTGGCTCTCGAGTTCGCCATAGGACATCTTGCCGGTGCCGCCCAGAAGGCCGATGCGAAAGCCGTGGCCGACCATGAAGACCAGCCGGCCACCCACACCGAAGGTCACGCCCCTGATCTCCGCATGCTCGTCCTGCATGGCGATGCGGCCGCCCATGATCATCATGCCCCCGGCATAACGCGGATCGCCTTCCGCGGCTTTGGCCGCGGGGGAAAAGATAGCTGCCACGAGCAGGAAGGGGAGCCATGGGATGCGCCGGATTGGATTGAACTCGCCTGGCCTCATGTCTGCACCTTCCCGGACCTGCATCCTCCCAGCGGATTTTGTTTTTGCCCCGGGAAGACCGTTCAGTCCGAAGGACGCAAAGTACAGGGTCCCCCCATTTCCTGCAACCGCTTTCTCCGCCCCCCGACATCGACGCTCGCCGCAATTTCAAAAAGGTGGAACGGAGGGCGCCTTCGGGGGAGTTTGCGAGGGTCTGATCATGACCCCCCTCCGGGAGTTCATTCGCTGGCGCAGGGGTTGGCCGGATCGCACAACTTCAGACAGATGAAGCCAGAGCCCGGGTTTGCGAATGTGTTGCCCGGCGCCGCCCGGGGCACGACCGTGAGCGGCGCCCAGGCCAGCAGGGCCGAGATCAGCAGGGCGAGGGTGTGCTTCAGGTCGGGCAGAAGGAAACTTTCACGCATGTGGTTCGGCTCCGGGGATGACTACCCGCGCGAACAGAGCCACTGTCAAGGCGGTGATCGGTGTAGGAATCAGGGCAGTCGAGTTCTAACTCAATTTATAGCTGAAGGGTCCACTCCCCCCGAAATCGAAATCGAAATCGAAATCGGTCCAGAAATCCGAAGGCTTCTTCGTCACGAAAGAATGGACGCTTGCCAACCAGCCGTCGAGTC
>JAHITJ010000022.1 GCA_018817795.1 Myxococcota bacterium | reverse complement strand
GCGACCGTCTCGCCCTGGGCGCTGGTGATGCGGAAAAAGATGGGCTCGCCTGCGTCGGCCGCGGGCGCGCCGGAGATCGCCCAGGCGCCGCCGGAGCGGGACATCGCGTGCCAGGTGTCCTCGGGCTCTGAGCCATAGCGCAGCTCGGCCCCCCGGATCGGGATGCGATGATTGACGAACTGCAGACGCACGAAGCCCCACTGGTTCCAGTCGAGAATCTGCGCGAAGACGTTGCCGGTCACCGGGCAGGGCACCCGGCGCGCGCGACCCTCGTCGAGGCCGGCGGTGTCCAGCGCTGCGGCGCTCTCGGTGGAGAGGTCGAAGTGGAAGTGCGCTCCGGCACAGAGCGGGTTGCCCTCGATCGGGCACAGATCGTGCACCATCACGGTCTGCGAGCCGCCGATGGTGTCGATCTCCCAGCACTCCCCGCAGGACTCGCCGGGGTCGCCACCGTAGGAGCCTCCGTTCCAGGGCTCGGCGATGGCGGTGGTCATGCCGTCGCGCACGAACGCGGGCAGCACGGGAAGGGTGCGGTCGAACTCGCACCAGCCTCCGTTGGAAGCGGTGTACGACGTGAGACGAACGCTGGTGCAGTCCGGGTCGATGGTGATGTTGTTGGTGTGATTGTTGACATTATTAAGTTTATTATTGACGTTTTTCGATCCGGAATCGTCGCAGGCGGTCAGGATCAGGCACACGGCAAGCCAGAGAGAGAGAATGCTTTTCATGGAGGATCTTTCCGGCACCCTTTAGCGGGCGCCTCAAGTAGCTGGCTTACGCCTGGTTCGGCCGGCTTTTTCCGGGCTGGAAACCTGCGAAGGTCACAGCGCAAAAGTGACACCGAAGATCCATGTGTCTGAAGACGGCAGCGGCATCACGGAATAGTTCACCGTGGGTTCCTTGTCCTTCTGGTGCAGCAGCTTCGGAACCAGGTAGCCGGCGGCGGCGCCCAAAAGCGCGCCCACCAGCACATCGGAGAAGTAGTGCTTGTCGGCGGCGATGCGGAGATAGCCGACACCCGTGGCCAGCACCAGCGCGGCGGTCCAGACCGCGCCGGGATGGTTCCCGCCCTTCATGTCGTAAAGCATCGCGCCGGACACCGCCAGGGCGAACGCGGTGGTCGTGTGCCCGGAGTAGAAAGACAGATGGTCGTCGGCCGTCATTTCGCCATAGGAGGAATCCCGGGTGTAGGGCCGCTTGCGCAAGGCGATGAACTTGACAATCTGGTTGGCCAGCATCGCCACCGAGGCGCTCTCGAGCATGATCAGGCCCCCATAGCCCGCCTGCTTTGCCCGTGAGGCGTCCGGCGAGGACCAGCCAGACGCACCGGAGAACAGAAGGGAGGCCAGTCCGGCTACCGGGATCGATCCCAGCACGAGGTTGGAGGCCATGTTCGCGTCCTTGGTGTGCGCGGAGTTCCAGCGAAGGCCGTCGCGTACGGCGTCGTCGACGGGGTTGGTTGCGGTCCAGCGGGCCTCATCGGGGACGAGATCCTTCTTGAACACCTCCCCGGCGATCCACACCGACAGGCCGAACGCGGTCAGCGGGACCGAGATCTGCGGTGAGTAGTCGTACCAGTCCGCCTCGGCGGCGCGCACCGGTGCCGGCAAGGACAACAGAAGGATCATGAGGAACAGGATCGGAGTCGCGTGCTTCATGGGCCTGACTTTCCGGCGTCCTTCAGCGGGCGCCTCAGGTGGCCGGCGTGCGCCGGTCTGGAGCCTGCCGGGCGATCTACCGGCGCGTCCTCACGGCCGTGCCGTAGGCGATGACCTCGACGGCCAGCGACTGCGTGTTGGAGATGTTGGCCGTCTCCAGACGCACATTGTGGACGCAGTCCGCACCGCGGCTCCGTGCGTCCTCGAGCAGGCGCAGGATCGCCTCGCGTCTGGCGCGCTCGATCACGGGCTCTATGGATTTGAACCGGCCGCCGAAGATCTTGCGGAACCCGGCGAGCATGGTCTTCCATGCGTCGGCCGAGAGCACGACCGAGCCCGAGGCCAGGAACGCCTCCTGGGCACCTTCGGGAAGCCGCTTCAGGTTGCTCACAGGGAACCCGCGGAACTGCGCCTCGCGCTCCAGGATCCTGCGGATGTGGCGACGCTCGCCCCAGGCGCCGATGGCCCAGATGATGAACATCGGGACGAAGGGCAGCAGCAGGACGAGGGTGATGATGAGAATCACCTCGAGCATGGCGTCACTCCTTTTCCAGCTTCACCGCCGTGCCGTACGCGAACAGTTCGGCCGCGCCCTGCATGACCGAGCTCGTGGCGAACCGGATGTTCACGATCGCGTCCGCGCCCAGCTCCCGGGCCTGCCGGGACATGCGCTCGGTGGCCTCCTTGCGCGCCTCAGACAGCAGCTCGGTGTAGCCCTTGAGCTCGCCGCCGACGATGTTCTTCAGGCCGGCCATGATGTCGCGCCCGATGTGCTTGGCGCGGATGGTGTTTCCCTGCACGAGCCCGAGATGCTCGACGATGCGGTGTCCGGGGAGGGTCTCCATGTTGGTCAGAATCAGGTCCTTTTCCATCAGATGCTTCCTTTCAGGTACGTTCCGCCGATCACTGTGCGAGATAGGCGCATTTGCCTGGGTTGATGTAGACGTTGAAGGTGGACTCGGTCGGGAAGAGGTTCTCGAGGGCGATCCACATGTCGTGCGTGCCGGCAAAGAAATCGAAATGGTTGCCGTTGATCCATCCGCCCACGTCGTCTGCCCTGAAGCAGCCGTCGTGCACAAAGCCGCCCAGGCCGTCGGCCGACGGGATCGTGACACCGTCGAACTCCTGGGCATAGAGCAGGGTGCCGCGCGCGATGAAGCTGCTGTCCACGGCCCAGGAGCGAAGCGGCTCCAGGGGATTCGAGGCGCTGCCCATGCCCCAGGGGAACTCGACGGCATCCAGCACCGCATAGCAGATGATGCCCCCGGTCGGGCAGGTGCGGCCGCAGTTGCAGGTGCGGGCGTAATTGATGACGCGGCCATCGTCGAGGCGGCCCGAGCCCTCGATGCACACGTCGTCAGAGAACTCCGCCGGGACCTGGGCGATGGGGGCGCAGTTGGAGTCGTACAGCGTGGTGTCGTCAGCCCCGGAGTAGTCGCTCTCCATCGCGAGATAATAGTACGTGTTCCACATGTCGCTCAGGAACGTACCGATGTCGGTCTCGCCCGGCGTGATGACGATGGCATCCGAGGCCACCTCGATGGATGCGGCGACGTCGGAGTATCCGCGCAGCACGATGTTCCGCTCGTAGCCGGTGCCGTTGAAGTCGTAGGTGTGGGTGGTACGCACGGCGGGGTCCCATGCATCCCCCAGAGGCCAGTCGTCGGCGAAGAGCCGGACACGTGCCACCTGGCCCGCGGCGATGGTGAAGGTCACCGGATTGTCAACGAAGGCTCCGTCGGAGGGGCTCTCGATACGGACCCAGGGTTCCGTGGATGCGTCGGCATCGGCGTCGACTCCGGAGTCGGCTCCGGAGTCGGCGTCCGTGCCACCGTCATTCAGGTTGTTCGCGTTGTTGACGTTGTTGACATTGTTGACATTGTTGAGATTGTTGACGTTGTTGACGTTGTTTGCGTTCTTTTGTCCTGGTTCGCAGGCCAGCAGGACCAAACATGTGAACATGAGACACAACGACAGGCGGCTGGTCATGACAACACCTCTGGGGATTGCGGTCAGTTGACTTACCCCGGCACCAGAGCATGCCATGAGCGCGGCGTTTGGGCAAACAGCTTTTCACGGTGACCCCCGGCGGGTTCGCTGCTACAATGCGACCGGCCCCAAGCCGGAGGTGAAGTCGATGGAACATGGCATGGATCCCAACTCCGAAGCCACCTTTCCTTCCTTGTCAGTGGAGCGGCGCATCCTGTCCTTCTCAGAGTACCTTCAGGCCGTCAGGAACCAGCCCGGCCAGTTGCGCAACGCCACCTCCTACCTGCGCGACTGCATGCTGCACTTCGGCATAGACACGGTCCACCGCCACGGACGCCCGTGGACGCGCTACCGCCTGTTCGACGCGCCCTTCGACCCCGGCCTGGTGAAACTGATCGGCCACGAACCGGCGCAGAACGCGTTCTTCTCATTCCTCCAGGCCCAGGCCGAGCACGGGCGCGCCCCCCGGCTGTTCCTGTTTCATGGACCCAACGGCAGCGCAAAGAGCACGTTCTTCCAGCTGCTCGCGTCAGCGCTCGAGGCTTACTCCGCGACCGAGCAGGGCGCGCTGTACCGGTTCAACTGGATCTTCCCCGCGGGTCCTTCCCGCGGCCGTGGCATCGGCTTTTCGGAAACCGCGGCACGCACCCGCCCCGAGACGGGCTCCTACGCGCACCTCGACGGGGAGTCCATCGACGCGCTGCTGCCCGACGAGTTCCGCGACTCTCCGCTGCTGCTGATTCCGCGGGAACACCGCCTGCGGTTCCTTGCCGATCTGCTGGGTCCCGACACGGTGATTCCGCCCTGGCTGGACAAGGCCGACCTGCACCCGCGCAACCGGCAGATCTTCGACACGCTGCTTTTGTCGTCGGCCAGCGGTCCAGAGGGCGTTCTCCGGCACGTCCAGGTGGAGCGTTTCACCCTTTCGCGGCGCTACCGGCGGGGCCTGGTGACCGTCGAGCCCAAGATGACGGCCGACGCCCACGCACGGCAAATCACGGCTGATCGCAGCCTTCAGTCCCTGCCGCCGGCGCTGCAGAACCTGGAGCTCTACCGCTACGGCGGGGACCTCGTCGATGCCAACCGCGGCATGGTGGAGTTCGCCGACCTGCTCAAACGTCCGCTGGAGGGTTTCAAGTACCTGATCACCACCCTCGAGGAAGGTTTTCTGAGCCTCGATGACGCCATCCTCCAGTTCGACCTGTTTTTCGGGGGTTCGGCCAACGACCGTCAGTTCCTGGCGTTCTCGGAGACGCCCGATTTCGCCTCGTTCGAGGGCCGCTGCGAGTTCGCGCGAATGCCCTACCTGCTCGACTACCACTCGGAGACGAACATCCTCGAACTGTCGCTCGCCGAGACACGCACCCACAAGCCCATCGCACCGCATGTGCTCACCTGCGCCGGACTCTGGGCGGTGATGACACGGCTGGTGCGCCCGCAGCCGGCCATCGAGGGCGTCGATCCCCGGCTGGTCGAGCTCAACGTGATCGAGAAGGCCCTGTGGTACGGCGACCTGGCCCTCCCGGAGTCCTTCACCTCCGAACAGGTCCGGACCGCGCTCTCCCAGTTGCCCGAGTTCCTTTACCAGCAGAATTCGGAGCTACTCTACGAAGGCGGCATCGGCGCCTCGCCCCGGCTGCTGCGCACCATCCTGCTGCGGGCCCTGACCCGGCCCGAGCATGCCTTCTGCAGCGTGACGCACATCTTCACCGAGATCGAGCAGGTCATGAAACAGAAGGCCACCTTCGAGTTCGTCAACTACCCCGGCCAGGAGGGCGGCTACCACGACCTGCCGAAGATCCTCACCCATGTCCGCCGCTTCTGGCAGCACCTGATGGAGCGGGACCTGTGGGAGGCCGCCAACCTGGTCGAGCTCGAGAGCGTGCTTGAACGGCTGGAAAACTACATCAGCCTCGTGATCCACTTCGTGAAGAAGGAGAAGATCAAGGACGCGGTGACCGGCCAGTACCACAGTCCTTCCGAGGCCCAGATGAAGGCCTTCGAGGCCGAGATGGACATCACCTCCGGCGCCAGCGAGTTCCGGCAGAACTGCATGTCCCGCGTGGCTGCCTTCTCCATCGAACAGCCAGGCGAGAAACTGAACCTCAAGGCCGTGTTCGCCCCTGAGCTCGACCGCGTGTTCCACCGCCAGCTGGTCTCGCGCCGGACGCACCTGGCAGATCTCTGCCGCACGCTGCTCGAGGCCCTGGAGAGTGGATCCCCGCCGCCCCGGGAGCGGGCTGAATGGGTCGAAGCCACGCGGGCACGGCTCGAGACGCGCGGATACTTCCGGGAGGCCGCCATGGAGATGCTCGAGTGGTATGTGCGTGAATATGCCTAGGAGACGGTCACTATGGATTCGGGTGAACTGAAACGGATCTTCTCGCTGCTCACGCCCTGCCAGGCGCAGTGCGCACCGGGCATGACGCCGACGGTCGTGTTCCTGCTGTTCTTCCGGCCGGGCGACTGGCAGATCCTCACGATCCAGAAGACCAACACCACCGGCTATCCCTGGGCCAACCAGGTCGCCCTGCCCGGCGGGCACGTCGACCCGGGCGACGCGTCACCGTTGTCGGCCGCCTTCCGTGAACTGGAGGAAGAGACCGGCATCAGGGCCTCCGAACTGGAGGTTTTCGGTTCGATGGGACATTTTCCGACCATCGCCAACAAGGACATCGAGGTTTTTGCGGGCTACTGGAAACAGCCACGGCAGCTGGAGGTGGCTTCCGCCGAGATTTCGCGGGTGCTGGAGCTTCCGCTGCACGCCGCCCTGCAGACGCACCGTGCTCTGGGATATGCCGGACGGCTTCCATCGGTCGAAGAGCTGGCCTACCCGGTCGATGACACCCGCATCTGGGGTGCCACAGCGCGTATCATACACTGCGCATGCGAACACCTGCTGGCGCACGCCGCCGACCTCTGAATTGCAGTTTGCTTCTGGTGCGGATGGTGGGGGTGGTTGGGTTCGAACCAACGGCTTCAACCGTGTGAGGATTGCACTCTTCCGCTGAGTTACACCCCCTCGACGGATGGTTTTTAAGCGCACAACCGCCCGCCTGTCAAGCAAAATCGGAAAAGTGCGGATGACTTCAATCCATTTCGTGGTACACTTGGGGCGGTTCCAATTTCCTGGCGCACAAGGCGTCCGGGCCGGTGTGCCCAAGGAGAGTCCAATGCGGCAAGCAATCGTAGTTGTCATCGTCAGCTTCATGACCGCAGCCTGCGCCTTCGACACCTCGGGCGTGCGCGCCCCGCGCGAGACCGCCTGTGACGACGGCCGTGACAATGACTCGGACGGCTTCACGGACTGCGACGATCAGGACTGCACAGGGACCCCGGCCTGCACACAGAACAACGTCAACAACACCAACAATGTCACCAATCCGGAGATCTGTGACAACGGAATCGACGACGACGGCGACAGCCTGATCGACTGCGCCGACCCCGACTGCACCGCCGCCCTCAACTGCCAGGACGAGATCTGCGACAACAACCTCGACGACAACGAAGACAACCTCATCGACTGCGCCGACCCCGACTGCATCACGGCCGACAACTGCCGCACCGAGATCTGCGACAACAACCTCGACGACAACGAAGACAACCTCATCGACTGCGCCGACCCCGAGTGTGCCGACGCCATCAATTGCCAGGACGAGATCTGCAACAACACCATCGACGACGACGGCGACAACCTCATCGACTGCGCCGACTCCGACTGCGCCGCTGCCATCAACTGCCTGACCGAGATCTGCGACAACACCATCGACGACAACGGCGACAACCTCATCGACTGCGCCGACCCCGACTGCGCCGCTGCCATCAACTGCCTGACCGAGATCTGCGACAACAACCTCGACGACAACGAAGACAACCTCATCGACTGCGCCGACCCCGACTGCGTCGCCGCCATCAACTGCCTGACCGAGATCTGCGACAACACCGTCGATGACGACGACGACAACCTCATCGACTGCGCCGACCCCGACTGCGCCGCCGCCATCAACTGCCTGACCGAGATCTGCGACAACACCATCGACGACAACGAAG
>JAHITJ010000164.1 GCA_018817795.1 Myxococcota bacterium | reverse complement strand
CGATTTCGATTTCGATTTCGATGCTGGAAGTGCTGCAATCCAAGATTTTCCTTGATGAGATATCAAGGCAGAGGATGGCCCTGGGAATCCCGTGTTCCGGTCGAAATCGAAATCGAAATCGAAATCGGATCCCGGCTGGCGCCAGAGTCCCGGCTTCGGCGGCTCCCCGCGCCGGCTGCGCCGGGGGCGGGGAAGAGAACGCGGTGGCAGAGCCCCCGCAGTCCATAATGGAGTCCCGCATCACTGCGCTCGCGGATCCCGATCGAAATCGAAATCGAAATCGAAATCGAAATCGAAATCGAAATCGGCATTCGGTCGAAGGGATCCTTTCCTCGGTCGCCAACTGTGATGTCAGGTCGAGCTTCTTGCGACACCCTGGAAAGACACGTAGTTCCCCTTGCCCATCGGAGTGTGATCACCTATAAAGAAAAAGGGCCATCAGGCCCCCGGAGAACACATGAAGTTTTTCGCGATCATCCTGTCCCTTCTGTCCCTTCTGTCCATGATCGGGTGCGCCTTCGACACCTCGGGCCTCTCTTCACAGGACCCGCCCGCCTGCGAGGGCACGGCGCCCGCTGCGCTGCTGCAGGACGGCGTGTGCGCCGGGAGCGTGCAGGTCTGCGTGCTGGGGCTGTGGGTGGAGCCCGACTACACGCTCCTCGAGGGCCATGAGGCAGCCGAGACCTCCTGCGACGGGGCTGACAACGACTGTGACGGCACCGTGGACGCAGGGGATTGCGGCGAACACGGGGCCTGTGACGACGGCTCCGGCGCGCCGGCCTGCGTCTGCGAGAGCGGCTGGGAGCCCGATTTGGCCGCCGAGTCCTTCCTGTGCGCCGACATCGACGAGTGCGCGACGCTGCCGTGCGACGAGAACGCCGACTGCGCCAACACCCCCGGCGCGTTCACGTGCACCTGCAACCCCGGCTATGAAGGCGACGGCTTTGTCTGCACGCCCATCGATCCCTGCAACCCTTCGCCGTGCTCGCCGGACGCGGCCTGCACCGAGGTCGACGGACTGGCCGTGTGCACCTGCGAGGACGGCTACACCGGTGACGGTCTCACCTGCCGTCCGAAGAGCTGCTTCCACCTGCTGCAGCGCTACCCGGCCACGCCCTCGGGCGACTACCTCATCGACACCGGCGTGGGAGGGCCCCTCACGGTCACCTGCGACATGGACACCGACGGACGGCTGGGTTACACGCTGATCCGGTTCGACGACCCGGCGCTGGCCGCCGACCAGGACGCCTACCGCGAGGTCTGCGCCGCCGTGGGCATGGAGGTCGTGGTGCCGCGGACCCGGGCCCACGCGCGCAGCATCGTCGCGTTCAACGGGGGGGCGCTGCCCAACCTCGTCAACGTGTTCCCGAAGACCGACGGCGCGGTGGGGCTCGAGAACTGGGAGGGCCGCTGCGAGGGCACCCCGTGTTCGTTCTACTTGTCGAACTCGCGGCTGTCGCTTTGGGCCACGAACGAGCCCTCGGGAGACAACACCACCGCCTACAGCCTGTTCCTGCGCAACACCGACGGCGGCGACTGGGGCGGCTGGAACGACCAGACCAACTTCGTCGAGGCGGCGTTCCGCGGGTGGGTCGTCTGCTCCACCAATGACACGCCCGAGCCGCACGGCGAGGACTGCCTGGACTACGCCGTCCACGACACGGTCTGGAACAAGGGCATCCTGGGCATCACGGGCGACTACGCGGTCACCATCGACGGCACCCCGATGACGGTCACCTGCGACCAGGTCACCGACGGCGGCGGCTGGACCCTGGTGATGAACTACATGCACGAGCACAACACCAACCCGGCGCTGGCCGTGCTCACCGACCGGCTGCCGCTTTTGCGCAGCGACACGCTGGGCGCCAACGAGAGCGCGTCGGTCGAGTCCTGGGGGCACGCCGGCAACGCGATGTTTTCCCGCCTGCCGGTGACCGAGGTGCGCTTCTTCGGCCGCACCAGCGGCCACGCCCGCGTGATCAACTTCACCACAGCCGACAAGAACTGCATCGACTATCTCTCCACCGGGATCGGCGACTGCCGGAACGCGGGACTGAACGTGCACCAGGTGGCCGGGCACTCCGCCAACCTGCCCATCAAGGTCAACAACAGTTACGTGGATCAGGGGGACCTGGCCATGACCCGGTTCCCGTTCTACCAGACCAGCACCGCGCACTTCGGTGTCCGCGGCGGCACCAACCGCTGGGAGGTCGACGACTTCCAGAACAACGACGCCCGCGACACGATCCACCGATTGTGGGTGCGCAACCGTCCCATCGGCGTCACCTGCCAGACCATCCTGACGGCCAATCCCCAGGCGCCCTCGGGCGTGTACATCCTGGATCCGGACGGTCCCGCCGGCGGACAGGATCCGTACCTGACGTGGTGCGACATGACCACGGCCGGCGGGGGCTGGACGCTGGTGGCGATCTACGGCAAGGGCTTCCCCCGTCCGACGCGCTTCTCCGGCAGCGCCTATCCCCGGCCCGGCGCAAGCTTCTACCACTCCGAGAGCCCGCTGCCGACGCTCACCATGGACGTGCTCGCGCCGGCGGCCAACAACGGCAACATCCTGAACTTCTCCATCGCCGCTGCGCCGCTGTTCGACCACTCCGGCGGCGAGGTCCTGGCCTGGGTCGGCGGCGTCACCGACAGTTACATCGTGGCGACCCTGCCCATGACCTGCAATTACTTCGACGCCGCGGTCATGTGCGACGACAAGACCTACGGACCGTTCACCATCTTCGACGCCGCCGGACAGAAGGTGACTGAGGACGGCTACGCCTGCACCACCTCGCACAAGGCCGCCCCGTACACGGCAGATACGTATGACGAGTTCGGGCTGCACCTCCTCGACGGTCCGGGCAGCCACGTGACCTATCACTGCGCCGCCACGGCCACGCCCACCGGACACGAGGGCTACGGACGCATGTTCACCAGCTTCAACGCGTCCAACGGCAATTTCTGGAACGCCGGCGTGCACTCCTACTGGCACCCGACGGGGGTCCTCGACCAGCCCGGCGCCCTGTTCATCCGGTAGGAGCCTGTCTGACAAGTCTGACAAGTCTGACAAGTCTGACAAGCAGGGCGATCGAGTTCTCATTTTTCTGGACAAGGGGATCAACGTCGTATCCGCTTGGAAACTTCGGGGGGCAAAGTGCCAAGTCGAAATCGAAATCGAAATCGAAATCGAAATCGAAATCGAAATCGAAATCGATTCAATTTCCTCGTAAATCAAAAGTTTTTCGATGTCATCGGGTCTAGTGAATCCAGCCAATAGACTCGACGGCTGGTTGGCAAGCGTCCATTCTTTCGTGACGAAGAAGCCTTCGGATTTCTGGACCGATTTCGATTTCGATTTCGATTTCGGGGGGAGTGGACCCTTCAGCTATAAATTGAGTCAGAACTCGACTGCCCT
>JAHITJ010000163.1 GCA_018817795.1 Myxococcota bacterium | reverse complement strand
TACGAGGAAATTGAATCGATTTCGATTTCGATTTCGACTTGGCACTTTGCCCCCCGAAGTTTCCAGGCGGATACGACGTGGATCCTCTTGTCCAGAAAAATGAGAACTCGATCGCCCTGCGCGGCTTCTTCCCGCCCTTGACAACCTAACACATGTTAGGTATTTTCCCGGGGTTCGTTTTCGCCTCCGGGGAGCCGTCCTGCCATGGGTCTGATCCGCCACATCGTGCACATCAACGTGACCGGGTTCGCCGCCCAGGTGGCGGTGGCCCACGACCGCACCCTCGCCGGTCGCGCCTTCGTCGTCGGGCTCGCACACGTGCCGCGCGCGGTGGTCATGGACGTGTCGCCGGAGGCCTTCTCCGAGGGCATCACCCGGGGCATGCCGCTGTTCGCCGCCCTGGCGCGGGTGCGCGGGCTGATCGTGGTCCCCCCGCCGACGGAAGGCCAGACGAAGGTGGCCAGCGCCCTGTGGGAGCTCGCCGGCGCCCTCTCGCCGCAGATCGAGCTCGGGCCGCGCGCCCACCTGTACCTCGATCTCACCGGCACCCGCATGCTGCACGGCCGCGCAGTGGACGCCGCCGCCCGCCTGCAGAAGCTCGTGCGCACCCGCTGCGGCCTGGAGCCCACCTGCGCCCTGGCCCCCAACAAGCTGGTCTCACGCGTGGCCACCCGGGTCGTCCGCCCGCTGGGCTTCGTCGCCATCCCCGCCGGCGACGAGGCGGCCTTCCTGCACCCGCAGCCGCTTCACCTGCTGCCCGGGGCGGGCGAGGCGGCCACGCTGCGCCTGCACTACCTGGGCGTGGACACGGCCGGCCAGCTCGCGACCCTCGACGAGGCGCTCACCGTGGCGGCGCTGGGCGCGGCCGGGCTCAAGCTGCGGCTGGCCGCGACCGGCGTCGATCCCACACCCGTGGGACGCCTCGACGAGCAGCAGCTCACCGAGAGCCTGCTGCTGCAGCCCGACACGTGCGATCCGGTCCAACTGTCCGGCGCCCTGTGGGGGCTCGTCGAAGCGCTGGGGTTCTCCCTGCGCACCCGTGAGCTGGCCGCCGGCCGCGTCGTCCTCTCGGTCACCGACTGCGAGCAGAAGGAATGCCAGCGGCAGGCCACCCTGCGTGAGCCGGTACGCCGCGACGAGGAGCTGGCCGCCATCGCCCTGGGCCTGTTCGCGCGCGCTGCCCCGGCCCGGCTGCGCATCCGCCGGCTGGTCCTGACGCTCTCGGCCCTGTCGCTCCCGCGCCGCCAGCTGGACCTGTTCGCACCGGCCGCCGACGGCGTCCTGCAGGACGCCCTCGACGACCTGCGCCGCACCCATGGCATGGCGGCGATCCGCCGGGGCTGCGTGCTGGCCGCAGAATCATGACAACTCTACTTTCAGTATAAAATATCACACTCGCCACTTGACATTTCGCCAATACAGGACTATTTATTCCGAATTGTTATCGTGTTCGTATTTCACCGGGACCCACAGCCATGACACGTTCCGTATTCCTTTCCTTGTTCTTCCTTGCCCTGCTCCCGCAGGCAGCCCGCGCCGCAACCCTGCCCGAGACCACGGGCGCCGCCGACAGCCCCAACCCGCTGTCGGCGCGCATGCTCGTACCCGGCCTGACCGCGAGCTATTTCAACCCCGCACTTCTCACCGAGCAGAAGCCCGGCTTCACGATGGGGCTGATCTTCGTCTCACAACAGTTCAATATTTCCTTGATGGATCGCGATCCGCGTTATGACATCCACGAAAGCATCTTTGAATCGCGCCCCCTCTCCGGCGCGGAGAACATGCTGCGGCCGCTGCCCACCGATTCCCTGCGCTCCTCGCGCGGTTCCTGGAAGCCCTCCTCCAACGACGCCTTCGCCATCATCGGCTCCCAGATGAACTTCCTCGACGACCGCCTCATCGTCGGATTCATGGGCCTCTTCCCGCTGGGCGCGTTCCAGGAGCAGGAGCCCTTCTTCGCCGACGAGCGCGAGCAGTACTTCTCCAACAGCCTGCACTTCGAACTGTTCGAGGACCGCATCAAGACGAACATCGTCGTGCTCTCCATGGCCGGGCGGGTGTCCCGCACGCTGGCGCTGGGCGCGGGCGTCACCATGAGCACCACGGCGCGCACCCAGGCCGCCATCTTCATGCCCGACGCCTCCCGCCAGGACGAGAGCCACATGAACACCCACGTGACGGTGAACACGAAGTTCCTGCCGCACCTGGGCATGTTCTGGCGCCCGCTGAAGGCGTGGTCGCTCTCCTCGACGCTGCACTTCCCCTCGGAGAGCCGCACCGACGGCGTCAGCGAGGTGCAGTTCTGGAACTACCAGGCCGACCCCGGCGAGGAGACCGTCGTCCAGAAGTTCTCGATGATCTACGCCTACGAGCCCCTGCGCGTGCACCTGGGCGCCGCCTTCGAGCTCGGGCGCGCCGGATCGGACCTGTTCCAGGTGGCCCTGTCGGCCCAGTGGGAGAACTGGTCCACCTACCTCGACCGCCACGGCGAGAAGCCGGCCGATCCGTGGTCGGACACCGTGCGCGTCACGCTGGGCGCGCGCAAGATGTTCCTCGGACTGCACACCGTGGGCGTCGACGCGTCGTTCATCCCGACGCCGGTGCCCGAGCAGACCGGGCGCTCCAACTATGTCGACAACCACCGCATCGCCTTCGCCGCGGGCTACGAGAGCCGCGCCCTGGCACGCCACGGCATCACCGCTGGACTGTCGGCCCAGATGCACGTCCTGATCCGGCGCGAGACCCAGAAGGATGCCGACGCGGCCAACCCGGTGTTCGACGAATACCCCGACTCCGAGCACATCTTCACCGGCGACTTCATCGAGGAGTCGGCGGGCTTCCAGACCAACAACCCCGGCTTTCCCGGCTTTTCCAGCAGCGGCGTCATCTTCGCGGTCATGGCCTACCTGAAGATCGCGACGAACTGACCGAAGGAGGATCCCCATGCGCTCCGTATTTTCCTTGCTTTTCCTGATCATCCTGTTCTCACTCCCGGCCTGCGATGACGGGAAGAAGAACTCGAACTGGAACGACAACAACCAGAACGTCAACAACGTCAACAACGACGCCGGCACCGACGGCGACGTGGCCGACGCTGACGCCGACGCCGACGCCGACGGCGGCACCGAGCCCGATCCGGTGCCCGACCTGGCCGGCACCTGGGCCCACATCCAGCTCAACGGCAGCCTCATGAACATGCCGATGGTGGGCGTGGTGAACAACAAGCTCATCTCGCTGGTGCTCGTGACCATGACCCAGGACGGCACGACCCTGTCCGCGTCCGAGGATGTCTGCGACATCAAGATCGAGAGCACCACCACCATGGTCACCACGATCATCCCTCAGGCGTTCGTCGAGTCGATGGAGCCGATCCTCAAGCCGGTGATCCTTTCGTGGAACGGCAACGCCTGGGTGTACAACCAGCCGCCGTCCTGGGCGGTCCAGGGCATCCACCTCGAGAACATCGAGACAGACGTGATGCCCACCGACCAGAGCGATCCGCGCATTTTCGATCAGGATCTGGACTCGCACCCGGGCCTGACCGTGTCGGTGACCGGGCTGCTCTCGGGCGACATCTACGTCATCCAGCGCGGCTGGAACGCCATGCTCTCCCGCGAACTGACCACCGACCACGTGTTCGGCTACCTCACCTGGGAGAACGAGCAGATCGTCCTCGACGCCACCAACGACATCCTGAAGGATCCCATCGTGCAGACCGTGGATCCCGACGAGACGAAGTCGTGGTTCGAGTTCGTGCGCGTGGATCCCGGCACCACCTGCCTGGACCTGATCGACCAGAAGGACACGCTCTTCCCGCGCCTGTCCGAGTGAGACGGGCGCCCGTAAAAGGGCAGCCCTGTCCGAGGTCACGAAGTGACCGGATCAATCCTCGAGTTGTTGTTTCCCAGATTTTCAGAAGGGTAAATCAGTCAGGGGCGGGAAAAAAGGCGGTGAACTACGCAGGCTAGACGAGACCCTGGTCGACCATGGCGTCGGCGACCTTCTTGAAGCCGGCGATGTTGGCGCCCATCACGTAGTTGCCCTCGTGACCGTATTCCTTGGCGGCCGTCACGCAGGCGCTGTGGATGTTGATCATGATGTCGTGCAGGCGCTTGTCGACTTCGCCACGGGTCCAGCCCAGGCGCATCGAGTTCTGGGACATCTCGAGACCGGAGGTGGCCACGCCGCCGGCGTTGGAGGCCTTGCCCGGCGCATAGAGGACCTTCTTCTCGACGAAGTAGCGGACGGCCTCAAGCGTGGAGGACATGTTCGAGCCCTCGACGACGCATTTGCAGCCGTTGTTCAGCAGGACTTCGGCGTCCTTTTCGTTGAGCTCGTTCTGGATCGCGCACGGCAGGGCGACGTCGACGGGGATGATCCACGGACGTTTGCCGGCGTGGAACTCGACGCCCTTGAACTTGTTGGCGTAGTCCTCGACCTTGTCGCGGCCGGAGGCGCGCATCTCGAGCATGTAGTTGATCTTCTCGCCGGAGACGCCGTCGGGGTCATGCACGGTGCCGTCGGGACCGGAGATCGCGACGACCTTCGCGCCGAGATCATTGGCCTTGATGGCCGCGCCCCAGGCGACGTTGCCGAAGCCGGAGATCGCGACCTTCTTGCCCTTCATGCTGTCGCCGCGGGTCTTGAGCATCTCCTCGGCGAAGTACACCACGCCGAAGCCCGTCGCTTCAGGACGGACCAGGGAGCCGCCGAAGTTCAGGCCCTTGCCCGTGAGGACGCCGGTGAACTCGTTGGCGAGCCGCTTGTACTGGCCGAACATGAAGGCGACTTCGCGGCCGCCGACGCCGATGTCACCGGCGGGCACGTCGGTGTTGGGTCCGATGTGGCGGAACAGTTCGGTCATGAAGGACTGGCAGAAACGCATGACTTCATTCTCGGACTTGCCGTTGGGGTTGAAGTCGGCGCCGCCCTTGCCGCCGCCCATCGGGAGGCCGGTCAGGGAGTTCTTGAAGATCTGCTCGAAGCCCAGGAACTTCAGGGTCGAGAGGGTGACGTTGGGATGGAAGCGGAGGCCGCCCTTGTAGGGCCCGATGGCGCTGTTGAACTGAACGCGGTACCCGCGGTTGATCTGGAACTCGCCCTTGTCATCGATCCAGGGCACCCGGAACATGATCGTGCGCTCGGGTTCCACGATGCGCTCGAGGATTTTGTGCGCCTTGTATTTCGGCTCGCGCTCGATGATCGGGGTCAGTGAGTCGAGCACTTCCTCGGCGGCCTGCAGGAATTCCTTTTCCCAACTGCAGCGGGTTTTGAGATCGTTCATCACAGTGCTGATATAACTGTTCATCAGGGTCCTCCACAAAAGGGTTCAACGCGCCGTCTTCGCCCCATGCGAAGCCAGCGCGGCACAGTAGACATCCCGGAAAATGCATTGTCAAGCTGTACTGAATCGTGAAAAATTCAGGGATCGCGGGTTGTTTCCTTGTCATTTCTATTTTATTGTATTCCGCCCTTGCGTTTTAAATGGAATTGCCAATGTGTTTTTTTCATTACAATGGCATTTAAATCAACCTTCTTGTATGAATATTGAATCAGGCCGGGCCGCCGGGGCCTTCGAACTCGGGCGGGACGAGGAAGAACACCTCGCGGGAGTCGAGCAGCGCGCCGCCGGTGCCATAGACCTCGACGGTGGCCTTGAACATCTGCGGGGTCTCCACCGGCTCCACGACGAGGTTCTGCTTGACGTGGATGCGCCAGCACACGGGGTTGCCCGGCAGGATCTGCACGAAGCGGTCGTTGTGGCCGTCAGAATCTCCGTCGGCGGTGTTGTAGCCGGCCGGACACGTGGCGTCCTGGTCGACCATGTGAACCTCGATGTAATCGATGAAGGCCGAGGGGGCGTCCACGGGGTTGCCCAGGGCATCGGCGTTGGCCGGGTCGTTGAATATCAGGGCCTCGACGTCCTGGGGCATGTACGCGCCGACGGCCTGCACCGCGCACGAGAGGGCCGCGCCGGCGGTGGCGTCGTCACCACGGACCATGGCGCGATAGTCCGAGCCCGAGAGGTAGAATGGGTTGGCGCCCAGGCTCTGGCAGGAAGCGATGGAGGCGTAGGCCGTGGGGGACACGACCGGCACCAGGGGCACACCGCCCGAGGAGGCCGCGTTCATGTCGGTGAGCAGGCTGTTGATCTCGGTCGTGCCGCCGGCGCCGTAGTCCACGATGATGCGTCCGCCGGCGTTAAAGATGTCGTCCCAGGCGGTCTGGCGGGCCGAGTAGGTGGTGTCCTCCTTGAGATCCTCATCGGTGACCAGCAGGATCAGGTGCAGCGCGCCCGGACGGAAGCAGCCCTCGCCGATGCGCGAGGGGTCGGAGGCGCAGGTGCCCCGCACGCCACGGACCTGGCCCTGGACGGTCTGCTCGGCGCCGCCGGTGGCGACCGTGGGCAGCAGGTTGTACGTGCACTGGTTGTCGGCCCCCGGATCGGCGGGCAGGTTGTTGCCGTCGATGGGCTTGGTCAGGGTGGTGGGGGTGCCGCTCTGGCCGAACAGCACGATGCCGCTCTGCACGTCAGGGATGCACTGGTCGATCGACGGATTCTGCCCCGGCGCGCAGATGATGTCGGCCAGCATCGTGTTCAGGCCGTCGCGCACGGCGTTGAGCTCGGCGGCCATGGAGCCGGAGACGTCCATCACGAACATCAGGTCCAGCCGCTGGAACGCCGTGGAAAAAGCCAGCACGTCGTTGGGCGGATCGGGGTCCTCCTCGAAGGGCACCAGGAAGACGAAGTCGCCACGGGTGCGCGGGCTGTCGGTGCCGTCAAGAGGATCGGTGCCGGCGGCCGACTCGATCATGTCGTTGACGCCGTCATCGTCGCTGTCGGCGTCGCGGGGGTCGGTCTCGTCGCCGTCGCGCACGCCGTTGTGGTTGGCGTCCTCGGTGCCGTCGAGGAGGCCGTCGTTGTCGGAGTCGACGTCGAGGAAGTCATAGAAACTGTCGCCATCGCTGTCGCAGGGCTGGACCGCGGGATCGCCGCCGGTGCAACCCTCGAGCGCGTCAGGGATGCCGTCGCCGTCGCTGTCGTCGTCCCGGAAGTTGGGCACGCCGTCATCATCGGCGTCGTCAGTGGTCTCCCACCGATCGCCGATGCCGTCGCCGTCGCTGTCGGGCGTCATGTAGTCGGGGGTGCCGTCTCCGTCGGTGTCGCAGGGGATCCCGTCCTGCTCCCAGGAGTCGCAGCCGCCGAGCTCGTAATCGTCGCGCATGTAGTCGTTGTCATTGTCGGGATCGACATAGTCGGCGAAGCCGTCGCCGTCGGTGTCGACCACCCCCTCATCGCCGTCGGAGATTCCGTTGCCGTCGCTGTCGTTGTCGATGAAATCAAACTGACCGTCGGCGTCGGAGTCGACCGGCGGCGTGCAGGTGTCGGCGTCGCCTGCCTCCTGCGCGTCGGGGATACTGTCCCCGTCGCTGTCGAGATCCTCGAAGTCGGGCGTGCCGTCACCGTCGCTGTCGCGAAGCTCGGCCTTGCCCTCGTCGAAGTCGCAGATCCCGTCGCCATCGGCGTCCCGGCAGGTGCAGCGATCGGTGTTGTTCACGTTGTTCACTTCGTTGTTTTGTCGCACCCCGGCCTCTCCGGGGGCGCAACCGACGACAAACAGGGCCAGACAAAGCAGGGAAAGATTTTTCACGACGAACCTCCAGCAGACTCAAGCAGACGGGTCGGAGCCAGCGGGCCCCGGCGCCGGAGTCAGCAACATACTATACCCGATATGTTAGATGGGCGCTACCCCGGGCCGCCGGGACCCTCGAACTCGGGTGGGACGAGGAAGAACACCTCTCGGGAATCCAGCAGGGCAGCGCCGGTGCCGTAGACCTCGACGGTGGCCTTGAACATCTGCGGGGTCTCGGCGGCATGGACCGCGACGTTCTGTTTCACGTGGATTCGCCAGCATACCGGACTGCCCGGCAGGATCTGCACGAAGCGGTCGACATGACCGTCGGCGTTGCCGTCGGCGGTGTTGTAGCCGGCCGGA
The DNA here is from genome assembly GCA_018817795.1 of Myxococcota bacterium. Taxonomy (GTDB): domain Bacteria; phylum Myxococcota_A; class Polyangia; order HGW-17; family HGW-17; genus HGW-17. The sequence goes on along the minus strand of JAHITJ010000163.1, from coordinate 11 downwards.
CACGTGGCATC
>JAHITJ010000162.1 GCA_018817795.1 Myxococcota bacterium | reverse complement strand
GGCGACAGGGACCGGCGGGGTGGCCAGGAGCCACAGAAGCAGGGATAACCAGGTCATGGGGCCTCCTGCAAGGCCGGCGCGTCCGGATCGGGTTGCGGCGTCGGGGTGATCGGAGGTGGCAGGACCTTCTTCCGGATGACCAGGTAATACACGACCGGAATGACCAGCAGGGTCAGCAGGGTGGACACGCCCAGGCCGAAGATCAATGTCCAGGCCATGGGTCCCCACATCACGCTGCCGGAGAGGCCCAGCGGGATCAGCCCCCCGATGGTGGTGCCTGCGGTCAGCAGGATCGGGCGCAGGCGTGCGATGCCTGCGGAGATGACCGCCTCACGGTAGGGCATGCCCTGGGCGTAGGCCGTCTCGACGAACTCGACCCACACGACGGCGTTCTTGATGACGATGCCCGCCAGCGCGATCATGCCCACGAAGGCGGAGAAGCCGAACGTGTTTCCGGTGAAGTAGAGCCCCAGCGTGCCGCCGACCAGGGCCAGCGGGATCGAGCCGAGGATGACCAGCGCCTGCAGGAACGTGCCGAACTGCAGCACCAGGATGAAGAAGAGCGCGAAGATGGTGATGATGAACACCCGGGCCAGATCCCCGAAGGTCTTGGTGCGCTCCTTCTCCTCGCCCTCGACGTCAAGCCGGTAGCCCGGCGGAAGCAGGACCTTTTTGACCTGGGGCAGCACGTCGGCGAGCACGGCCGTGGCCAGCCGCCCCTGCTGCAGGTAGCCGTGAACGATGAGGCTGCGCTGGTTCTTGGTGCGGACGATCTTGCCCACCTCCCAGCGCGGCTCCAAGTGCGCCAGATGGGACAGCGGGACGGCCTGTCCGGTGGCCTGGGAGCGGACGTTCATGCGCAGCAGATCCTCGGGTTCCGTGATGTCGGCCTTGTCCAGTTCGAGGACCACCGGGATCGGATCGTCGTCGCCGCGCCAGGTCGCCACCGGCATGCCAACCGAGGCCGTGATGAAGGAGATCGCCGTGTCCAGGCGAGAGATGCCCAGGCGCAGGGCCCGATCCTCGTCGAGGATGATCGAGTAGGCCAGCGCGTTGGTGCCGAAGTTGTCCCGGGTGTTGACGATGCCCGGATGGGCGGAGAGGATGTCCTGGATCTCCCGTGAGATCCGGAGGAGCTCCGGGATGTCGTCCCCGGTGATCTTGAAGGCGATGGGGCTCTCGATGGCGATGCCCAGCAGGAGCTCCTTGGCCACGATGCGGGCTCCGTCGACGCGGGAGAGACGGTCCTTGAGCTGGGCCACCAGGCGCTTGGTGTCGGCTGGCGACTTCGTGTTCACGAGCAGTTGGGCGAGGTTGAAGGCGTTCATGTGGGGCATCATGGCGATCCAGAATCGCGGAAGCCCGAGCCCGACCGAGGTCACCACCGAGGTCACGCCTTCTTCCTCCATCAGGATCTTCTCGACCTCACGCGCCTTTTCGTCGGTCTTCAGGATCGAGGATCCCTCCGGCGTCCAGATGTCGACGACGAACTGGTCGCGCTCGGCCAGCGGGAAGAAGGAGATGCCGATGTGCTTGAACAGGTAGCCTGATCCGGCCAGGGCGCCGGCCGAGATGAGCAGCACCACGGGCCAGAAGCGGAGGCTGGCGGAGATCAGCCTCCGGTAGCCGCGGGATCCCAGGGAAGGTTTCTTGGTCTCCCGGTTCTTCAAGGCTTCCTGGTGCCTGGCGAATTTTCCCGGACGCAGGCGCCGTCCCAGACGCATGAACCAGAAGGAAAGCAGCGGCGTGAAACTGATCGAGATCACGTACGAGGCGCCCAGGCTGAGGGTGAGCACCCAGGGAAGCGAGCGGATGTACGCACCCATCTCGTCGGGCAGCAGCACCAGCGGGAAGAAGGCGAGCACGGAGGCCACCGTTCCCGACAGGATGGGCATGTGCAGATCCGTGACGCCGCGGACGCAGGCCGTCCCCAGCTCCACCCCCTCGTCGACGAGCGTGTGGATGTGATCCACGACGATGATGCTGTTGTCCACGAGCATGCCCAGGGCGATGATGAAGGCCGCCACCGAGGCCAGTTCGAGGTCGACCTTGACGAACGGCATCAGGGCCAGACTGATCAGGATCGCCAGGGGCAGGCCCAGGCTCACGAGGATCGAGCTGCCCAGGCCCAGCAGCAGCGCCATGGACAGGGCCACCAGAATCAGGCTCTGCAGCAGGTTTTTCAGGAAGTTGCCGAGGTTCTCATCCACGTGGCGGGGCTGGTCGTGCACCAGCGTCGTGTGGATGCCCGGAGGCAGTTGGGCCCCGAAATCCCCGAGCATGGAGCGAACCGCACGTCCCATGACGGTGATGTCGAAGCCCTCCTTCATGGTGATGCTCACCAGCACGGCGTTCTCGCCGTTGGTGCGGATGTACAGGTTCTGGGGATGGGCCCATCGGCGGTTGACCTCGAAGACCTGACCGATGCGCACGGGCTCTCCGGTGGCCGGACTCATGGTGAAGATCTGGTCGCGGATCTCGTCGAGGTTACGGTATTCCGTGGGCGCGGCCAGCCGCAGGTCGTAGTCGGAGGTGTGCAGCAGGCCACCGGGCAGGCCCATGTTCTGGGCGGTGAACAGCCGCTGGGCGGTGATGCCCGTGAAGTCGTACTGCATGAAGTCGTCGAGGGTGCCGGTGACGGCGATCTCCTCCTCCCAGCGGCCGGAGATCTCAACCTTTCCGACCGACGGGATCTGCAGAAGGCGGTTCTTCAGTTTCTTCGCGGTTTCATTCAGTCTGCCGGGGTCGGCGTCCTTTCCGTGCACGGTGATCATCATGCCGACGACGTCCCCGAAATCGTCGATGACCCGGGGGCCGACGATGGTGTCGGGCAGGGTCGACCGGATCTGGCCGATGCGGGCACGCACAAGGTTCCACTGCTCGGCGAAGTTGGAGGTGTAGGCCACCTTGACCATCACGAAGGAGACGTTGTTTTTGGAGTCGGAGTGGATCTCCTCGATGGACGCAAGCGTGGTCAGGGCCTCCTCGATGGGGCGCGTGACCTTCTTCTCCACCTCCCCGGCCGAGGCGCCGGGATAGATCGTCAGGATCGCGGCCCAGGAGATCTCGATCTTGGGATCCTCGCGCCGGCTGATCGTCATGAAGGAGTAGGCGCCCCACGCGGTGAAGGCGAGCACCAGCAGCATGACGACGGCCGGTTTGCGCAGGGAGGTCTCGGGGATGCTCATGCTTTCTTCACCTAGTTTTCGGTCCGGTCCGGGAGGGTCTCGGGCGTCCACGTTGTCTTCACGGTCACGCGCTGGCGGGCGGGCAGATCGAACCCGTCGAGCACGACCTGGAGGTCCGCAGGGAGGTCCCCGGAGACGCGGACCCAGCGGCCTTCCCGCTCATGGTGCCGCACCAGGAAGATCTGCAGGCGGCCGTCGACGAGCCCAACCAGGCGGGCCATCCCGGCGGCCCCGGTCTCGATGGCCTCGGCAGGCACGAACCGGCCGGCCAGCGGAGGCAGGTCGATCTCCACCTTGGCCAGCTGGCCCGCGCGCAGCGGTGCTTCGGCGTCCTGGGGGTTGGCTACCGACAGGGTGATCTGGAACAGCCGCGTCACCACGTCGGCGGTGGCCGACACCTGATGCACGCGTCCGCTCGTGACGCGATCGGGGAAAATCACGCGGAACTCCCGGTCACGGGGAAACCAGGCCAGCTCCCCGGCGCGGACCGCGAACTGGACCTTGAGCGGATCCATGGCCAGGAGCACACCCAGCGGCCGGCTCGGTTCCATCATCTCGCCGGGGTTGGCCATCCGGCGACCGATGACGCCGTCACCCGGAGCCGTCAACTGGGTCGCCCCCAGCGCGATGTCAGCCTGGCTCAACTGGGTGGACAGCGCATCCCGGTAGCCCAGCACGCGCTCCTTTTCGGCCACCGCCACGGCGCCCTTGCCGGCGAGCTTCTCGAGCCGGGCGACGTCGGGCGTGAGGCTCCTCAGTTGCTCCCTTGCCACCTGTCGCGCCATGTACTGGTCCACGGGATCCAGGCGGGCCAGGAGTTGGCCCTTCGTGATCCGGGAGCCCTCGTCGAAGTGGATCTCCTTGAGTCTCCCCGTGGTCTTGAACGAGAGGACGACCATCTCCCAGGGCATGGTGGAGGCCGAGAAGGACCGTGTGCGCGGCAGCGTCGTCTCCTTCAGCACGAGGACCTCGACGGGCACGGGGCGATCTTCGACGGCCGGACGGGATCCCCCCCCCGAACAGGAGAGAAAAGTCAATGAAATAAGGAAAGAGGCGACCGTTTTTTTCATGGGTCTATCGGGACAGCACCAGTCCGAATTGCATCCGCATGTGGATTCGCAGGCTCTCGGGCGAAAGCCGGCGGTGGTGTTCGCGGATCAACTGCTCCCGCTCCTGCAGCAGGAACCGGGTCTCCTCGGTGATCGCCCGGCGTTTCAGCAGGGAGTCATAATACACATGGATCCGTTCCAGTTCGGTCTTCAGCGTGGAGGCCATCTCGGCGCGGATCCCGTCGGTCCGCTGGGCGAGGATCTCGGGGGTGGCGGCCTGCAGCCGGGCGAACACGTCCTGCAACTGTTCTTCGGAGACGTGGAGTTTCTCGGGGTTAAGGAAGGCGATATCGGTCATCAGAAAATCCAGTGGCACGCTCTTGACCCGGGTGGCGTCCACCGCGAAGGCGACGGCCTCCTCGACCAGCCGTGGGGCCTCGAAGTGGGCGACGGTCCAGAAGATCCAGACCGGCGGCTCCAGATCGGACAGGATCGGGGGCCACATGGAAGCCGGAAGGGAAAAACGAAAGAAAGCAGCCTCAGCCTCCGATACGGCGCGGCAAAGCCGCTGCCAGAAATACGCCTGGGGAGAACTCCAGGGGGGCGTGACCACTTTCTCACCCATGAACCAGGGCTGAAGGGATTCGCCCATGTTCACCTGTTCATCCGTGAGCGACAACTGCCCGGCGGATTCGAGCAAGGATAACAGGTGTTTCCCGTAATGCAAGGGGGTGTTCATGCGAAAATTCTCCTGATCAGGTTGGGGCCGTGCCCGCAGGTAAATCAAGCACCTTGGCAGAGATCAACTGGTCTTCGGTGAAGGCCCTCTGGGCAGCCTGGATCTCCTCGGCGAGTTGTTCCATGCGCTCGGTCAGGACCGACATGCTGGGACTCTCGAGGATCATGCGGCCAATGCGCTGATCCAGCGGAACGGGATCCTGCAGGTAGGCCAGGATCGAGTCGATCTCGCCGATGACCAGCTCGAACAGACGGATCTTGGAAAGCAGCACGCGCATGAGCACCTCCTCGAAGGTGCCGGCCGCAGTGATGTTGGTGATCTGCACGGGCTCCTGCTGGCCGAAGCGGTGGATTCGGCCGATGCGCTGCTCCAGCCGCATGGGGTTCCACGGCAGATCGAAGTTGACCATGCGGTGGCAGTGCTGCAGGTTCAGGCCCTGTCCGCCGACCTCCGTGGAGAGCAGCACGCCGCCCTGGGCACGGAAGGCCAGCAGCGTATCGGCCTTCTCGCGCATCCGGAGTTGGCCGCTGTACACGAACACCCGGGCGCCGGCCTCGGTGAGCAGGTTGCGCAGCGTGCGCAGGGTCTCGATGTACTCGGTGTATACAATGATCGGCTCGGGGTCCGACATCACCTGGCGCACAAGTTCGCGCATCTTCGCTGTGACCTTGACCTGCCGGCCGAGCTCGATGACCCGTCGCAGCAGGAGGCTCTCCTTTTCACGCACCGCGCGTGGAAGCACGGCGCTCTCGAGGGTGGCCAGCAGCGCTTGCGGGGAAGAGGTGCTCTCCTTGAGCAGGATCGACAGCAGCAGGGCGGTGTGTTCGCCCTCGCCCGCCATCTGGGACATCGTGCGGCGGGCCAGCTCCATGGTCAGGTCGAACAACTCCGACTCCATCTCGCTGGGGATGACCACACAGTTGTTCACCTTGCGCGGCGGCAGCTGGATCAGCGTGTCGGCGCGGCGGTGCCGGACCATGACCCGGGCGCAGGCCGAGCGCAGTTGCTCGGGCTCGCGCACGGTGAAGCGGTCCACCATGAACTTGCGCCTGAACCACCGGATGGAGCGGAAAAAGCCCGGGGAGACGATGTTGATCAGGTTGTACAGTTCTCGCAGGTCGTTCTGGACCGGGGTGGCCGTGAGCAGCACGGTGTACTTGCGCTTGAGGCTGAACACGAAGCGGTGCGACTGGGTGAGGTGGTTCTTCAGGGCGTGGGCCTCGTCGACGAGCACGAGATCCCAGGGAATGCGCAGCAGCGCCTCCTGCACCTTGGTGCTCTTGGCCCGCGCCAGTGACAGCAGGTGGATCCCGTCGGATTCGGCCTCGACCAGGGTGTCCGGGGAGACCGGCTCCGTCACCACCAGGTCGAACTTCTCCTCGAGCTCCTGCTTCCACTGGAACACCAGGGATGCGGGCACCAGGATCAGCACCCGCCGGATCGTGTCGCGCAGGATCATCTCCTTGAGGACGATGCCGGCCTCGATGGTCTTGCCGAGGCCGACCTCGTCAGCCAGGATGCCGGATCCGCGCATGCTTTCGAGGATCGAGACGGCGCTGTCGATCTGGTACGGTCGCGGCTCGATGGGGATCCGCCCCAGGCTCAGCAGTTGGATCCGGTCCGCAGTGGGGGCGCTGACGAGAAAGCTTGCCAGCCGCCGCTCGAAGCCGTCGGACGGGATCAGTTTCTGCCGCTTGAGCAGGGCCGTGTGCCGCAAATTCTCCGGGATCTCCCACGAGATCGGCGGCGCCCCGTCGGGGGTCTCGATCATCGGAATGATCGCCGGTTCGGGTGCCTCGGGGGACATCCCGGGAGCCTGACTGCGGGAACCATGGGCTCCGGCACCGCAGCGCATGCAGTACGGCGCACCGTTGATGGTGGTTTTTTCGCACCGGACGCAGATCCGGTAGGGAAGGTGATGTCGATTCAGGAGTGCCTCGTCCATGGCGGCACTATAGCGGTTTTTCCCGGGAAGCGACAGGGGGAGTTAGTCGTATATGGCCACGCAGCAGCCGAACTGGCAGGAGTAGGCGGTCGATGAGAGGTTGGGGCAATCGGCGGAGGTGGTGCAGACCTGGAGGTCGTCAGGGCAAGAGACCTCGGTGCAATGGGCCGGCAGATCCAGCTCCGTCATGCCCGGGCACAGTTCGCACAGGTCGGGATCACAGGGACGAGAGCACTGCGGGTGCAGCGTGCAGGTCGGGCACTTGGTCGGGTCATTGTAGTTCTCCTGCGAACAGTTCGGGAAGTTGTTCTTGGTGCTCAGCAGGATGTCATGGCACTCGAAGCCGACGCAGATGGTGCAGCAGCCGAAGCAGTCGCAGCCCGGAGGCGTGGACGGCAGGCAGTTGTCGATGCAGGTCTGGGGTTCGAGCTCGTCACACTTGAGCTCCCATTCGCCCCAGAACTTCTTGTCCAGGGTGTTGTTGGCAAGGCCGAAGATCGTCTCGAGGGTGTTGCAGTTTTCGTCGAGCAGGCAGCAGGCATGGGTCTCGCAGGTGTCATTGCCCGAGCCGCTGTCGCCGTCGTAGAAGCAGTCGAGGAGGTTCTCGGCGTTGTTGTCGGCGGGATTGCCGGACTCGAACTCGTTCTCCATGTCATCATCGGCCCGCAGGCACTCCGGATCCCATCCGTCGACATACCCGTCGGCGTCATTGTCGATGCAGTCGGAGCACTCCGTGCCCAGGACAGTGTCCGGAACGCAGGCGGTGTCGACGAGGAGCCCGCCGGCCTGCAACGTGTCATAGACGTCGTTGCCGAGCTTGTCGCAATAGCGATAACTGTAGCCGCCGTCCATGGTCACGCGGAAGGTGAAGTGGTACGACCCTGCCGCCGCGGGCGTCAGCGTCTCCCGGTAAAGGTCATAAATGGTGGAGTCACCGGCGTAAGCGGCGGTTTTCCATGTCCAGGAGGACAGGCTCGGAGGCGTGGCGCGGGGGCCGTAGCCCAGGCCGACGGCGAGGTTGGCGCCCTGGCCGGCGGCGTCGGTGATGCCCGCGGCGTAGAACTGGGCGTTGAGTTGGGCGGTGGTGTCACCGATGGAAATGTGCTGGACCGTGGGGGCCAGCAGCTGGCAGGAGTCCACGGTGCAGGTGTCGTTGGCGATGTCGGGGGTGCCCCGGTCGGTGGCGTTGTAGAGCGACTTCGCCCGGCACCAGGACAGGAAGTTGTCATTGAGGGTCATCGGGTCGGCGGCCGCGACCACGCCCGGGGAGAGCGTCATGGACCGGCCGATGCCGTGCCGCCAGGTGGCGTCCCAGGCCACGGCGTCGAGGAGGACATCTGGGGTTCCCGGCAGATACAGTTCGATCTCGCTGGCGGTGGTGGTCAGCAACGGCATGGAGGCCAGCACCAGATCCGGCGTCAGTCCGCCGTTGTCGGCGGGATTGGCCTCACGGGTCACGAGCAGCCGGGTCCCCGGGTTCAGCAGGATCAGCGGAGAGGCGGGAGGCGTGAACGTGACGCCGTCGACGACGATGTGGATGTTGTTGATCGCGACCTTCACGGGGGCGCGGTTGAGGATCTCGAAGTACTGGCCCATGGCGGCGGTGACAGCCGTCGGCTGGATCATGATTTCAGTGATCAGGAGATCCCCGGCGATGGCCACGCGCCCGAAGACGCACTCCCCGGTGCCCGGATCCTCGATGGTTCCGGTGATGCAGGTGCAATAGGCGTCCACGGTGTCGCCGTCGTCCTCGCACTGCTTGTTGGTGCCGCAGGTGCCGGCGTCGACGACGGTGTCGCAGTCGTTGTCGGCCAGATCGCACAACTCCATCGCGCCGGGGTGGGACAACGGGCTGAGATCGTTGCAGTCGGTGTTGTCGATGACGTAGCCGGCGGGGAGGGAGCAGGCAACCATGGAGGTGGAGGCATCCCCGTAGGAGTCGCCGTCGAAGTCGCGGTAGTAGGTCGTGCCGCCGGAGACAGGATTCACGTCGACGGTGCCCTCGCAGTCGTTGTCGAGGCCGTCGCAGATCTCTGGGTTGCCGGGAAAGATCGTGTTGTCATCGTCGTCGCAGTCGCCGGCGTTGGCGACGTATCCCGGAGGGGCCGCGCAGCCCTGGGCGGTGTCGCTGCTGTCGCCGTAGTGGTCACCGTCGGCGTCCCGATAGTAGGTGTTCAGGGCGTTGTCATCGTCCACAATCGTGTTGCAGTCATTGTCGAGGCCGTCGCAGATCTCTGGGTTGCCGGGGAATTTCGCGTCGGAGGCGTCGTCGCAGTCGGTAGCGTCGACGACATAGCCCGCGGGTTGAGTGCAGGCTGAAACTGTGGTGTCGGGGTCGCCGAAGGAGTCGCCGTCGGCGTCGTCGGCCACATAGCCGGCCGGCGGCGTGCAGCCCTCGACGGGGATCTCGGCATCGCCGTAGCCATCATCGTCGGCATCGCGATAATACGTATTGACCGCATCCTCGTCGATGGCGTCGTCGCAATCGTTGTCGAGGCCGTCGCAGGTGATCTCCTGAGCCTCGTAGTTGGCCATGGTCGAGTAATCGGGCTCGGCCCAGTCCCAGGCACCGCCGGTCTCGACGCACCGCTTGGTCGCGCCGGCGCAGACGCCGTCCTGCAGATCGGCCAGCGGGGCCTCACCGAGACATTGACTATTGTTGGAATTGCTAACGATATTTACATTATTGCTTACGTTATTAACAATAATAACATTTCAAGCATTTGTATTAATATTATTCATTATTGCTGCTGCTGTCATCACAGGAAACGATGAAAAGCACTACTGCAATCATGGAGTATTTTCTAAACATGATAATTTCTCCAGGGTGTCGATAGATCGGTCTAACGGAAACAACAAAAGTATAGCCACTGTCCGTCCTGTTTTCCACCTTAAATACCCATCGGTGAAAACACCTCTCAAGTTTATGGGAATAAGCGCGAGGCTTTTCCAAGTTACCAGACTCCGGAAAAAGCGGTTGCCACTTTTTCCACGATGATTATAACGAACGGACCTGCCCGGCGGACCGGCTTCCCGAAATACGACCCCGGAACGCTTTCAGAAGACGGAGATAAAACATGACGTACGATATTCGCATGGTGAGTGATCTGGTCAAGCAGGAGAGTGCTTTCGTAGACAACCTGATGTCGGAGATCGGCAAGGTCATCGTGGGTCAGACCTACATGGTCGAGCGACTGCTGATCGGCCTGTTCACCGGGGGGCACGTGCTCGTCGAGGGCGTCCCCGGCCTGGCCAAGACGCTGACGATCTCCACGTTGTCCTCGGCGCTGGAGCTGGCGTTTCACCGCATCCAGTTCACGCCCGACCTGCTGCCCGCGGACATCATCGGCACCGTGATCTACACCCCGCAGACCGGAGCCTTCACAGCCAAGAAAGGTCCCGTGTTCGCCAACCTCATCCTGGCCGACGAGATCAACCGCGCCCCGGCCAAGGTCCAGAGCGCGCTGCTCGAGGCCATGCAGGAGCGGCAGGTCACCATCGGCGACGTCACGCATCCGCTGCCGTCCCCGTTTTTGGTCATGGCCACGCAGAATCCCATCGAGCAGGAGGGCACCTATCCACTGCCCGAAGCCCAGCTCGACCGTTTCATGCTCATGCTCAAGGTGGGCTATCCCACCCGCGAGGAGGAGCGCATCATCATGGAGCGCATGACCTCCGGGGTTGTTCCCCAGATCAAGGCCGTCGTCACGCCGGAGGCGCTCCTGCAGGCCCGCGAGGTCATCGAGCAGATCTACGTCGACGACAAGCTCAAGGACTACATCACCGACGTGGTGTTCGCCACGCGCGAGCCGGCCAAGTACGGCCTGGCCGAACTGACCGACTTCCTTGAATACGGCGCCTCCCCCCGCGCCTCGATTGCCCTGCTCAAGGCAGCCCGGGCCCATGCGTTCCTGAGGCACCGCGGGTTCGTGCGTCCCGAGGATATCAAGGCCATCGGACACGACGTGCTGCGTCACCGGCTGGTCCTGTCCTACGAGGCCGAAGCCGAAGAGTTCACGTCCGAGGACGCCATCTCCCGGATTTTCGACCATATCGAGATTCCTTAACCTCATGCGCGCGGAGATCGTGGACCTATGATACCCCGGGAACTGATCCGCAAGGTACGCAAGATCGAGATCAAGACGAGCCGGCTCGTGAACGACATGCTGGCCGGGCAGTACCAGAGCGTCTTCAAGGGCCGCGGCATGGCATTTGACGAGGTCCGGCAGTACCTGCCAGGCGATGACATCCGCCTGATCGACTGGAACGTCTCGGCCCGCACCAACGACACGTTCGTCAAGTTGTTCGTCGAGGAGCGCGAACTGACGCTGATGCTGCTCGTCGACATGAGCGCCTCGGGCCTGTTCGGCACGGTGGACCAGGCCAAGCGGGATCTGGTCGCAGAGCTAGCGGCCCTGCTGGCCTTCTCGGCGATCAAGAACAACGATCGCGTCGGCCTGATCATCTTCACCGACCAGGTCGAGAAGTTCGTGCCGCCCAAGAAGGGGCGCAAGCATGTGCTGCGCGTGGTGACCGAGATCCTGAACTACCGGCCCCAGCACACGCGATCGGACATCAATCCGGCGCTCACCTTCCTCGGACACATCGCCAAACGGCGGGCCGTCGCCTTTTGCATCAGCGACTTTCTGGTGCCCGAGTACGAGCACAACCTCAAGGTCGCCGGCAAGCGGCATGACCTGATTCCGGTGACCGTGCTGGATCGCCGTGAGGAGGATCTCGAGCCGGTCGGACTCGTCGAATTCGAGGACCTGGAGACCGGCGAGCGCCGCGTGGTGGATCTGAACCCCCGCACGGTCCGCGCCTTCTCCCTGCGGGCCCGCGCCCGTCGCGAGGTGCGCGACGCCCTGTTCCGGCGCCTGAAGATCGACGCGATCACCCTCACGACGGGTTCGGACTACGTGCCGGGCCTGATGCAGTTCTTCCGTCGCAGGGAGAGGAGGCTGCGAGGATGACCCGGCTGGCGTTCCTCTTCATCCTGCTTCTGTCCTGGCCCGCCCGCGGACAGAATGTGTCCCTTCCGGATCCGGCCGGCACGCCCACGGTCCCGCCCACGGTCCTGGTTTCGCCACCGCCCTCCGGTTTTCCGGTCGCCCCCGCTCCGCTGCCACAGGTCGACCCGGCCCAGGTGGTGGCCGTGGATCCGGTTGCCGCCGCGCCCGCCCGTTCGGGGGACGAGCCGGTCGTGCTCATCGATCTGGCCGACGCCCCGAAGGAGATCTACATCGGGCAGTCATTCTTCGTCGAGATCACGGTCACGTCCCGGCCCGGCGTGCAGATCAACCTGCCCTCCAAGATCGATCCGGGGCCGCGCTTCACGCTCGAAGGGGAGCCCTCCGAAGTGGCGACGGTCACCTTCGACTCGGGCAACCTGATGCGGAAGTACCGTCTCAAGCTGGTCTCATGGACCACCGACCGCCTCCTCGACCGCCGCATGGAGCGTGTGAGGGCCCGTCTGCAGAGGCATGAGCAGGACCTCAACGAGCAGAAGACCAAGCAGACCGAGGCGCGCCTGGCCAACCAGGACACCAAAGCCATTGATGAACTGATTGCGAAGTATCAGGTCCGGGTGGATGCGGATCTGCAGGAGCTTCACGCCATCGAGAGCGAGTACGAGGTCCGGCCCGTGCCGATCACCTACCGGCGGACCGACGGCTCCATGGGCGTCGTCCCCAGCCACGAACCGGGCAAGGGGCCGCGGATCCTGATCTCCTCGCGCCTGGCCAACGAGCCCAATCCCAGTCTCAAGGAGCCCGGAAGCGAGGAGAACGTCAAGGCCGGCGGTCCCTTCTGGGAGCCGTTCAGCCTCTACGAGGAGAACACGACGCTCAAGAACGTGCTGCTGGGCGTGCTCATCGGCCTGGCGGTCATGGCGCTGATGGTGCCGCTTGGGCTGTGGTTGCGGAAGAAATGGCGGCGTGCCCCTCCTCCGGCGCCCCCGCGCCCCGCCCACGTGCTGGCGTTCGAGCGTCTCGAGGCCCTCCGACAGCGGGGAATCCCGGCTGAGACGGCCGAGGCCCAGGCGTTCGCGTTCGAGTTGTCCGAGATCCTGCGCGAGTACTTCGGCAACCGGTATCATTTCTATTCTCTCGAGATGACGATCACCGAGCTGCTTGCCGAGTTGAAACAGATCGATCCCGTCGGTCTGACGGCATCCGAACTCGAGGATTTCTTTG
>JAHITJ010000161.1 GCA_018817795.1 Myxococcota bacterium | reverse complement strand
GGACCAGGTCGGCCAGCTCGTGGGGGTAGTCGATCCACACGTCGCCGGGCAGCTCCTGCACGGTGACCAGCGGGAGCCCGCTGAACTTCTGCTTCTCGGGCTTGTGGTGCAGCGTGCCCACGACGATACGCTCGGGACAGTTGGCGCGCGCACGCTTCCGGAGCGTGTCGACGATGGCCTCGATGGTCCGTCCGCTCTCGTAGACGTCGTCGAGGATGAGCAGGTCGTCCTCGCGGCAGATCACGTTGATCACGTGCTCGAGCCCCTTGACAAGCACCGTCGAGCTCTGCTGTCCGATGCCGGTGTAGCTCTCCGTGGCGATGGTGGTGTGGTTCATGAAGATGCCGCGGTTGCGGAAATACGCGTCCACGCCGAGTCCGACGGGCGTCCCGCCCCGCCAGACCGAGATCGTGTGCTTGGGACGGAAGCCCGACTCGAAGAGCTTGCGGCCGAGGGAAAAGCTCATCTCGAGGAACTGTTGCGGCGAAATGTGAAGGATGTTGACCTCGGACATGGAGCCCTCCAGGGATCAGCGGTAGAAGATCAGGGATTTTCCCAGTCGATCGACCATGCGCTCGACGGCGGGCAGCATCCGCTCTTGGAACGTCCAGCGCGTGTAGGGAAAACGGAACTCGCGGCCCTCGCACAGGACGGAAAAGGCCATGTGTGGCCAGCGCTCGATGTCCTTGGGCCTTCGCGGCGGGCCCAGCTCACCCAGGGCCGTCACGACGTGAAAGAAGACGCCGGCGCGGGAGGCGCCGAACGCCGGACGGACGTGGAAGCTGCCGCCGCCAATCTCGTCGATGCATTCCCGGCAGATTTGGGGCAGCCCCGTCTCTGGCAGCTCAACCATCAGCGTGATGCCGCAGCGGCTGCAGAAGCCGGTCGGAACCAACTGGTGCTTGTTGTCCTTCATCCGTCCAGCCTCGGGCGGCGAAGGAGAAGGTACATGCTGCCGGGGCCGCCGTCCACGGGCCGGGCGGTGGAGAAGGCCAGGATCCGCCTGCGCAGCGGGCCTCGAGTGAGCAGGGCCAACAAACCGTCCCGCAGCACCGGAACGGGGGTCTTCGAGTGCAGTCCACGGCCGTGGATGATCAGCACGCAGCGCTTCTGGGAGATGGCCGCGCGGTTCACGAAGCCCAGGATCTCCTCGCGGGCCTCGGACCACGTGAAGCCGTGCAGATCGAGGTGGTCCTGCACGGAGAACTGGCCCTTCCGGAGCTGGTCGAGCAGACGTCGATCCACGCCAGGGGCCAGCCCGGTGACGAACTCGTCGAGGGACTCGATGTCGAACTCGCCGCGCCCATCCACCAGATCCGACAGTTCGGCCAGCACGGAGTCGGACTCGTCCCGGAGCGGCATGATCACGTCGGGCTTGGGCGCCGACGGGGCCACGCGTGCGGGGGCCTTGACGGGTTTGACCCCGTGGTAGGCGCGCGCGAGCAACTGTTCGTCGGTCTCCGTCGGCGGGGCCGGCGGCGGCGCGGGCTTGGGCGCGACAGGCTTTGGGACCTTGCGCACCGTGCTTTTCAGTTGGTCCTCGACGGCCTTGAACGGGGAGGAGAAGGGTTCCCTGGGCAGGGAGAAGGCGTCAGACGCCGGAGGTTCGCCGGGAGTCTGCGATTTTCGGCTCCGGCGGGACATGCCGGCCTACTGACAGAAGATCGGGCCCGCGGCGCAGGAGGAGGGACCGTCCGGACAGGTGGTGGAGCAGTTGACCCAGTTGCTGCAGGAGCCGACGGTGGTCGTCGGGAGGCAGACCTTGGTCGGATAGGTGCCGTAGCCCGTGAGCACCAGGGAACGGCATTCGGAGTACGCGTCGCAGTCGGCATTGTCGATGCACTCATTGAGGCAGTAGAACTGGTTGTTCGTGTTGCCGTCGGGGGGCAGGCAGGCGCCGCGGAGGCAGTCGGACCACTCGGAGCACTGGCGGCAATGTTCGATGACGTTGGAGGGCTCGGTGCAGGAGCCGGTGCGGGGCATGCACTGGAAGTCATTGGCGGCGACCTCCATGCACTGATAGCCGTCGGGACAGAAGACGTCGCGGTCGCAGGGCTGGGTGCAGACGTAATTGTCGACGCCCTGCAGGCTCAGGCAATAGGCATCGTTGCTGCACTCGCCGTTGATCTGGCAGGGGTCGCAGAGGGCGCCTTCGCCCACGCAGGAACCGTAGTCGTGGAAGCACTGGAACACGGCATTGGTGCCCGCCTCGCAAGCACCGTCGCACCACGTGCAGTCGGCGACCCATGCGCCCTGGCTCTCGCAATAGAAGGCCTCGGAGCAGTGGGAGTCGACCGGGCAGGAGGCGGCCCGATCGGGATCGCACATGATGGAGCAGTAGCGGCCGCCCTCTTCGACGGAGGGATCCGACGCCACGCAGCGGTCGGTCTGGTAACCGCACTGCACGTCCATGTCGCAGCTCTCGCAGAAGTCGCGCGGCATGCAGATCGGCGTGCCGTCACCGGGGTCGCGGCAGACCATGTCCGGCGGACAGTCGCGACCGGTGGTGCAGTCGTTGGTGCAGTAGGCGGTGGCGTCCTCGGCGGACGTCGAGAAGCAGTCGTAGCCGGTGACGCAGGGCTCGACGGCGCAGGAGTCGCCGGGGCCGCCCGGGCCGTCCTCGAAGTCGACCGGGATGCACCAGTAGGAGTCCGTGCTGTAGCCGCAGTAGGTGCCCAGCGGGCAGGCGACGCTGTTGTCACAGGCGATGGAGCAGACGCCCTCGCGGCAGTCCACGAGGGACCCCTCGGGGCAGGATGCGTCGGCTTCGCAGGCCTTGCAGTCCTCGGGCTCTTCGCAGAACTCGCCCAGGGTGGCCAGCGGACGGCAGGTGCCGGACCAGCAGGTGTAGCCTTCGCGGCAATCGGTGTTCAGTTCGCAGGTGGGCATGCAGTAGGAGATGTCGCCGAAATCGATGCATTCGCCCTTTTTACACGGGGTGGCCTCGGCACAGGGGACCACGCACATGCCGTCGGGGAGGCCGAGATTACACAGGCCCGTGCAGTCGGAGTCGATGGTGCAGGCCGCGCCCAGAGGCTTGCTCTTGTCACCGTCGTCACAGGCGACCGAGAAAAAGGCCAGTCCGAGCACTACAACTAAAAAGAAAGAGCTTCGCATCATTTCGCTTGCCTCCGCAATCAGCTTGTATATTATTTGGCCGGGTAAGTCAAGTCTTACCCTCACAACCTTCTCTTCTCCTGCAAGGTGATTCATGAATTTTCGACTGTTTGCCCTCCTCGCCTGTTTTTCGGTTCTGATGTTCTCCTGCCAGGACGAACCCACCAACGGCGACGTGACCGGCCTGCACACCGCCAGCCTGCCCGCCGTGACCACGCCGTACCCGCGGCAGGCGCCCGACAGTGCATGG
>JAHITJ010000160.1 GCA_018817795.1 Myxococcota bacterium | reverse complement strand
GGGTTCATTCCCGCCGGGCCCCCCGGCGGCTTGCGTAGCAAACGACGGGGGTGTCCGACGACAGGACCCTCGTCCGCAATGGGCATTCTCAACCGTTGTTACGAAAAATCATTCGCCTATGTCCATAATGATCTTGCCCTGTTGTTGATGCGGAGGCAGGACTCGTCGGACGGGTCGGATTATTCCACGATATACGGGCGGGTGGTGTTGCCGGCGCCCCAGAAGTCGAAGTTGGCGTCGGCGGAGATCTCGGTGGCCTCGGCGGTGTCAATGTCCAGCAGGATGTATTCCCCCTGTTTGGTGAAGCCGTAGACCTTGTCGCCCCAGAAGCCCAGCGCGAAGATCCGCTGGTAGCCGGTCTCGCCGATGATGCGGGCGTCGCCGGTGGCGGGATCGATCTCGGCCAGCACGTCGGAGGTGCAGCCCGTGCCCGTGTAGCCGGCGGCGCACTTCAGCGTGGCGTAGGTGTGGTACTCGGTCAGCCCGGTCTGGACCGACACGATGTCGCCCGAGGAGACGTAGTCGTAGTTCGGGGGATCATAATATCCGTGGGACACGAAGATGGCGTTCTGATCCTCGGTGTAGGCATCGATCTCCATCCACTCTCCGTCCTGGGCCGTGGCGCCCATGAGCACGTCGCGGTTGAGGTCGCTGGTGTCCACGCCCTTGACGTAGGACAGTGCGAAGAAGTTCGGCGGGACGGGATCCGTCGGGAACTGCCGCAGCAGGGTGCACTCGGCGGTGTCCGTGTTGATCCTGTAGAGCGCCTTGGCCGTGATGCCGACCATGTTGCGGTTCTCGTCCAGGGCGATGTCATAGAACATGCTGTCCCTGTTGAGATCTTTATTATCCCTGCAGATGCCGTTGAACTCGCCGACGAGGACCATCTGATCGCTCTCGCCCGGATCGATGTAGTACAGCGAGAACTCGGTGTGCACGTAGACGCGGCTGTTGGCCGGCGGCGTCCAGTTGTTCGTGTTGTTCACGTTGTTCATCGTGCCCTCGCACCAGGAGGTATCGAAGGTCAGACAGTTCGCCGCGCACTGCAGGACGCCGGAGGTGAAGCTCTGGCTCAGGCAGGTCTGGCCGGCCAGGTTGACGCCGTCGCAGACCTCGCCGAGGTCGATGACGCCGTTGCTGCAGGTGGCATTGTTGAAATTATTCGTGTTGTTGTTGTTGTTGCTCTTGGAGGTCGTGCAGGCCACGGCCATCGAGAGCGTCAGAACGAAAATGATAACAGAAGATTTCATCGAAAATCCCTCCGAAAGCCGTGTACCTTAGCATGAAAACAACGGTGGTAAACGCTTTTTTCTTGAAATTCAGGAAAAGATGCGAAGCGGATCACACTGTCGGGCAGGTGGGGCGGACAGGTCAGACTTCGTCCATGTAATAGTCGAGGCCGAGGTTGGTGATCAGGGTCTCGCCCATGATGTAGCGGAGCGTGTTCTCGAGCTTGTTCTGCTGCTGGAACAGGTCGTGGATCGGAGCCAGACCCGGGCCCGTCTGCGGGCTCTTCCAGTAGAACGACAGCCACTCCTGGACACCCGACCAGCCACAGCGCTGGGCCAGATCGGTGAACAGCACCAGATCCAGGCACACGGGGGCGGCCAGGATCGAGTCGCGACACAGGAAGTTGATCTTGATCTGCATCGGGTAGCCCATCCAGCCCACGATGTCGATGTTGTCCCAGCTCTCCTTGTTGTCGCCGCGCGGCGGATAATAGTTGATGCGCACCTTGTGGTGGATCTCGCCGTACAACTGGGGATAAAGCTCGCCGTTGAAGATCGTGTCGAGCACGGAGAGCTTGCTCTCCTCCTTGGTCTTGAACGACCCCGGATCATCGAGGACCTTGCCGTCGAGGTTGCCCAGGATGTTCGTGGAGAACCAGCCTTCGACACCCAGCATGCGGGCCTTGAGCCCCGGGGCGATGATGGTCTTCATGAGCGTCTGGCCGGTCTTGAAGTCCTTGCCCCCGATGGGCGCCGCATTGGCGCGGGACAATTCGAGCAGCGCGGGCGCGTCCACGGTCAGGTTGGGCGCTCCGTTGAGGTAAGGGATGCCCTTCTTCAGGGCAGCATAGGCGTAGATCATGCTAGGAGCGATCTCGGGATGGCTCTCGGTCAGGCCCGCCTCGAACGCGGCCAGCGTGCGGTGAACGTCGGAGACCGGTGTGAAGGTCTCGGTGGACCCGCACCACAGCACGACCACGCGGGAGACGCCGGTGCGCGCGACAAAAGCGTCGATGTCGGCCATGACCTGCCTGGCGAGATCCATCTTGGTCGGACCAGACTTCACGTGCACGCCCTGCAGGTTCTTCACGAACACCGGGTCGAAGACGGCCTTCATGGGCTCGATGGCCTCCAGCGGCTTGCGGATCTTGTCCAGCAGGCCCTGCTCGAGCACGCGGGAGCGACAGGCAACTTCGTAGGCATTCTGCCCATGCAGGTCCCAGGCACCCCACACGATGTCCGACAGGTTCGCCAGCGGCACGAATTCGTGAATCAGCGGGTTACGGTTCTCGGTGCGCTTGCCCAGGCGGATTCGCCCCATCTGGGTCAGGCTGCCGATGGGCGCGCCCAACTGGCGCTTGGCGGCTTCGACGCCGGCGACGAAGGTGGTGGCCACGGCCCCGAGGCCCGGGATCAGGACGCCGAGCTTGCCCTCAGCCGGTTTCACATTCACTTTCCTGTCAGTCATTACACACCTCATAAAGCAAAATCTGGCGCATGGGACCGGTGAATCCGACCCCTTCGGAACGCGCACGATGGACTGTGATGGCACCAAGCCGATCGGATTTCAAGTGAAAAGGTCACAATCATACATGATTGCGCAAGGCCAGCTCCACAGGGTGCGGATCCAGGTACACCTGATCCAGCAGATAGGTCTTTTCGTACAGGCGGGCATGATGGCGCAGCAGGGTCACGGGAACGATCAGCGGCAAGAAGCCCGCCTGGTAGTTCGAGATGACCTCCAGCAGTTCGGTCTTCTCCTTCGCGGAGATGTCGTTCTTGAAGTAGCCCAGCAGGTGTTGAAGAACATTGACATGCCTGCTCACCGTCGGCTTTGTGCGCAGGCACGTCAGCAGAAGAACCTCGTACGAAGCCAGTTGGACCGGGAGATCCGCCTTGCGGGGGGTGGCCACGAGCTTGCCCAGGGCCTTCAGGAGGGGGACGCTATGTGACATCAGCAGATACTTATGGGCGGCGTGAAACCCGATCCAGCCTGCCGCCGTCGGCGCAGCCCGGAAATCCCGCCAGCGTCGCAGCGTGAAGAGGCTCTCGATAAAATTCTCGCGCAGGTTCGGGTCGTTGAGGCGGCCCTCTTCCTCCACCGGGATCAGCGGAAAACGCTCCATGAAGGTCCGGGCGAACAGTCCCACGCCCCGCTTCAGCGGCGAGCTCCCGGGGGCGCCGTAGACCTTGACCCGCTCCATGCCCGAGGACGGAGAATCGCTCTTGAAGATAAAGCCGCACAGATCTTCGTGGGCCAGTTCCTCCACACGGCGGAGGGAGTAGTCCAGCATCCGTTCGGTCAGATCCACCCCGGAACGTATGGTCACAAGCCGCGGGGTCACCGGATCCCCCGCCAGGTGCATGGCCTCTCTCGGGATGCCCAGGCCGCACTCGGCCTCCGGACATACCGGCACGAACTCGACGTGCCTTCCCAGGACCTCCACAATCCAGTGGTCCAGCTTGTGCCCGCCGTCGAAGCGGACCGAATTTCCCAGCAGGCAGGAACTGACGCCGATGCGGATTCTGGAGGTTTCCATAGTGATCCTTCCGAAAAAAGTCAGGGAGCGACCATCGCGGGGGCAGGAGCGGCCATCGCGGGC
>JAHITJ010000159.1 GCA_018817795.1 Myxococcota bacterium | reverse complement strand
GCGGGACGTGGGTGCAGCGCATCCCGGTCGGCACGGGGCCGCACGAATTCCTGTTTCCGCCGGCGGACCAGTTCCCCGGTTTCTACGTCGTGAACTTCGCCGAAGGCACGATCTCGCTGGTGTCGTACGACGGGCCCTCCTGGCGGCGGATCGGCCGCTTCGGCGCGCCCAGACAGATCGGGAAGGACTGACATGCGCAACTCCGCTCATCTGACAAAACCTGCCCGCGGTGGAATTCTTCTGTCGGTGCTGCTCATTGCCCTCTTCACCCTTCCGCTGGTCGCCTGCGATGACCAGTCCAATGAGCTGCCCGAGCGCCAGCTGGAGCGTCCAATCAAGGCCGGCTTCTTCTGCGCGCGCCGGGACGAGGCCCGCAAGTGGAGATGGGACGGCATGGAGTCCTGCGCGGCCGATCCGACCGACACGCGCTACTTCGCCTTCATCGCCCTCTCCGCCCGCGGAGAGCTGGCCATCGTCGATCTCAAGGATGAGAAGATCGTCGACCTCGATCCGCTCAATCCCGGCTACAACCTGCATCCGGTGGGCATGACCCTCCAGGACGTCGCGCTCGACGACGTCACCGGCGTGATCCATGTTCTTGCGTCCGGCCCCTCGCGGCTGGTATCGGTTCCTGTGGACTCGCTGCTGGAGATGATCCGCGGTGAAACCCCGACGGTTCCTGCCGCCACGGTTCCCCTGATCAACGGCACCGTTCCGGTGACCTCCGTCCCGCTGCACATGGAATTCCATGCGTCCTCGGGCGAACTGCTGATCACCTTCCCGGGCTGCCAGGCCGTCGGTCGCTTCGGCGTGGACGGACTGCTCTCGGCCGCCTGGAGAATCTCCGCGTCCGATCCATACCTGGCCACGGCCGACCTGGCTGACTGCCCTCGCGAAAGCCTGGACGGCACCGGCTCCGACGATGCCACGCCCACGGAGCTGCTCCCCTCGACGCTCGCGCTGGACGGGGATGCCATCTATGTCGGGGTGAACTCGGCCGGGCTTTCGCCCGCCGGGACCGAGCCGGACCTGCTGCTGGCCGTCGATCTGGACGCCGCGGGTGAGCCGCTGGTCGCCCGGCAGATCGTGCTCGACGGGGAGACCCTGGGCTTCGGTTCCCTGCGCGTCACGCCCCAAACCCGATGGGGGAAGTTCCTTTATGCGGTCACCCGCCGTGGGGATGTGCGTGTGGTGCGGCTCTCCGACCTCCAGGAGTGCGAGACCCAGGCCGACACGCGGGAACTCCCCGCGCTGGCGCTGGAATCACCCGAGCGCGGCTGCGTGCCCGTGGGTAGCGTCCCCCGGGCCTTCGTGGCGCTCACCCCCGGCCTTCACCTCGCCGAGAACCGTCTGATTCAGGACGTGACGTTCTTTTCGCCTCCCGAAAACACCGATTCCCAGGATCCAGAACTGAAGACGACCTATCTGGGCATCTTCGGTGTGGCCACCACGTGGGAAGGCGCCGTGTATGTGATCAACCTCGACGAGGACTTCACCGAGAGCACCTTTGCCTTCCGGATGGGGCCTGATTCCTACGGTCAATTGTGGCCCGAGGAGGTTCAGGCGCACCGCTTCCGCAACGCCGTGGAGTTGAACGAGGGCTACTCCACCACCGGCCGGCCGCGCATGGAGACGCCGGTGACCTACTACGTCAGCGATCTGCCCACGACCGCCACCGGCGGCCTGCCCCAGTTGATGCCCCTCGACGACGGCCTGTTCCTGCACGACCTCGACGGCTACTTCATGCGCTCCGAGACCTGGAACGTGATCTGGGATGCCGTGCTTCCCGGCACCGCCCGCAGCTTCGGCATCGCCGACCGCGATCAGTCCGGTGCGCCCGAGATGGTGTTTTACGACGTCGGCGCGAACTACTGCGCATCCGGCGTGCAGCCCGGTGACGTGCTGCGCGTGGTCGGTTGCGACAGTTCGGACGACTGCCTCGACGGCTACTCTTGCGGCCGAACGCCCATGCAGCGCCAGGATCTGCCTGGGCTGTGCTTCCCGCGGGAGTTCGCCCAGGACCATGTCAACGCCTGCTCCCGCCTGCTCGCCTCCGACCGCGAATTCCGCGTCACCGGCGTGTGGATGGATCAACTGGTGGTCGAGACGATGGAATACGCCGACGCCGAAGGCCAACCCGTCACCTGCGACGCCGACCTCGACTGCCGCGAGTACGGCTGGGTGCACGGCGGCATCTGCCTGAAGGCTGACGGCGCCACCACCGGCGTCTGTGCCGGCGCCCCCTGGCCCGAGCTGGCCTCGGTATGGTGCCTCGGCGGGACCCAAAAGTATGAAGTCCGGACCGACGGCTCCTTCCTGCTCTCGGGCTCCTCCACGCCCTACAGGCCCGCCTTCAGCACGGCGCCCGACGCCACCTGCACGGCCATCCCCGGTGCCTACGACTACCGCGTCCCGCGCGCGTCAGGGGACGTCACGACCCCGTTCTTCACCTTCCGTATTTCCCTCGACGAGAGCGTGGAGATCCCGGTCGAGTACCGCATGCAGTTCGACATTCTGGCCGGCTTCGGTCGCGTGGGCAAGGACATCTCGGTGCGTTTCCCCTCCTGGATCGGGGCGGGTCCCGACGGCTACATCTACGTCACCGACATGGCCGATTCCGGCGGCGGCACGACCTACATCGGGCAGTTCGTCCGCATGCTGGCCCGTACCATGGCCCTCGACACCGATTTCGAAGTCCGCTGAAAAAACCTGCAACCGATGACCGGTCATGGCCGATAATAACTGCCGAGGCACGTCCGCATGACCGAACGACCCGGCCAGGAGCCGACCGAACCCGCGACCCCGAAGAGGCAGAAACAGGCCTGGGAGCAGGGGCAGATCGCCTACTCGCGCAAGCTCTCCCCAACGCTGCACTTTCTCGCCGTCTGCGTGTTTCTGGCCGTCCTGCTGGAGGGCGCGGCCCTTGCGCTGGCCCGGTTCGCGGCGCGCTGCTTTTCGCTGCAGCCGGCCTGGGACCTGGCACTGGCGGAGGCGGCCATGGTCTTCGTGCGCGTCACCTGGCCGTTTCTGGCCCTGGGCTTTTCCGTGGCACTTTTCTCGGGCTTCGCTCAGGCGGGCATCCGCTTCAACTGGCTCAGGCTGCGGCCCAGGCTGGAGAACCTGTCCTGGCGTCGGGGCCTTCAGAAGGTCTTTTCCGTCCAGGCCTGGGTCGAGCTGGCCTGGAGCCTGCCTTTCCTGGTGGTGTTCTTTGTGCTGGTCCCGGGGCTGGTCTGGCTGCATCGCGACGAGGTGTTCGCGCTGGCCCGGGGACCACTGCCCGGCAGCCTGGCCTCGGCCGGGAAGCTCTTCGTCAGGCTGCTCTGGATGCAGTTCGGCCTGATCCTGGTCTTCGGGGCCCTCGATCTGGTGCTGGTGATCCGGCGCCATCGGCGTCAGTTGATGATGACCCGCAAGGAGGTCGAGGACGAGTACAAGAAAGATGAGGGTGACCCCCGGCTCAAGGGCGAGCGCCGCTCGATCTTCGAGCGGATGCTGCAGAGGAGTCCGGAACAACGCATCATTGCGGAGGCGAAAGTGCTGATCGTCAATCCTGAACACCTGGCCGTGGCCGTCGGCGTCGATGAAACCCGTTCCCCCGTGATTCTGGCCCGTGGAGAGGGCACCGGCGCCACGCGGTACAAGGAGCTCGCCCGAAGGGCCGGTGTGCCCATCGTGCGTGACGCCCGCCTGGCCCGAGCCCTGTATCAATTGCAGGAGGAACAGGAGATTCCGCTGGAGCTGCTCGAAGCTCTCGCGGTCGTCTTCGTGACCCTGGGCCTCGACGGTGACTGACGGCGCAGGGCAGGATCAACCGCGCAAGTTGTCAGAAGTGTCTAATTCCTGGACATTTTATGGGAAATGAAAGAAGGGGAAAGAAATGAGGAAAACAAGGGACTTTTTCATTCAATGTGTCAAAATATTAGACAGTGTCTAAATGCTGGACAAATGGAGGGACGGGGCAACCTTTTCTTTCGGTGGAAAGTTCATGCCATAGGAAGGTTTTCGCGATTACCAAGCTCATGGCATGATGTTTGCATTACAGGCTGCCCTCGGGTGGACCCGGATGCGCGCAGGATGCGCCACCTTCTTTCCGCCCGGCTGGACAGGAAGGAGTTTCACGATGAAACACGGGTCGACTCGAATTATCCGAATCTGGTTGGTTGTTCTGGCTGCGTGCTGGATGCCTGCAATGGTGTCGGCACAGGACCGTTTTGTGTCGGAAGCGCTTTACACGGAAGAGGCGGTGCGGGTCCCGGTGGAGGAGGTCTCCTATGCTTTCCCGGCCGCGCCCTCCACGCCGCTGCCGTCGGACAGCGAGTTCGACGCCACCCCATCGAGCTACCTGACCGAGTGCCGCATCGATGGCATGTACTACGACCCCGCTCCGCCGCCGCCGGTGGATCCCCGCTGCCCGCTGGCAGGGTCCTCGTACGACGGTGCCAACTGTTACGTGGCTACTCCGTCGCCGGGCACCACGGCCTTCGTGTACAACAACAACCTGTACACCACGCCGCTGCGCAACTACTGCCCGGCCGGTGGCTATGATGGCGCCAACTGTTACATGTATCCGTACACTGCCGACGTGGTCAGCCCGTTCGTGTCCGGCAGCAACTGGTACTATTACGGCGCCTACAACTACTGCATGCGCGGCACCAAGATCGGCACCTGGGCGCTGACCAAGGCCCTCTGCTATGTGGGTACGGCTCCCGCCGGATCCCCCGGCGCCTTTGTTTACGGCAACGCCTTCTACTACACGCCGCTGGTGTCGCCCGCCCCCTGCCCAAAGGGCTCCTATGACGGCGCCAACTGCCACGTCGCCACGCCTCCGTACGGCGCCACCGGCTTCGTTTGGGCCGGCAACCTCTATCACACCCCGTATTCCGGTCCTCCGGTGCAGTTGTGGGGCGACCAGCTCCGCTACCGCGGCGTGTTCGCGACGATCTACATCCACGGTCGCAACTCTGCCGGTAACGGACCGATCCCGGGCTTCGGCTATTCCGCGTGGGCCAACCGTCCGAAGGGACCGCAGCCGATATGGCTGTCCTGGGACTCCACCCAGCGCTTCAACTACTCCATGGTGGCGGTGCGGGACAACCTCGATCTGGCCTGCACGGGCCCGACGCTGCCCTGTCACGTCGTCTGCCACAGCGCGGGCTGCCAGATGATCACCCGCCAGCTGGCCGAGAATCCCGGCCGCTGGAACATCGCCTCGGTCACCGCGATCTCCGGCACCCAGGGCGGCTCCGAGGTGGCCAGCCTGGCCGCCAGCCTGCCGTCGTACATCCGCAACATCGCGGCGTATCTGAACGTCTACCTGAACATTGATCAGGATCTGACCGTCTCCGCCGCACGCAACATGTACGATCACAACCAGACCTCGGGCGTGCCCATCGTGACCTCGTCGCTGGCCTGGAACCCCCTGACCCACTCGGAGTCCTGCTCCTGGTGGATGTGGGTCATCGCCTCCCCGTACTGCCTCGGGGTCGAGGCCTGGAACGCCGTGGTCACCAGCATCAACAACTGGTACGCGAGCATCTTCAACTACAGCGGACACGACGGCGTGCTGGCCTATCACAGCACCGCGGGCTTCAAGACCTCCACCGCTTCGGGCAACGCCTGCAACCCGAGCGGCTATGGTTACTGGACCAACTACGATTCCGTGCTCCGTCGCGGCTACTGCTACGCCGGCCCCGCCAACAGTTTCCATTCCGATGGATGGAAGTTGCTGGACGCCTTCGGCACGATCCCGCCCTAGACCTGGCGAGAGTGCTTGACAACATCCCCCTTTTCGTCCCTGATTCCCTCTCATGAAAGCCTCCATCCCTCCTCAAGCCTCCCGTCGCCTGCCGAGGCTGGCCGGCATCGCCACCGTGCTCCTGTTGATCGTCCTGGCGCTGCTCACCTGGCTGCGCAGCCGTGAGGGCGGGAGGCGCGCGGTCCCCGAAGACGCCGCGGCACCACGATCGCGGGCCTCGGTGGTCCCGCCGCAGAACCGTGCATCCCTGCCACCGGGGGCTGTCACCGGCCTGCCGCCGGGCGTGGTCGTCCCCGGGGAAGCCGACGACCCGGTCGCCATGGTGCATGGAAACGTCGAGAGTGTCCGTCGCCTGATGGGGTTGTACGAGAAGGCCAATCGCTATGATCCGAACACGCTGCGGCTGACCTCGGACATGATCGACGTGCTGATGCCCAACCAGTTTCATCCGGTGACGCCCCACTTCGTCCGTGCCCGCGAGCTCGACAGCGGCGTACCGGATCCTCCGGAGGAGCGGCTGTACTACCGGTTCTGGACCGACTGGTTCGCCACCACCGGCGCCGAGTCCCTCACCCTGCGTTTCTCCGCCTGGCAGGGGGATGCCGAACCCAAACCCGCTCCGGTGCAGATCCAGGGGCTGGAGGTGTTCGCCGTGACCTCCGGTGGCGACAAACTCATGGGCACGCTGAGCCTGTCCGAGACCTCCGCGACCAACATCGCGGCCGGTCAGTACCAGGTCGTATTCCAGCCTCAGGCGCTGACGAAGGTGCAGGAGCACGGCTACGTCCGCTGCGTGCTGAGATTCCAGTTCCCCGGTGAAGAACCGGTGCGCGCGGACGTGCTGACCCATCACACCCAGACGGTGCCCGCGCGCTTCACCGGGCAGTTCGGGGAGCTGCTCAGGGACGGGAACCTGGTGATCAAGGCCGGGATCGAAGTCGCGACGGCCGGCTCGTTCAACCTCTCGCTGCTCCTGTTCGATGGAAAGGGCGAGACGCCCGTGGCCTACGTCAATGACGTGCACAGGCTCGCAACCGGGCTCCAGACCGTGGACTTCACCTTCCATGGCCTGGTGTTCCACGACGCCGGGATCCCCGGTCCTTACCGGGTCACGGTCGCGCGCGGCTACCTGCAGGACGACACCGGGAGCGGCCGCGGTCCGGAGATCCCCGAGTGGAAGGGCTCCTTCCAGACCGGACCCTACGGGCTGGCTGACTTTTCAACCGCCGTGTTCGACTCACCGACCAAGACCGCGACGCTGGAGGCCTATCGCAAACAGATCGAGGATCTCGAACGACGAGACGGGATGGCTCCGTGAAATAGTCATTGACAAACACGTCCCGTGGGGTAAACCGGATTCTTGACGTGCTGCGTCAGAAACAGTTTTTCCCTTAGGAGGTCCCTCATGATTCACTGGTTGTCCGATACGGTCAAGGAATCCATCATCAAAATTGTCAAGGACGTCGACGAACTCGCCGGCGCGGTCCTGGGAACCCTGCGTGACAGGACCATTTCCACGATTCGCGACATCCGCAGCATCGCCGACGAGATGGGCCAGGCCACCTCGTCGATCGCCTCGAACACCATTCACATGGTGCATGAGCTCGGTGGTGACACCGTGGCCAAGGGCGCGGATCTGGTCGGCAACACCATCACCATGGCGCACTCGACCACCCAGGGTGCGATCAAGTCGCTGGGAGCCACCGTGACCGGCGTGATCACGGGCCTCGAGGAGGTCAAGGCCGATCTCGATCGAGCGGTCGTGAGCATCGTCCAGAGTGTCATCCGCAACACGGTCGCCATCGGCGGGGACGTGGCCGGCGCCGTCAACGAGACGGTCCGCAGCACGGTCGCGGGGCTGACCGGCACCGGCGTCGAGGTCACCCACAGCCTGGAGACCGCCATTTCCACCGCGCTGAAGACCGCCTCCGAGACCGGCGCCGACGTCGGAGAGGTGGCCGTGGGGGCCGTCAACGGCGCGCTGAAGGCGGTCGAGAGCGTGGGTGGGAGCATGACCCGCACGCTGTCGACGGCGGTGAACATGGCCATGGACACCGCTACCCAGCTGGGCGGAGACACCTCCGCGAAGGTGCGCGACGCGCTGATCGCGTCCGTCCACGGCGCACGCGAAGTCATTGAACATCGTGGTGCCTGATTCCCGTTAATCTTCTACAGGAAATGGAAAACCGCATGAAAAACGTGTTTGAATTTCTGCATCTGTCCCGTCCCAGGCACCTCGAGGATCTGCTGGCGTTCCTGCGGATTCCCAGCATCAGCGCGCAGGCCGCCTACCGCCCCGACATCGAGCGGGCCGCGGACTTCCTGTGCGACGAACTCAAGGACCTCGGTCTGACCGTGGAGAAGATCACCGGAGAGGGCAACCCCCTGGTGTATGCCCAGACCGAGATCGACCCGTCCCGGCCGACCATCCTGATCTACGGGCACTATGACGTGCAGCCCGTCGATCCGGAGGAGTTGTGGAACAGCCCACCCTTCGAGCCCCTGGTCAAGGATGGCATCATCTATGCCCGCGGCGCGTCCGATGACAAGGGCCAGCTCTACGCCCACGTGAAGGCGGTGGAGGCCTTCGTGCGCACGGGGACGCCGCTGCCGGTGAACGTGAAGTTCCTCATCGAGGGCGAGGAGGAGAAGGGCGGCGACAGCGTGTATGAATACACCGAGAAGAATCCCGCCAAGCTCGCCTGCGATGCGGTGCTGGTGTCCGACACCAGCCTGTACAACGAAGACACCCCGGCGATTACGTTCTCGCTGCGAGGCATGTGCTACACCGAGATCCTGGTCGACGGACCCGGGCAGGATCTGCATTCGGGCAGCTTCGGCGGCACCGTGCGGAACCCCGGCAACGCCATCGCCGCGATCGTGGCCTCGCTCCACGACGGCAACGGGCGCGTGACGGTGCCGGGCTTCTACGACGACGTCGTGGAGCTCGACGCCGAAGGCCGCGCCGAGTTCGATCGCCTCGGCTATGGCGAGGCCGAGCTGGTGCGCGACACGGGCTCCCCCGCATCCTTCGGCGAGGCCAACTACTCCACGCTCGAGCGCATGTGGGTGCGCCCCACCTGCGACGTCAACGGCCTCTGGAGCGGCTACATCGGCGAGGGCGGCAAGACCATCATCCCGTCCAAGGCGGGCGCCAAGGTCAGCATGCGGCTGGTGCCGAACCAGGATCCGGACAAGATCGCCAGGGCTTTCACTGATCACGTGAACGCGGTCGCTCCCTCGGGCGTGAAGGTGGAGGTCAAGGTTCTGCATAATGCCAAGCCCGTGCTGGTGCCCCGCGACTCCGCCATGATGCAGGCCGGCCTGCGGGCCCTCGAGACCGGCTTCGGGAAGAAGGCGCTGTTCGTCGGAGAGGGCGGCTCGATCCCCATCACCGGAACGTTCCAGGCCTGCCTGAAGGTCCCCGTGATCATGCTGGGCTACGGCCTCCCCAACGACAACATCCACAGCCCCAACGAGAAATTCCACCTCGACAACTACTACAACGGCATACGCACCTCCGTCGCGTTCTTCGACGAGGCCTCAAGGCTGACCAGAAAGTAACCAACGAAATCCAGGGGGGAACGTCAACCGCGAAAAACGCGAAGCTCTCAAAATGGTTGAGAGTCGGCCCCGTCGGGCCAGTGCGAGTACCGTTTTCTACTGGCAGGTGAACAGGGGCAGGAGCTCGTCTCCGCGGCCGTACTGCTCGTCGGCGGGATAACCGATGCCCTCGAGGATGTTGTACAGTTGCGTGTGGATGTCGGCGTAGGTCTCGTTGGTGCGGTTGATGCCGTCAGGGGAGTCCTGCGTGCAGAGGTACTTGTTCACGCCACAGCCGTCGAGGTTCTCGCAGTAGTCATTCCGGGCCGTGGCCGCCTGCAGGTAGGTGTCCCCGTAGAAGCCGACGCCGTTGATCAGCACCAGGCGCACGTCGGTGGCGGTGCTGTCGATCAACGCGTCGTAGGGGTTCGTGCCGGTGCGCCCGAACACGGCGATGTCAGCTTTATAGCCGGCCTCCAGACGACCGACATGGACCTGCAGTCCGACGACCTCGGCTGCCATCCACGTGGACATCTCCCAGATTTTTTGTGAGGTCAGTTCGGGGATGCCCTGGGTGACGCCGTAGTTGCGGGCAAAGCGCATCTCGGCGAGCATGTCGTCCTCGCCCGAGAGGGTCCAGTCCGGCGCAAGCGAGACGGTGATGCCCAGCTGGAGGATGCGCTGGATCGGCGCGGTGACGCCATAGAGCACCATGTTGCTCGACGGGGACCACACGATCTTGGAGTTGGTGGAGAGGACCTCCTGCAGCTGGCTCTCGGTCAGCGGCACGCTGTGGATCAGCACGGAAGTTCCGTTGTAGAGCAGGGAGGTGCCCGCGTGCCGGTTCGCACGGGGATCGCGGCCGGCGAAGGAGTCGAACTCGTCGGTGATGTAGTTGCCGGAGATGCCTTCGGCCATGTGGACGTGGAAGCGCGTGATGGGCTCGACGGCCTGCGTGAAGTAGCCCATGTAGGTCGCGGCCATGGCGTCGTCGATGTCGCGCACGGAGGCGATGGTGCCGGTCATGTGGTCATAGCCGCAGTTGTGGTAGCCGTCTGCGTTGCGCACGCCCCAGTTGATGCAGGAGCCCGACGCCGACGGCTGCCCCTGCATGGTGGTGGTGCCGTGGGCCATGCAGCGGAGCTCGGCCCACTTGGAGCCCGGGCAGAAGTGGGTGTTGGAGCTGCGGTGCTTGGAGTAGGGCAGGATGAACTCCTCGTACTGGGTGTTGTCGGCCCATTCGTACCGGTTGCCGAACAGTTGCGGCGGGTCGGGAGCCCACTCGGGGAAGAAATTGTAGCTCTGGTGGTTGTGCGCGTCGATGAGGCCCGCGGAGATGATGCCGTGGGTCTCGATGACGGTCGCGGTGGAGGCGCCGGCCTCGGTGGCGCACGAGGCCGCCACGCAGGTGATGTATTCGTTGATGACCAGCACCTCTCCGGGGTTCAGTACGCCGGCGGGGGTGAGGACGGTGCCGCGAAGGAGCAGGCCACCGGTGCCCGTGGAGACGATCTCGGCCGGTGGCGTGGCCGTGGAGCCCTGTCCGGTGCTGCACTGGTAGGTGAGGATCTGCAGGCAACCCGCCGAGCAGGAGAGGGTGCCGCCTTCAAAGCCCAGGCTCACGCATGTGGCGGTGCCGAAGTCGGTGCCGTCGCAGGCCTCCCCGGCTTCCATCACCCCGTTGCCGCAGACGGGGGTCTGGTTGTTCGCGTCGCCGTCGACGTCGTCGATGACGTCGATGACATCGACGATGTCGTTGTTGACGTTGTTGGTCGAGACGTTGCGGCAGATGCCCTGCACGCAGGTCCACGGATCGTCGCAGGTCCCGTCAGGCAGGCAGTCGTAGCCGAGCTTCCCCTGGTTCTTGGAGGAGGACCCATGGTCGCAGGCGGTGGCGAGCGCGAGGACGGACAGCGCGGTCAGGAGGAATAAATATTTGTGCATGACGATCTCCTCGGTGGAAAACATGGTCCGGTGGAAGTGTAGCAGAAACGGGTCGCACCCGCCCGGGAAAAGTTGCCAATCACCAAAAACGAAACAAAGGGAGAGTGCGTTTTTTGGGCAGCAGAAAGCGCGGTTTGATTAATATTAACTATGGCTATAGCTTGCCGCGCTCGGGCCAGGAGTCCACGACCAGCGCGGGCACACCCAGCGCCAGCACATGATCGGGCAGGTCGGTGACGACGGCGGCGGCGGCCCCGACCATGGTGCTCTGTCCGATGCGCCGTCCTTCGAGCACGGTGGCATGGGCGCCTATCCAGGTGTGTTCCCCGATCTGCACACCCGGGCACAGCACCGCGCCCGTGGCCACGTGGGCGAACTGTCCGACCTGGACGTCCTGCTCCACGACGGCCCGCGTGTGGACGATGGCGTTGTCGCCGATCACCGCGCCGGGTCCCACCACGGCCCCGGCACAAACCACACATCCGGAACCCAGCCGGGCCGAGGGAGAAACGACCGCGGTCGGATGGACCGCCGAGAGCAACGGGACGTTGGCCGATTTGAACAGTTGGGCCACGCGGCTGCGTCCGAAGGAGTCGGCAACGGCGATGACGCCGGCCTCGAAGTTGAACTCACCCGTGGAGAGCAGCAGTTCGGTGCCCAGGATGGGCCTGGACAGGAATTTGTCATTGCGCTTGAGTGGATCCGGATCCAGGAACCCTGCGACCGGAATTTCGCGCAGGCTCAGGATCTCCAGCACCGTCTTGGCATGATCGGCCGTGCCGTAGATGACGACCGATGGAAACTCACGGGACATGATCAGACCTCCACTGGACGGTCAGTCTTACATCATTCGGAGTTGCGCACAATGGTTCTGTGGTGGTGACCGGATGGGGCAGTAAACTGAGGTGTTGGAGTCTTCGCGGTGGCGCCGCTTCAGAATCTCCGAAATCTGTCGCAGGGGCAGAGGGTCTGATACACTCCTGCGCCGGAAGGATCCATGCCGCATGACCGAAGCCGAAGCCCGTCCGTTTTCCATGCTGTCGCCCCGCAAGACCTTGCTGTTCACGGCCTTGTATCTTGTCCAGGGGCTGCCGTTCGGTTTCTTCCTGTTCACGTACCCGCTGATCCTGCGGGCCCAGGGGTTGTCGCTGACGAAGATCACGTTCCTGTCGGTGGTGAACCTGCCCTGGCTGGTGAAGTTCCTGTGGGCGCCCCTGGTGGACCGCTACTTCTGGCCGCGCCTGGGCCGGCGCACCTCCTGGATCCTGCCGATGCAACTGGGGCTGGCCGCCTCCCTGGCCCTGACGGGCCTGTTCGCCATGGACCTGGGCATCAACGGCCTGATCCTGTGCCTGCTGGTTGTCAACTTCTTCGCCGCCACCCAGGACATCGCCGTCGACGGGCTGGCCGTGGACCAGCTCACGCCGGCCGAGCGCGGCCACGGCAACGCCATCCAGAGCGCGTCCTACAAGATCGGCATGCTCGGCGGCGGCTTCGGCCTGACGTTTGTGCTGCAGAGGTTCGGCCCCCAGGCCTGCTTCTACGCCATGGCTGCCTGCGTGGTGGCCGTGATGCCGGTGCTGTTCCTGGTCCGCGGGGATCGTACCGCCGCGGGCGAGGCCGAGCCGCCGATGACCTGGCGGATCGTCTTCTCC
Source organism: Myxococcota bacterium (assembly GCA_018817795.1). Classification (GTDB taxonomy): domain Bacteria; phylum Myxococcota_A; class Polyangia; order HGW-17; family HGW-17; genus HGW-17. Next base: position 921 of record JAHITJ010000159.1, on the reverse strand, counting down.
GCGTTCTCCGAGTTCGTGCGGCGTCCGGGCTTCGTCTGGCTGCTGGTGTTCCTGCTGGTGGTCAAGGCCGGGGACGCCGTGGCCAACCCGCTGTACCGCCTGTGCCTGCGGGACAGCGGCTTTTCGCTCTCGGAGATCAACTGGGTGATGAACCTGCTGGGCATCGCCGCGACCCTTTGCGGCTCGCTGTTCACGGGCTTCCTGATGGCCCGCTTCGGGCGGCTGCGCTGCACCGTCATCGCGCTGTCGGGCCAGCTCCTGGCCTACCTGGGCTGGGTGTATCTGTCCTCGGGAATGCCGGCGATGGAGGCCGTGGCCGTGGTGGCCGTCGTCGAGCACGCGACCTCGGGCATGATCACGGTGGTGGTGTTCACCCTGATGATGGACGCCGTCGCCGCCGGCGCCGCAGCCGCCCAATACACGCTTCTGATGTCGCTGCACCTGGGCGTCCAGTTCCTCAAGCTGGGCTATGCTGTCACGGAGGGTGCACAGCTCTTTTCTGCAGGCGCCCGTGAAGGCGCCGGGGCTTTTTTTTATATAAAGGTTTAGGAATGAAGAATGAAGAAGGACGATTGTCGAAGGCCGATGCAAGAACTCCTTAAGAACCCAAAAAGCCAATATTATTCAAGAAAAACAATTTAACGGTTTGATGCGGAGGGTAGAGGACCATGATGGTGACTTGGACAGACTGGATATTCGAAGATATCGTAAAGACAATACGCGAACCCCTTTTGGTGCTGGATTCGGATCTGAAGGTTATCTTAGCGAACGAAAGTTTCGTTAATACATTCAAGGTAACACCGGAAGAAACCTTAAGCAATCTTATCTATGACCTGGGCAATAAACAATGGGATATCCCCAAGCTTCGGGAACTGCTTGAAACCATCCTTCCCCAGAAAACAAGCTTTGACAACTATGAGG
>JAHITJ010000158.1 GCA_018817795.1 Myxococcota bacterium | reverse complement strand
TCGTATCCGCCTGGAAACTTCGGAGGGCGAAGTGCCAAGTCGAAATCGAAATCGAAATCGATTTCCTCGTAAATCAACAGTTTTTCGATGTCATCGGTTCTAATGAATCCCGCCAATAGACTCGACGGCTGGTTGGCAAGTGTCCATTCTTTCGTGACGAAGAAGCCTTCGGATTTCTGGACCGATTTCGATTTCGATTTCGATTTCGGGGGGAGTGGACCCTTCAGCTATAAATTGAGTTAGAACTCGACTGCCCGGCGGGGCGGCGGATTCAGCGACGGTGGCGGATTTGCAGCCGGCGGCGGATTTACGGCAGCCAGGCCAGGGGCTTGGCGAAGCCCGGGGGGAGTCCCGTGGAGAGGACGTCCGAGGCGGTGGACTGGGCGGCCAGGTCCACGAAGCGGATGCCCGGATCCGTGGCCGAGGCGTCGGCAAAGTACAGGATCAGGTCGGCCGTCAGCGCCAGGCCCACGATGGTGTGGCGGCCCGGGGCGACGACCCAGTCGCCGACGGTGCCGGCGCCGGCGCCGTCGGAGTGGAGGCAGAACCGGCGGATGCCCGAGGTCCACTCGGGGGTGTTCACCAGCGCGAAGCCGCAGGAGGCGTCCTCCATGACGAGGTCGGTGACCACGCCCCCGAGGTCGGCCGAGGAGACCGCCAGCGTCGAGGTGCCCGCCACCGTGTCGATCCACTCGATGCCGCCCTGGGTGCCCATGAAGTCGCCCACGCAGCCGACGGCCAGGTGGGTGTCGTCCACGCGCACGATGGGGGAGAACGGGTTGGGCGTGGTCAGTTCGATGGCGGCGCCGACGGTGTCGGTGGCCGGGTCGATGGGCAGGATCCGGCCGTTGCGGGTGGCCGCGAAGTTCTCGAGGTTCTGGATCGCGACGTACACCCGGCCGCCGTGGGCGAGCATGAACGCCGCCTCGGGCAGGCCGTCGGCGTCGGCGAAGTCGGCCAGCGGGATCATCGGCGTGGCGTCGGCCACGGTGCCGGCGACGGGAGCGACGATCTGGATGAAGTTCTTGTTGTACAGGCTGACGTAGGCCTTGCACGAGGACACGAGCGCCACGTCCTGCGGGTTGGAGCCCGCCGGGAGCGGCAGCTGCCACTGCACGGCGAAGGTCTCGTCGTCGATGGCCAGCAGGGAGTCGCCGCCGAGGCGCCCCACGACGTAGATGCGGTCAAGGGCGGCGCGCACGGTGGCGTCGGAGTGGACCACGGCGACGTCGGCGGTCAGCACCGGCGTGGCGTCGGCGACGTCCAGGATCGAGAGGCTGCCGTTGTCGGCGTTGCCGGTGTGCAGCGCCAGCCGCGTGCCCGACGTGACCTCGGCGACGGGGTCGCAGGTGACGTTGCTGACGTTGTTGGCATTGTTGATGTTGCTGGTGTTGTTGACGTTGTTGCTGCTCTTCTTTTCCTCGTCGCAGGCGGCCAGGGCGAGGCTCCCCAGGAGGAGAAGCGGCAGGAGTAGGCGAAAATGCATGATGATTCCTTTCTTCTATAGTTGAAGGGAGATGGTGAAGAACACGCTGCGTCCGGGCAGCGGATATCCGAGTTGATCGCAGACGGCCTGCGGATGGGTCAGTTCGCCGGCAGCCGGGCGCGGCAGGCGCAGCACGTCGTCGGAGAGGCGGTCGAGGAGGTTCCGCATGTCCAGGGCCAGGGTGACCCGGCCCCCCGGCAGCTTCCAGGCCAGCCCCGCGTCGAGCTGGAGGCGATCCGGCATGGGACGCCGCGCGGCGGTGTCATAGAACGCGTCGTGCTCCCAATGGACGCTGAAGCTCCCTGAGACGGCGTTTCCGCGCCAGCGGACCAGGTGTGCCAGCCCGGCCGCGACGGTCCAGCGCGGGCGCCCGGGCAGGGGCTTGCCGACGGCCTCGGCGAGCCCGGAGCGGTTCTCCGTGTCCAGAAACGTCGCCGACGTCTCGAACTTCCAGCCGCGCAGGCCCAGCGCCAGCCGGCCCTCGGCGCCCAGGAAGTCGGCCTCGCCGAGGTTCTGCGGCAGGGACACGAACTGGGAGTTCGGCACATACTGGATCAGGTTCGTCACGCGACGGCCGAAGACCCCGACCTCCGCGGTCACGCGCCATGGTCCGGGGCGGAAGGTCGCCACGACGCCGGCGTCGGCGGCCACGGAGGTCTCAGGGACCAGCGCGGCGTTGCCCTTGTACGCGCCGAAGTCGCCGTAGAGCTCGGAGAAGGCCGGCTCCCGGAAGGAGCGCGCGAGGTTGCCGCGCAGGCGCCAGCCGCGCACGGGGACGAAGGCCCCGCCGGCGGTGAAGCCGAGGTGCCGGCGCAC
>JAHITJ010000157.1 GCA_018817795.1 Myxococcota bacterium | reverse complement strand
TCCCCGCTCTCCTTCACCAACCTCACCGCGTCCTCTTTGAACTGTTTACTGAAAATGCGATGTTTCTTCCCGGCCATGAAACCCTCCTATGGGGACTTTACACCCCATAAATCAGGTGTCCACTTTCACAGGGCCAGACCACCCCCCCGGTGGCTTGCGATAGCAAACAACGGGGGTGTCCGACGACAGGTCCCTGAGTCGAGCAAGGATCAGTGGAGGTAAGCACGGCGGTGAGAATCGTTTCCTGCGAGCAGGCCGGGTTTCCCAAACGCCGCCTTGACAGTCCTCAAATACACGCGGATAGTCTCCTGCGGAGCCAACGATATGCAGGAAAGTTTCCATCTCCCCGGCTTGAAGCACACGCTGGCTTTGATCATTGCGGCCTTTTTATCCTGGGGACCGCTGATGGCCGTGCCCCGGGAGGCACACGCGCAGATCCCCGAGCCCAAGTGCGTGTGCGCCGAGTGTCATCGCCCCTGCGGCAGCGGCCACGCCCCCGGGTGTCAGTACTACAATGGGGGCAGCGGGGACGGCTCCAAGTCGTCCGGCGGCGGCCTGACCAGCGCGCCGATCCTGGTGGCCCCGGTGGGGGTGGCCGCGGGCGTGCTGGGGGGCGTGGTCTGGTGGGTCAAGGAGATGGCCGGAAAGTATCCCGGCCAAAGCTTTTTCTCCAGTTATCACAGGTTCTGCACGGTCGAGGATGATCCAACGTGGGCGTCGGGTGCGTTCAGTTTCGGCATGCACATCGGGGCCGCGCCGTGGCTGGTGCTGTACCTGGTGACGGGGCCGATCCGTGCCGGGATCGTGGCCGTCGGCAAGGCGCTCAACAGGCCTGCGAAACCTCCGGCGCCGAAGCCGCCCCACCCGGACATCGCGGTGTATGAGTTGATCGCACGGAACTACGCGGCCCTCGGAGAGATCACCGAACAGGAACTGCGAAAGGCCCAGGGCAACGTCGATGCCGCCCGGATGCGCCGCACGGACCTGCTCGACGAACACGTCGCCGCACGCCCCGAGCTCATGGAAATCCGGGACCGGGAAGGGATCGACGCAGCGCGCGCGCGGGCCGAGAAACAACTGGACGCCTGGGCCAAGGCCAGGGCCGAGAAACAGAAGTTGTCCATGACGCTGATCCGGGGCATCCGCGACAAGGACACCGAGATCCAGGCTGCCATCGACCAATTCAACCCTTTGAGCTTCCTGGACTCCCGCCTGGACGACACTGTGGACCGCCTGGACAAGGTGTTGGCCAATCCCCGGCTGTCGCAGGACGTCCGCGACTCGCTGACCCGGGAGCAGCAGGTGGCCAAGCTGGTCAAGCATGGCAAGACGGCGTACGACATCGGCGCAAACCTCAAGGAGCTCAAGGACTCGTACGAAAATGCCAGGGATGTGGGCAAGGACGCCAGCGAATGGATCCAGGACCGCAGGGCCCGTGAGTCCATGTGGCGCCTGCAACTGAAACTGTTGACGGTCCCGCTGTCGAAGGTGGCCGGAGGTGTCGTGGCCAAGACCGAGACCGCCATCGATGTGGCCTATGCCCTCACGGTCGCCGTGAAACTGGGACGGCTGATCGATGCGGACATGGCCACGCTGGACAAGCTCCGGACCGCCAGCATGTTCCAGGATGTGGCGGCCGACAACTGGGCACGGGTCAACCAGGCCGTGAAGGCGGCCGAGGCGGCACGGGAGCCCATCGTTCAACGGGGCGAGCGCTACCTCAAGCTGCAGAAGGAGAATCAGGCCCATGCCGATGCCCTTCGATAAGACAAGCCTCACAATCCTCCCAACCGGATTGATCCTTCTTGCGTTGATCGCTGGATGCTCGGGCAGGCCCCGCCGCACCGTCCCCCTGCCGGTCCACTCCGACCGCAGCTGCCAGACGGCGATCATGAACGGCGCCCAGGCCCTGGCCGACTTCAGCCGCGAGAACGTGCAGGCCAGGCTCCAACGGCGGCCGGCGGACTTCACCCAGGCGCGGGACCGGCTGGCCAAGGCCCTGGACCTTCTGCAGCCCGCCAGGCTGGATCCGGCCAGGCCGCAATACGAGCGGGCGGCCGCGGCCCTGGAGTCGTCCCTGGCGGCGCAAGATGGCATCATCGCTGCGCGGAAGGCCGGGGACGCGGACGGGGAGGCATTGGGCTGGGAACACTTCGAACGCGCCGTCGAGGCGTTGATGCTGGCGCTGGCGAGGTAGGCTACTTCTTCACGATGGACTTGCAGGTCTCCTTCAGGAAGGCGAACCGCTCGGCGTTCTTCACGCCCATGGGCATGGTGTAGCAGTTGACGACCTGGCCCGAGACCTCGAACGTGATCGAGAAGTGCATCGATTTCCCGTGCTCGTATTCGGTGGTCCACTCGAGGGCCTCGGCCGTGTCGACGGTGTAGGTCGTCTTCGACTTCCCGACCTCGTCACCCTTGGCGATGTTGGCCTTCATCTCCGTGAAGTCCGGCTTCTTGAAGGCCCAGGCGAGATCGAAGGAGTTCGGTCCGCGCACCTTCTTGGTGGCGATGCGGACGCCGCCGAGGTCGCCCATCACGTCGGCCTCCTTGGGCCCCTTGGCGAACCATCCCTTGAAGGCCTCGCCCGCCGAGGAGAGGTCCTTCTCCTCGAGATCGGGCTTGTTGAAGTCCTCGTCGCCGCCCCGCTTGTGGGACTTCATGTCGCCGCCCTTGTGGCCGTCCTTGTCGCCGCCGGAGGCGTCGTCCTTCTTGCCTCCGCAGGCGGAGAAGGCCAGGGTAATCGACGCGGTCAGCAGGATCATCGAAAACTTCTTCATGATGTTACTCCTTTTCAGTCAGATGGCGCCGCGACTGCAGACGCCCGGGTTGTGTCAGAACGTGCCCATCAGGCCCAGGGTCGGGATGAAGGTCAAGCCCGAGAAGCTCGAGGTCTTCACGCCGAAGATGTCGTAACTGCCGTAGTTCTGGTAGTAGATCGACAGCGAGGCGATGGCGTAGATCCACTTGTAGCCGACCTTGAGGTTCACGAAGGGACCGAACGCATGGATGTTCTTCTCGGCCGACGGCACGGTGATGCCCTCGTCGGCCAGGGTCTCCTGGAAGAGCTCGGCGACCTTCTCCTCCTTGAAGCCGTACTTGATCATGCCCAGGTTGTAGACCAGCCCGAAGGTGATCGCGCCGAACAGTTCGTCGGGACCCAGACTGTAACTGAAGGCCAGCGGCACCACGATGTCCTTGCGGAGGAACTCGTAGCCCAGCAGGTCCTGGAGGTCCTCCAGGATCGGCAGGGGGACCTTGAAGTCCTGGGAACTGTACTGGACGCCGATGCTGCCGTACCAGCGCGGCCCGTAATTGAGGAAGAGGTTCGGCCGCTTCCCACGGTCGATGGCGCCGAGGAACTGGAACCGCAGGTCGCCTGCGACCACGCCGCTGTCGTAGCGCACACCCAGATCCAGATGATCGTAGAAGCCGTAGCGGGCGCGGAAATCAAAGCCCATGCCCAGCGGATCCAGAGAATAGATCACCAGCGTGTCGACGAGCCGGGCCAGCTTCTGGCGCCCCTCCTCGCCGGTCCACTTGGGGGACTCACCGGAGACCGTCGCCTTGGCCTCGTTCACGCCCGCCTTCAGGGAGTCGTAGAGTGCCGAACTGGTCTCCGTGGGGAGGTTCCCGCGCACGTCGGCGCCCACAACGAACTTGCCCCGGGGCGTCACGCGGCCGGTCTCGAGGTTGGCCCGGGGCGCGGTGCAGGCGGCCAGGAAAGAAAGCGTCAGCAGGATGGCAACTCTCATGGGATTCTCCTTCTACTGGGCGAAGTAAACACGCCCCCTTCATGAATGTCAAGACAACCGGCGGAGTGCCAAAGGCGTCAGTAGCCGTTACTCGGCTGCCCGTCATCGTCACTCCGGGAACCCGGAGGCTTCACTCCGGGAACCCGGAGGCCAGCAGCGAAACCATCCCCGATTCGTCGCGGACGCCCTGCAGCGTCAGGAATGCGCGGCCCTGCTCCAGGATCACACGGCCCTCGTCGCCGCCCACGAGCCGGCCCAGGCGGATGCGCGCTGCCGCGGCGTAGAGCTTCATCTCGCAGGCGTCGAGCTGGCTGACCGAAGACTGCAGGCGCACGCGGGCGGTCTCTTCGTCGCCGAGCTGGGCGGCGAAGGCGGCGTCGAGGAGCGTACCCACCGCATGGACCCAGGGAAGGCGCCCCTTCAGGAGCGCGGAGATGTCCTGTCGCGCCTGCTTGTGCAGGTCCCGGCGTGAGCTCCCGTCGCTCTGCAGTGAATGCAGCAGGGTCGCGCGGCCCCGCAGGTGGAAGATCTCGTTGCGCACCGAGGGCAGGTACAGCAGCAGGGAACGCTTGAGCCGCTTCCAGTCGTCGCGGATGCGGTCGCAGGCGGTCCCTCCCTGGCCCGTGAAGAGCCCCACATGGACCCGGGCCAGCAGCGCCATGTAATGCTGAAGATGGTACCCGTTGACGGACCATCGACCGATCATGTCGTCGACCTCGCGCAGGGCCTCCTCAGGACCGGCCCTGTTGAGGATCATGATGTTGTTGAGCCCGAGGACCATGCCCGAGACCGAAAGCAGGTCACCGCGGTCCTGGGCGCTCTGCAGCAAGGCGGGCAAGCGCCGGGTCATCTCGGCGAGCTCGCCGAGGTAGAACAGGGACCAGTTGATCTGGATGTTCATCATGCCGCGCTCCCACGAGGTGCCGCCGTAGTCGGACCAGAGGCGGAACGACGTCTCGGCGCTGCGCAGGGACACGCCCCACTGGCCGCTCATGAAACTGACATAGCAGCGGGCCGACTCCATGTAGATCTCGGCCACGGCGTCGTTGATCCGCTTCTGGAGCTTCTCGCAGGAGGCCAGCGTGCGGCGGATGTGGGAGGACGCCGGACCGCTCGACGCGGCGTAGTTGGCCTCCATCGTCAGCGCGCTGAGGATGCGCCGGGGCTCCCCCAGCCGCAGGGAGGCCAGCAGGTAGCGCGTGTTGAAGTCGGCGCCGCGGATGTGGTCGGTCAGCGCCAGCCCACGGGCGATGGAGAACAGGATGTCCACGTTGACCAACTGGACCGGCGGGATCTCGGTCTCGTCGCGCTCGCGATAACCCGTGCCGCGAAGACGGATCCTCAGCCGGTGCCACAGCAGGGAAAGCAACGCCCCCCACGAGGTCCGGGGCATGCTGATCCCCAGGGACTTCAGCACCTGCCGGGTGACCTCGAAACCCTCGTCGAGGTAGCCCGACAACAGCAACTGCTCGGCGGCCTTCCGCTTCAACTCCAGCGCCTGGGCGTTGCGGGCCCCGGAGATCGCCTGCAGCAGGGACTGGGCCGCCTGATGACCCCGGCCGGCGTTGGCCAGGGAGGTGCCCCATTTGACCATCAACTCACGCCGGCGTTCCGGATCGGGCTCCTCCCCGTCGGCCATCCGCAGGCGCAGTGCTCGATCGTAGAGTCCGGCGGCGCGGTCGAAGGCCAGCGCGGAAGTTGCCAGATCGGCCGCTTCGGCCAGGTGCTTGGCCGCCTGCTCGCTCTCCCCGATGCACTCCAGGTGGGCGGCCATGCGTTCGGGCTCCACGTTGCGCGAGGTGCGCAGCACCCGAACCACCGCCTCGTGCCAGGCGATGGCCGACGACGGCTCCATGCGGGCCAGCACGGCGTCGCGCACGCGGTCGTGGTAGGGTTCGACGATGTCCTCGGCGCCGGGTCCGCTGGTGCGCACCAGGTGCAGGATCCGCAGCCGCGCGGCGGTCCGGAAAACCTCGGCGGGCCGGCAGCCCAGCACCTGGGCGGCGATATCCTGGCGCAGGGGACCGAACGAGACCGACACCAGCTCGACCAGGCGCCGGAAGCCATCATCGAGGGTGTGGATGCGGTCCCAGAGCACGTCGTCGAGCCGCAGGTCAGGGATGCCCTCTGCCCCGCAGAGCTGGAGGTGATGCATCAGTTCATGGATGTAGAGCGGATGGCCGCCGGCCTCCCTGGCGATGGTGGCAGCAAGCCGGCGGTCCATGTCCTGCAACTCGGGGTTGGTCGCCAGCAGTTCCTCCACCAGCTCCCCGGCGGCCTCCATCGACAGAGGCCCCAGGCGCAGGTTCCGCGGCGGCGTCGGAAACAGGGCCTCGAACGAGGCCACCATGGTTGTGGCCTTGGCCTCTTCGGTGCGGGTCCTCATGGAAAAGACCAGCAGCAACTGGGGCGGATCGGGCGGCTGGATCAGCGATCGCAGCAGCTTGAGGCTGTCCTCGTCGGCCCACTGGATGTCGTCGAGGAAGATGACCACCGGACGGCGGTCCGAGAGCCGGGTCAACACCTCCCGCAGCGCCTGGAAGGCCAGCTGGCGCACCTCCTGCAGGTCGGTCACCGGGCGGCCGCGGGGAACCACCGATCCGTCCACCTCGCGTAAAAAGGAGAGCACCGGAAACACGCGGACCAGGAAGTCCACGTTGCGCGGCATCAACTGCATGATCTCCTTTTCGGACAACCTGACCAGATTCCGGCTCAGGGCGTCCACCACGCTGTCGAAGGCCTTGTAGGAGACCAGCTCCCGTTCATTGCAGCGCCCCCACAGGATGATGGCGCGGGGCTCCTTCATGAGGATCTCCCGCCCCGCCGCGTGCAGCAGCGCGCTCTTGCCCAGGCCGGAGGCGCCGTGAACCAGCAGCATCACCAGCCCCTTCTCCTGGGCCTCCCCGAAGGCCGCCAGAAGCTGGTCCACCTCCGGCCGGCGCCCCACGAACACCGGCATCCTCGTCCCCGAGGTGGGCGTCACCAGCTCCGGCATCCGCCTGCGGCGGGTCAGCGACTGCAGCACCTCCTCGGCCCTCGGCCTTCGGGCGGGATCGTGCTGCAGCAGCGCCACGCACAATTGGTTAAGGTCCACAGGGACCGCGGGATTGAGGCTCACGGGCTCGGCCGGGGAGCCGTCGTGCTTGGCCAGCAGCACCTGGCTATAAGTCCCGGAGAACGGGACGGTCCCGGTCAGGGCCTCGAACAGCAGGACCCCGACGCTGTACCAGTCTGCCTCGGGGCCCACCCGCAGGGAGGCCGCCTGCTCGGGGGCCATGTACCTGGCCGTGCCCACGGGATAGTACTGTCCCTCGGAGTTCTGCCCCGGGTCGCTCTGGGTGTCCAGACCGAAGTCCAGCAGCACCACGCGCCCGTCTTCCTGCACCAGCACGTTGGCGGGCTTGATGTCACGATGCACGCGGCCTGTGGCGTGGAGCGCCTGCAGTCCGTGTCCCAACTGGATCAGGGCCGCCCGCAGGCGAATCTCGTCGAAATCCCAGCAGACCGGGGCCCCGTCGGAGGCACCCGCCTCATCACCGGAGGCGCCAACGTCCGCCTTCAGGCTGCGGACATGGGAGATGAAGTCCTGCCCTTCGAGCAGCTCCATGGTGAAGAACCACTGGCCCTGCTCCTCGAAGAGCTCACCCAGGGAGACCAGGTTGGGGTGCTCAAGCTCCTGCAACGCCCGGAACTCGGTCTTCAGGCGTAAAAGCTCTGCCGGACTCCCCTCGTTGAGGGTCTTGAGGGCGACCTTTGTCTGCCGCTCGCCGTCCCAAACCGCGTAGACCACGCCCATGCCGCCCCGTCCCAGCTCCGAAAGCACCTGGAAACGGTCGGTTCCTGTGAACTGGGCAGAGGTTTTCAGATGGCTCATCGTCCCGACTCCGCGTGCGGCGGCCCGCACCATATTGAATGGGCAGTATCCCCGGGGCCGATCACGATGTCAATGAGGGAGGACCGGGAAGGTTCAGGGACAGGAGACGATGGCGGAGTGCCGTAACTTGGCCGGCGCGAATTCGAAGTAGCTCTTGCCGTAACTTTTGTGCCCCGCATAATCCTGGAAGTAGGCGAACTCCTCGTCGTGGCACCAGGCTTCGTCGGGGAGCTTGAAGACCACGCCTCCGCGCTTCTTGCGGAACTTGGGCACCCCCAGGGAATTGACCTCGACGACCCAGGCGTCGTCCCGCATCTCGAGCAGCAGGATCTTCACGCCCTTGTGGGCGTTCTTGTAGGCCTTCTCCACGAACGAATCCGATTTCTTCCGGCCGTGCTGCCCGCCCTTCCAGCGGGAGAGGTGCTTGGGGATCTCCGCGAGCAGGGCGGCGCGGGCCGTCTCTACCTCGGCGAACAGGTCCGTGAACATCTTCGAATCGAGTTCCACGCCCACAAACTTGAGATCGCTCTGGTAGCGCTCGGCGATGGTCTTCTTGAGGGTCTCGGGCTCGTAGAAATAGTCCTTGTTGATCTTCTTCAGACGACCGTCGTCGGTGGGCATGGCGGCCAACTGTTCCTTGTAACCCTTGACGACCTCATCCAGGATCAACTTGGCCATGGCCACCACGACCCGACGCACCAGCTCGTCGCCCAGGGCGGCGGCCTTGCACATCAGGTCGGGACGGCGGGTGCTATCGTTGGGATGTGACGTCGCGTCGTTGACGACGGCCTTGAACTCGCCGATGCAACCTTCCTGGATGCGCTTGAGCGCCTCCCGGGCCGCGGCCAGCTCCTTCTGCGTGCCGTAGGGCATGCCCTTCTGGTTCGGATCCATGTAATAATAATAGTTGGTCAGCACGCCATGCTCATCCCAATATTTGCTGAAGAATTTTCCGCGCAGCGCGGCGGCGGCCTTCCCGTTGAGCTCGTGGTCCTTCATCACAGCCTTGAGGTCTGCCAGGTAGGCCTCGAACTTCGCCAGTTCGGCGGCGAACGCCACCACTTCAGGGTGACGCTTGTTCTTCACCATCCCCATCTCGTTCTGGGCGGTCCCCACGGCATACTCAATCCGGGAGTGCTCGGTCTTGACCGCGGCGGCCCGGTCAAAGGGGACATTCCTGCGGAGATCCTCTTTAATCCGCTCATTCTTGAGGGCGTCCTTGGCCCGGTCCAGGCGGATCTTGCTGTTCGAATCGAGGGGCGGCGCTCCCTGGGCGCTGACATCGGAACTGACGGGCAGCAGGATCAGGGTCAGCAAAACGGCCGGAAAGAGGAAACGGAACCAACGTTTTTCGGAAGCAGGACAATGCATGTTTCATTCACCTTTCATTCCCGCCCTTGAGAACGGGGGACGTTTTTGGGGTTTGTCACCTGGTCGATAGTATTCGCTCCAGGGGAAAGTCTGTCAAGGGTGCTTTTCCACGGCCTGACTTCGCCTTGAACATCTCCGCTTCCTTCCTGGTGAAGGACACTGGAAAAAATCAGTCAATCCTCGAAAAAACGTGATATATACCACTCTGGCAGGATTTTCCGAACCTGATTCGCCGCCATCGGCGGTCCAAACCTGACGGGAACCCGTGCCGGAGCACTTCATGAAAATTCCGGGCATCCTTTCCATGCCGCTGTTCTTTGCACTCTCCATCTCCTGCTCGAAAACCACTGCGACTTCGACCGAGCCGAAGCTGCCCAGGCCTGTCGTCGGTCCGACCGTGGTCAAGCCGACCCCCGGCCCGCTGGTCTTCTTCTTCGGCAATGAGTATCAGCACCTGTTCATCCGGCTGTCGGGGGAGGACTGGACGCCCGACGAGACCACGCTCGCCAAGCCGGTCCTCGAGCATCACCGGGACGTGGTGGCCATCTCCCGAGCCACGACCGTAAAGAGCCCGCACTCCGGCACGCAGATCGACATCTACCGCGACTCGATCAAGGCCTGCACCAGGACCATCGGCCAGCTCTCGGTCCTCAGCCGCGCGTATCCCCACTTCGGTGTTCGAGAAGAGCTTGGCGTGTCCAACGAGCAGGGCAAGGTCCTGCTGCCGAAGTACGCCGAGATTCTCACGCAGGCGTCGCATTATCTGGGCGCCGTCTTCGACGACTGCGGAACCAGCACAGAGAACTCCAAGATCGAATTCATCTGGGCCCGCCCGTCTTCCCTCGGGGAGCCGGTCATCTGGACCCGCCTCGAGGACGAGTCGCCCGTCATCAAGGATCTGGGCGCCAGGGTGACCCCGCAGGTGATGGCCCTGGAGTTCGGCCGGCTGGCCGGCGAGTACGCCAAAACCAGCCCCGATGAGCCCCTGACGATCTCGACCGTCGCCTTCCGCAAACCCGGCGCCGAAGAGTACCTCGTTGAGGATTACCGGCAGATCGGCGAGACCACCTGCGGGGGAAACGGCCATGAACTGTGGAGCCTCTGGCTGGTCGTCGACGGCACCCCGAAGTTGGTGGCCTCCGAGACCTCCCGGCTGCGCGTACTGCTGGTGGCCGATCTGGACAACGACGGGAACCTGGAGATCGTCGCGATCGACGGCATCACAGGCAACGAGCGACAACTGTTTCGCCTCCGTGACGGCAAGCTCGAGAAGATCAAGGGCGACAAGTACCCGTTCAACGACTGCATCTGCTGAGGCTGGAAGAAAAGAGAACGTTCATGAGAAAACTGCTGCCCGTGTTCATCCTGGCCATTGGCGGAACAACACTATCCATCACGCGAAAATCCTGAGCGTGAAACAACCAGAAGGAGAAACACCATGAAAAAACTGATCCTCACGTCCCTCATCGTCCTCGGCGCCTTTGTGTCCTGCACCCCGAAGGAAGGTGCGACCACGCCGGAGAACACCCCCGAGCCGGCCGCCAACAACGAGACGGCCACCAACAATGTGACGGCCACCGACCCGGCCCCGGAAGCCACCGGCAAGGCGACCCCCGAAGAAGGCGAAGACAAGTAGCCTTCCGACCGGATCTGCCCCCGCCCCCACCGGTCCGACCGGACCGTTCTCTCCCACCACACCTCCGAAACCGTGAAAATCTGTTTACCTGGCAGGCCCTTCTGGGTTACATGTATGGGCATGAAACAAGTGGTTTCCCTCCCCGCGTGGATTCTCGTCGCCATCGTCGCGGGTCTGGGTCTGGGTTTCGCCTCCAGCGCCCTCGGCTTCCACGGGGTGGTCATCGACTACGTCAAGCCGTTTGGAACCATCTTCATCGCCCTGCTCAAACTGGTGGCCATTCCACTGGTGTTGACCCAACTGGTGCTGGGCGTCGCCAGCGTCCGGGACCTGCGCCAGCTCTCCCGGCTGGGCGGGCGAACGCTGGCTCTGTACTTCTCGACGACCCTGCTGGCGATCACGGTTGGGCTGTTGCTGGTCCACCTGATCGCGCCGGGCAGATCGCTGTCCGGGGCGGACCGCGAGAACCTGCGCGGACAGTATGCGACCGAGGTCGAATCGCGCGCGGTTCAGGCCGGAGAGCTCAAGCGCCGTGGTCCCCTCCAGCCGCTGGTGGACATGGTGCCCGATAACGTGATCCAGGCGCTGTCGGACAACCGGGCGATGCTGCAGGTCGTCTTCTTTGCGCTGCTGTTCGGCATCGCCCTGATCTGCGTCCCGTTGGAGAAGAGCCGCACGCTGATGGAGTGGTTCGAGGGCCTCAACGCGGTCTTCATCAGCATGGTGAAACTGATCCTGTACCTCGCCGTGCCGGGCGTGTTCGCGCTGATGGCCTCCTGCGTGGCGGAGTTCGCCCGGGATGACCCGGCGCGCGCGCTGGGCCTGCTCGGGGCGCTGGGGCTGTACTTCCTCACCGTGCTGGGCGGCCTTCTTGTCCTGCTGGTGCTGATCTATCCCCTGGCGTTGAGGTTTCTGGCCAGGACCGGGGTGATGAACTTCTACCGTGCCATGATCCCGGCTCAACTTCTGGCCTTCTCCACCAGCTCCTCGAGCGCGACGCTGCCGGTGACGCTGCGCTGCGTGGAGGACGATCTCGGGGTACCCCCGCGCATCGCCGGCTTCGTGCTGCCCGTGGGGGCCACGGTGAACATGGACGGCACCAGCCTCTACCAGGCGGTGGCCACCGTCTTCATCGCCCAGGCCTTCGGCATGGATCTCACGCTCATGCAGCAGCTCGCGATCCTGTTCACCGCCCTGCTGGCGTCCATCGGCGCCGCCGGCGTTCCCGGAACGGGCCTGGTGACGCTGGTGATCGTGCTCGAGGCCGTGGGCATCGAGCCCGGCGGACTGGCGCTGATCCTGGCGGTGGACCGCCTGCTGGACATGTTCCGATCGGTAATCAACGTCACCGGCGACGCCATGGTATGCATGGTCGTCACTGCCTGGGAGAAGGGAGCCACACCCCAATGACCGTCAACTCCCCCGAACAACCTCTCCACCAAGGTCATGGCTTCGGCGCCATGCCGGTCTTCCTCACCGCGATCAGCACCATCCTGGGCGCGATCCTGTTTCTGCGCTTCGGATGGGCCGTCGGCCACCAGGGCGTCTGGGGCGCGCTCCTGATCGTGCTCGTCGGCCACTTGATCACCATTCCGACGGCGCTGGCCGTCTCCGAGATCGCGACCAACCGGAAGGTCGAGGGCGGCGGCGCGTACTACATCATCTCGAGGTCCTTCGGCACCAACATCGGCGCGGCCATCGGCGTGAGCCTGTTCCTTTCCCAAGCCATCTCGGTGGCCTTCTACCTGATCGCCTTCGCGCAGAGCTTCACCCCTGTATTCTCTCTGATCAAGGCGCAACTGGGCTTCACGCCGGATCCCCGCATGATCTCCCTGCCCGTCAGCCTGGCGCTGGCCGTCCTGGTGTTCAAGAAGGGCGCCTCCCTGGGCGTGATGCTCCTGTACGTCGTGGTGGCCATCCTCTTCGTGAGCCTGCTGGCCTTCTTCATGGGCGGAAACTGGAACATGGCCAACCTGGCTCACTCGAGCCATTCCGTCACGGGGAACCACAGTTGGACCTTCGTCTTCGCCGTCTGCTTCCCGGCCTTCACCGGCATCATCGCCGGCGTGGGGTTGTCGGGCGATCTGAAGAACCCGCGGCAGTCGATCCCGCTGGGCACCATGACCGCCACCGTGGTCGGCCTGGTCGTCTACACCCTGGTCGTGCTCAAGCTGGGCATGAACGGCACGTCCGAGCAGCTGGCCAATGATGAGCTTTTCATGACGCAGATCGCCGCATGGGAACCCCTGATTCCCATCGGGCTGGCCGCTGCCACCCTCTCCTCGGCCATCGGCTCCCTGCTGATCGCGCCGCGTACGATGCAGGCGCTGGCCGGTGATCAACTCTTTCCATGGAAGAAACTGAACCACCTCTTCTCCATGGGCATCGGCCCCGCCAACGAGCCCCTCAACGGCACCATCCTCACCATGATCATCGCCATCGTCTTCATCATGATCGGAGACGTCAACGTCGTGGCGGCCATCGTGTCCCAGTTCTTCCTGGTGACCTACGGCGCGATCTGCCTGATCTCGGTGATGGAGCACTTCGCCGCCAACCCGTCCTATCGCCCGTCCTTCCGCTCCCGCTGGTGGATCTCGCTGACGGGAGCCATCGGCAGCATCATCATGATGATCGCATCGGGCGTCCTCACGACGCTGCTGGCAGTGTTCTTCATGGTCGCGATCTACATTTCCATGAGACGGACCCACCATAACGAACAGGGGATTGCCGTCCTCTTCAAGGGGGCGATCCAGCAGATCGTGCGGCGCCTTCAGATCTGGCTACAGAAGAACCGCTCTCCCATCCGCGGCGCCGACTGGAGGCCCTCCTTCATCGCCGTCTCAGGGAACACCTTCGAGCGGCTGGCGGCCTTCGACCTGCTGCGCTGGCTCGCCCACAGGCAGGGGTTCGGCACCTACTTCCACTTTATCAAGGGCATGCTCACCGAGGAGAACAACCGCGTCGCCGCACAGGAGCTGGAGAAGATCATCCAGCTCACGGGGGACTCCCGCGCCGGTGTCTACGCCGACACCATCATCTCTCCGTCGTTCACCACCTCGGTGGCGCAGATCATCCAGGTCCCCGGCGTGGCCGGCATGGACAACAACGGACTGATCCTGGAGTTCGCGCGGGACCAGGGCGGGAACGAAGTGGTGATGAGCGACATCCACAACGGAGTCGCGCTGGCCCAGAAGTGCAACTTCAACATCTGCGTTCTTCGGTCCACGGATTACCGCTGCGGCTACCATTCCAGGATCCACATCTGGCTGACCGAGCACCAGCTCGGGAACGCGAACCTGATGATCCTGCTGGCCTACATCATGATGGGGCACCCCGAATGGTCCAAGGGCGAGATCAGCGTCTTCGCGGCGATGCCCGAGGCGACCCAGGAGAGCCGCGGCCATTTCCTGGTGAAGATGATCCAGAAGGGACGCCTCCCGATCTCGCCCCAGAACGTCTCGGTGCTGCCCTACACCAACTGGGCATCCTTTGAGACGGTGGTGAGTCAGACCTCGCGGGAGGCGGACCTGGTCATGCTGGGCTTCACGCGCCGGCAGTTCCAGAAATACGGAACCGCCACCTTCAATCATTTCGCCCCGCTGCGCGACACCCTCTTCGTGTGCTCGGAGGATCAGGACATCCTCCTCGTCGACGAGCCCGACGCAGAGGACCCCGTGGCTCCCCGGGCGGAGCCGTCCGTGGCATCGGAGACGGAGCCGTCCGTGGCTCCGTCTCAATCGAAATAATCGGGCTCATTGCCCGGACGCCACTTGATGTTGCACCCCAGGGAGGCGCGCTGCTCGACGGGCGGGGAACCACCGGCCTGCATCAGCAGCAGCGCCCGGCTCAGATCCTCTCCGGTGGGCGTCAGGCCGTTGCCGGGACGGGCGTCATCAAACTGCCCCCGGTAGAACAACTCGTGCCGTGCGTCGAACAGGAACAGGTCCGGCGTGCACGCGGCACGGAAATCCTTGGCCACCTGCTGTGACTCGTCGAACAGGTACGGAAACGAATACCCCCACCTGTGGACCTCCTCGATCATTTTCACGGGACTGTCGTCCGGAAACTGTCCCGGATCATTGGCGTTGATCGCGACCACGGCGACACCCTGTGCCTGGAACTCGGCCGCCAGCAGGGCGAAGGCTTCCCGGATCAGAATCACGTATGGGCAGTGGTTGCAGATGAATACCACGAGCAGCGGCATGCCTTCGAACTCGTTTCGGGACACCTCCCTCCGCATGACAGGATCAGGCAGCGTGAAGTCAGGCGCCCGTGTTCCCAGCTCCAGCATGGTCGAAGGTGTACGTGTCATGATCGATCTCCTCCTAAATCCAATATTATCGACACCGAATTGAATCGGCCGTTTGAGTCCGTGAATACTTTACAGTTTTTAACTTGCTTACACAAGTATGACTATAACAATCTGCCCAAGGAAGTTCATCGCCACACTGCATTGACAGTGCGGCAAACACATGCTAATTCATATCTTCAATGATTTTATATTTTATATCTGCCATTAACAACGTAAATAATTTCCATGACTAATCCCATGGATGCTCTCGATACCCTGCGCCGTGAAAACGACTTCCTGCGGGAACAACTGGAGCGGTTGCGTGCCGGAGAAGATCCCACCGAAGGTCAGGGCCTGCTTCAACTGTTCGTGAAGCACTCCCCGATCTATACATTCATCAAGCATGTCACCCCCGAGGTCAGCCGTGTCCTCGTGGCCAGCGAAAATTACGTGGACATGGTCGGTGTGCCCGGTTCCCAGATGGCCGGAAAGACGATGCACGACCTGTTCCCGGCCGAGTTCGCCGACAAGATCAGTGCCGACGACTGGGCGGTCGCCTCCGGCGGAGGCATCCTGCACCTGGACGAGGATCTCAACGGCCGTCAATACACGACCATCAAGTTTCCGATCACCGTCGGCGAGAAACGGCTGCTGGCGGGCTACACCATCGACATCACCGAGCAACGCAGGGCCGAGGAGGAACGCAGGGATCTCCAGGCGAGCCTGGCCCAGTCGGACCGGCTGGCCAGCATGGGCATGCTCGCCGCCGGCGTGGC
>JAHITJ010000156.1 GCA_018817795.1 Myxococcota bacterium | reverse complement strand
TCCCCGCTCTCCTTCACCAACCTCACCGCGTCCTCTTTGAACTGTTTACTGAAAATGCGATGTTTCTTCCCGGCCATGAAACCCTCCTATGGGGACTTTACACCCCATAAATCAGGTGTCCACTTTCACAGGGCCAGACCAGCCTGTCGGGGAAAACACGATATTCTCAGGTCGTGCGGGGGGTTTCATGGAGGGAGCCGGAGTCGAATCGGTCTTGAGGCCCGTCCGGGGAAGTGTTACTTTTCGGAGAACCCAAGGAGGGGTCCTATGCTGAACTTTACGTATTACAATCCCGTCCGGTTGATCTTCGGACCGGGATCGCTGGACAAACTGCGCGCCAACGTGCCGGCCGAAGGTCCCATCCTGCTGGTGAGCGGGGGGGAATCCATCCGCAAAAATGGCGTACGGGAGGCGATCCTGGGAGCCCTCTCCGGCATCGAGGTGGTGGAGTTTTCGGGCGTGGAGCCCAATCCCCAGTTGGACACGCTGCTGCGGGCCGTGGACGTGGCGCGCCGCTGTGGGGCGAAGTTTCTGCTGGCCGCCGGCGGGGGTTCGGTCATCGACGGGGCCAAGTTCATCGCTGCGACGGTGCCGTATACGGGGGACGATCCGTGGCAACTGGTCACGGGCCGCGAGAAGATCCGGGAGGCGCTGCCCCTGGGCGTGGTGCTCACCCTGCCCGGGACGGGGTCGGAGATGAACGACGGCGCGGTGGTCTCCCGCCGGAATCCCACCGACAAGCAGCCCTTTATGAGTGAGAAACTTTTTCCGAAGTTTGCCATCCTGGACCCGGCCTTCACGCTGTCTCTGCCGTGGCGGTACACGGCCAACGGGATCGCTGATGCCTTTGTCCACGTGATGGAGCAGTACTGCACCAAGGATGTGTTCTCGCCGTTGCAGGACCGCATCGCCGAGGGCATCCTGGCCACCCTCGTGGAGTGCGGCCCCCTGATCAAGCAGAATCCTGACGATCTGGCGGTGCGCGGCGAGATCATGTGGTGCGCCACGATGGCGCTCAACCGCCTCGTCGGATGCGGCGTGGTGCAGGACTGGAGCACGCACCTGATCGGGCATGCGCTTACGGCCGAGGCCGGGATGGATCACGCCCGGTCCCTGGCGGTGGTGCTGCCATGGCTGCTGCGGGACCGGATCCAGACCAAGCGGGGCAAACTGGCCCAACTCGGACGCCGGGTGTTCGGGGTGACTGCGGCCGATGCCTTGGCCGGAGCCGATGCCTTGGCCGGAGCCGATGCCGATGGGGCGGCCGCTGCGACGATCGAGGCCATCGAGGCGTTCTTTACCGGCCTCGAGGTGCCTGTGCGGCTGGATCCGGAGCTGGTGACCGAAGAGGTGCTGCAGCGCGTGCTGGGGCAGATGTCGATTTATAAAAAAGGTCTGGGCGAGAATAAGGACATCACCCCGGCGGTGGTGGAGCGCATTCTGCGCGCGAGCCTCGGAAAATAATTCACATATTTATTAATCAACTATTCGAGCCATTTAGAGCGCGTCGTCGTCGGGCTCGAGATCCTGCGAAAGCAGCACCAGGCGGGCGAGGATCCAGACGGCGGCGGCCGGCTCGGCGATGCCGGCCAACCGCGCCACGATGGGATGGTTGACGGCCAGCCAGAGGGCGCCTTCGAGGTTCCAGGGTGCCAGCGGGAGCGTGCGCAGCCGGGCCAGTTCGGCCGTCCCGTCGGCCGGAAAGAAGGGCCATGCACCTGCGTCCGGTTGATGGACCTCCGCCAGGATCAGGCCACCGGCGAAGGCCAGGCGCGGATCCCGGGCGGCCAACCGGGCCCACAGCCGTGGCCAGCCCGCGCAGGGGCCTGCAGCGGCCGGATCACGATCCGTGCCGGACGGGAGCCACCGGCGGGCCGCGATGCCCTCCCCGGAGGCCGCAGCCTCCGAAAGCCCCGAGCGGGTCACCGTGCGGCGCAGTTGGGACAGCACACCGGGGGACCAGACGTTCTCGTCGATGAGGCGGATCTGGGCGCCCACCGGGGGGAGCGTCGAGAGCGGGGAGACCGGTACGGCGGTCTGGACGATCAGATCCCTCGTGGAAAAGGGGAGGCCGCGCAGATCCCGGCCGACAGGGAGCTCCATCCACTCCGGCTCCGGAATCCCCGACAGGAACAGCACCCACACATTGGCCCCGATGGCGCCTTGTGCCAGCTGCGCGGCCAGCTCCAGCCCCAGTTGGCGGTGCGCCGCCTCGAAGTGACGCCCCACCGCGGCGGCGGCGTCCCCGATGTCGGATCGCACGGCTGTGTCCCACTCGAAGTGAAGATGCGGCACCGGGCAGGGCCCCCGCTGCATCAGAAATCCACGGTGGTGGAGGACGATCTCGCCCTGTCCCCGGGAGATCAGGTCCAGCCGGCGGCGGACCACGGGGTCGGCGTGCTCCACGTGAAACACGGAGTCGGCAGGACCCGCGGCGGGAAGCAGGGGCTCTCCCTGCAGGAAGATCCGAAGCGACGACCGCGCGCAGCGCTCCTGGACACAGGCGCGGATCCGGGACAGCGCCGTCGCGGGATCCGGGGTGCGCAGGTACCACAGGCTGCGGTTGCCCACCACGTTCTCGGAGTGCAGGTGAATCTCCCAGGTGCCTTCGGGCAGGATCCACGCTTCGACGGTCTGTCCGGCATGGGAGGTGCGCAGCCGGGTCAGCGCGAACCCGGACGGTCCCGTGGGCGCCGGGCAGGGCGGCAGGGTCCAATCGTATGCGTCCCCTGTGGGTGGCGTGCCCTCGGCGAGCCAGCGTCGCAGTTGGGTCAGGGAGAGGCCGGGGGCCGTATCTGCCATTTCCACGACCGTGAAGATCCCGGTCTCCGCATCGGTCTCCACGCGCAGGTCCACGTCGCGCGCGCCAAGGGCCGCGGCCCGTTGCAGCGCCCCGATGATAACAGTTTCAAAATCATGCAACTGTCCCCACAGCGACACCAATACCGGTGCCCGCGAGGTCAACTGTGGGCGCAGAAACTCCCGGACCAGGGAAAAGCCGTCTTCCATAAGGACCTATTCTCCGTCCATTCCCTCTTCGGCGAGACGGCGGGCCTTCTCCATGCGGATCAACTCGCGGGCCAGGGATGAAACCTGGTCCTCCTCCTCCTTGCGGCGGGCGGCCAGGCAGAAGTCCAGGGTGTATTCGAACTCCGACAAGAAGACGCTGAACTCCAGATTCTTTCGCACGAGGCTCAAAAAGTGCAGGCGCTTTTCATAGTCTGCCTTGAAGAATCCATCGGGATAATTCACGTCCTCGATGCGCGAGATCAGCCGGCGGGCGAAGTGTGCGCAGTCGCGCCCGGACACGGCCTTCTCGGAGGCCATGATTCCGAACTCGACCCACTGCGCCGCGGTGCATTCGATGTGCTTGCTGTATTCCTCACCGAGCAGCTCGTCGCGGACCAGACGCACGTAATCGGCGGCGCTGACGGGACCCTCGAGCAGGTATGGCTGCTGGGTGAGCCGGCTGACGGTGGCGTCGTCCATTTGCATGTAGTTGGCGTCGCACATCAGGATCCACTGCCCGTTGGCCGGCAGGATTGTGCCGTCGAACAGGCCGAAGGCCGCGCCCAGGATGCTTTTTTCCTCGGCGCGCAGGTCGCCGCCGCCGCGGGCGCCGAAGGCCGTGTCGATGTCGGGCCAGTAGAACGCCACCACGCCCGGAAAGCCGTTGAGCTCCGAGGTGAAGCGCTCGATGAGGGAGGCGGCCGAGGCGTTCTGGTAGGCCGAGGCCCAGTCGGTACGACGGATCACACAGAACTTCGCCATCAGACCGACGGCGGCGGCTTCGGTGAGGAGGTGCTGTCCGACGGCGTGGGCCGAGGCGGTCTTGCCACAGCCGGGCTTGCCCAGGGCGAACAGGATCGGGTTGAGGCGCTTGGGGTTCTTCCGTGACTCCGGATCCCAGGCGATGAGGTCGCGCACGAGGCGCCGGCCGGCCCGCAGGAACTCCTGGTTGCCGACGATGTTCTCCATGCGCACCGGCAGCACGAGGCTGGTCTGATCCTTGCGGATCTCGCCGAACACGGGGAAATGGATATCGTAAATATGAAAATGAACGTTCCGGTTTCGCTCGTGGTTGGCCGCGTGGCGCGGATCCCGGGACAGGGACAGGCAGCTCAGGCACAGCAGGCGTGCGTAGGCGCACAGCGCCATGTCCGCGTCGTGTCCCTGGCGCACGTGATCCTGCGTGTAGTGCAGTGCGTCCTTGATGAACGCGTCGAGGAAGTTCGGATCCTCGAGGACCTGCCGGGTCTCGCGCAGTGGCATCGGGTTCACGGCCCGCACGCGGTGGCCGGTGAGCTCGTCGAGGTCGTGGGCGAGCACCAGGGCGGCGGCGTGGACGGCCGCGAGCCGGCTCCAGCCCGGGGAGGGGGAGTCGTCGGGTTCGGGCGCGGCCTGCTTGAGCCAGGCCGACACCGACAGCAGCACGCCGGCGGATTTTTCCAGGGCCGCGAGCACCGGATGGCTGCGTGGACCGAGCCCGTACGGGTGTTTTTCCCACTGGTACAGGAAGCGGGGCCAGCGCAGCTCCAGCAGGCGCGGAACGATCTCCACGCGCAGGGGCTCGAGGTGTTCGGCGTTCATATGAAACATGGTCATGATTCACCTGTGTCGACCGGGATCACGGACAATCCCGGAAAGAGGTCCTTCAGGGCTTCGAGGGTGCACCGGGCCCCACGGAGGAAGGCGCGGCGCCGGCGCAGCACGCGGTAGGGCAGGCGGGCCCGCAGCCGGCTCACCGCCGGTTCGAGCTCGGTGCCGGTGCCGTACAGGGGTGCCAGGGGATCGTCGGCGATGGAGGGGCCGGGCTCCCGCAGGGTGCAGTCCAGCGGCAGGTGCAGCAGGGCGGCCCCAGGATCATTGTGAAATATTTGAACAATCTGGGCGGGCGCACAGACGGCGCTCCACAGGGGTCCGATCATCCCGCGGGTGATGGACTCCACGGTGAGGCTCCGGTCTGCCTCGAGGCACTGCAGGAAGCCCAGTTCGGAGTCCTGCAGCAGCGCGTTGTCGAGGGTCTCGACGATGCCGGCGGGAAGATGGGTCACGACCTCGGCAGCCTCCGGCGAGAAGGGCGCCGGAAGCGACAGTCCCGTCACCAGGAAACGGCAGACATGGCGGTTGGGGACATGGAACACCGGATCCACGCGATCACGGATCCACTCGAAGCGGGCCCCGTCGGCCCCGGCGTGCAGCCACCGCACGCGGGTCACCGGCTGCGGACACTTACGGGCGCCGAAGTACAGGGGCAGGCCTGAAACCGGATGCGGACCCGTGGGGTCGTCGTCCAGGCCGCTTCGGGCCCATTCGATGTCGGGAAAGCGTTCGTCGGTCCGGATCCGGTCCAGCAGCAGCAGGGCACACTCGAAGAGGGAGATCATGCGGGGTCGGCGTTCTGTTCCTGTTCGGCCTTCTCGAGGATCCGCTGCAGTTGCTGCTGCCTGATTTCCTTCTCGGTGGCCAGGTTCTTCTCCACGAGCTCTTCCACGTGCCGGTCGTACACGGTCATGTTGGCGACGATCTGCTCGACGTTCCGGGTCAGAAACAACGAGGTCTCGGAGGTGATGATCGCGACCTTGTTCATGCTCTCCTTGAGGCTCTCCATGCTGGCGGTGACCTGCAGGGACAACTGCCCGGCTTCCGCGAGGGTGGCCAGGCGGGAGGCGTGCTGACGCAGCTCGTCGAGGACCAGCTCGGCGGCCTCATGGATCAGGGTCATGTTCGCGTGCAGGTTCTTCGAGATCTCGGTGAAGTGCAGGTTCATCTTCATGATCGAGTCGAGGTGGTGCAGCGCGTGGTCGAACAACTGCATCTTCTGGCCGTGCTCCCAGATCAGGCGGTCGGTCTCGACCAACTGGCCCTCGGTCTGCCGGAACTCTTCGGAGCTGGCGTCGGTCATGGCCGCCAGGCGTGCCTGCAGCTCCTCGTGCAGGGACTTCAACTCGAGGACCAGCCCTACGTATTGTTTCTTGCCCCTGGCGGCTTCCACCTTTTTGGCCTGCAGGGACTTCTGGTCGTCATGCAGCCCCGAGATGGTCCGCTCGACCTTCTTGAGGTACTCGGCGATGTGTTTGACGTGGGCGTCGGCGATGTCGACCTTGGCCGAGAGCAGATCCGCCAGGGGACGCCGCCGGAAGGGCCTGCCCAGCACCGGGATGCGTCCGAGCACCCCGCGGAAGCCGCGACCCACGCCGCCCTGCTTGCCCGAGGTCATGGTCTTGATCTCGTCGAGCAGCGAGCGCTGATCGGCGATCTCCTTGTTCATGTCCTTGGCGAGCTGGTCGTGCTCCTCCTGCAGCCGCTTGAGCTCCTGCAGGTTGTCCTGGTTGCGGGACCTGTACTGGTCGTCGACCTGTCCGGTGGCCTCGCGGCTCCACTTGCTGCCGTCGAACTCCACCTGCTTTTTCAGGATCTCCTCCGCGTTCAGTTGATTTTCCGTCATCTCTTTCCTTTTTCCTTTCGCGCGCGACCCGGGCGCGCCCGTGTTGCAGCATTGTAGTGAAAACCGGAATAGAACACAACCACCCAGGAAAATGCCCTTGACGGCCCGATCCAGAGGGGGTATTTTCCCGCGCATGGAAAGCCTTGTGCGATGCGGCTTTTTCAGTGTTGATCGGCTCGTGTTTGAACAAAAGCGGAGATTCCTCATGTCAATGGATGTATCTGTGATCGACGAAATCCTGAAGGAGAAGGGAACCGGGGCCGAGCAGGCCATTCCCATCCTGCAGGGCATACAGGCGCGTTTCCGGTATCTTCCCATCGAGGCGCTGGAATACGTGTGTTCACACACAGAGATCACGCCGAGCCAGCTCTTCGGCGTGGCCACGTTCTACTCCCAGTTCCGGCTCAAGCCCGTGGGAGAGACCATCATCAAGGTCTGCCACGGCACCGCCTGCCATGTGGGCGGCGCTGATACGCTCACCGAGACGCTGGAGAACCAGCTGGGCATTCCCGACAAGCACACCACGCCGGACATGCGCTACACGCTGGAGTCCGTGGCCTGCGTCGGTTGCTGCAGCCTCGCGCCCGTGGTGGTGCTCGGTCAGGACACGCTGGGCAAGGTGACGCCCCGGAAGATCTCGGACGCGCTGGCCGCCCACATGGCAGCGGACAAGGGGGACCCCGCATGACGAGCCCGATCGCAACCGACAACAAGAAAAGACCCCGCCTGGTGGTGGGACTGGGATCCTGCGGCATCGCCGCGGGTGCGCGCGACGTGTACCGGCACATCCAGGCCCGGCTCGAGGCCGAGTCCTCCTGGGATGTGGAGCTGGCGATCACCGGCTGCAACGGCATGTGTCACCGGGAACCCCTGGTCGAACTGCACGACACCGACGGAAAAGTGTTCCTGTACGGCGACATGACGCCCAAGAAGGTTGACCAGGTGTTCGAAAAGCACCTTCGCGGCGGCGAGCCCGTGGAGCGCTTCCGCCTGCGGGAGGACAACCCCGCGAGCCCGGCGGGCGCCTTTTTGGCCAAGCAGCGACGGATCGTGCTGCGCAACTGCGGTGTGATCGATCCCGACAGCCTCGACGCCTACCGCGCCGTGGGCGGCTGGGAGGCCCTGCGGATCGCGCTGGAACGCGGACCGGACTGGGTCCTAGCGGAGATGAAGAAGTCCGGGCTGCGCGGTCGCGGCGGCGCCGGCTTTCCCACCGGCATGAAGTGGGAGTTCACGCGCAAGGCCCCCGGGGATCACAAGGTCGTCGTGTGCAACGCCGACGAGGGCGATCCGGGTGCGTTCATGGACCGCTCCGTGCTCGAGAGCGATCCCCACGCCGTGCTCGAGGGCATGACGATCGCGGCGGCCACCGTTGGCGCGGACCGCGGCTACATCTATTGTCGCGCTGAATATCCCCTGGCCGTTGAGCGGCTGATCCGGGCCATCGACCAGGCGCGGGCCGCCGGGTTGCTGGGAAAGAACATCTACGGCACGGAGTTTTCCTTTGACATCAAGGTCAAGGAGGGTGCCGGCGCCTTCGTGTGCGGGGAGGAGACCGCGCTGATGGCCTCCATCGAGGGTCGTCGCGGCATGCCACGTCCGCGTCCGCCGTTCCCGGCCCAGAAGGGGCTGTGGGACATGCCCACCAACATCAACAACGTCGAGACCTTCGCCAACGTGCCGTGGATCATCCACAACGGCGGTGACGCGTTCGCGTCGGTTGGAACAGAGAAGAGCCGCGGCTCGAAGGTGTTCGCGCTGGCGGGCAAGATCCAGCGCGGAGGACTCGCGGAGGTGCCCATGGGCATTACCATCCGCGAGATCGTCGAGGACGTGGCGGGTGGATCGTCCACAGGCCGTCCGATCAAGGCCGTCCAGATGGGCGGTCCTTCAGGTGGCTGCATTCCGGTGGAGTTGTTCGACACGCGCATCGACTACGATGAGGTCAACCGCACCGGCGCGATCATGGGCTCGGGCGGTCTGGTCGTGATGGACGAGACCACCTGCATGGTCGATGTGGCCCGGTTCTTCCTGCACTTCACCAAGGACGAGAGCTGCGGCAAGTGCACCTTCTGCCGCATCGGCACCACGCGCATGCTCGAGCTGCTCGAGAAGATCTGCGCCGGAGAGGGAGATGAATCCTCGGTGAAGATGCTCGAGGAGCTGGCTCTCCAGGTGAAGAACACGAGCCTGTGTGGTCTGGGCCAGTCGGCGCCCAACCCCGTGCTCACCACCATCAAGTATTTCCGGCACGAGTACGACGCGCACATCCTGGAGAAGCGTTGTCCTGCCGGTGTGTGCAAGGCCCTGACGACCTTTGAGATCACGCCGGACAAGTGCACCGGCTGCGACGCCTGCCTGCAGAACTGCCCCGTGCAGGCGATCACCGGCCAGCGGGGATCGAAGGGCACCTACGTCATCGACCAGGACCGCTGCAGCAAGTGCGGCGTATGCCGGGACGTGTGCAAGTTCGGAGCTGTGAAGACCCATTGATCGATGCGGCCCAAGCGGCCGTGTGTCGGAGGCATTCGTGGACGCAAACGTTACGCTCACCATCGATGGTAAGACCGTCACGGTGCCGGCTGCCAGCACCGTGCTGGACGCCGCCCGGAAGCTGGGGATCGAGATCCCCACCTTCTGTTTCATGGAAAACCACAAGCCCTTCGCCTCGTGCTTCATGTGCGTGGTGAAGATCGAAGGCGGCCGGGGAAACCTCGTGCCCTCGTGTTCGACGCCGGTGTCGGCGGGCATGGTGGTGCGCACGCAGTCCGAGGAGATCTCGACGGCGCGGAAGACCGCCCTGGAACTGATGTTCTCCGATCACCTCGGCGACTGCTTCGGTCCCTGCCATGAGAAGTGTCCCACGGGCGTGGACATCCCCGGTTTCATCGCGGCGCTCAAGAACGACGAACCGGCCCGCTCTCTTTCGATCATCAAGGACTCGCTGTCGCTTCCCGGCTGCCTGGGACGCGTGTGTCCGGCCCCCTGCGAGCAGGACTGCCGTCGCAACAAGGTCGACGAGGCCATCTCGATCATGCGCCTGAAGCGGGCGGCCGCCGACTCGGATCTGATGCTCGAAACGCCTTATGTGCCCGCGGCCAAGCTACCACCCTCCGGGAAGAAGGTAGCCGTCATCGGAGCGGGCCCCGGAGGCGTCAATGCGGCGTTCTTCCTGTCGCTGCTGGGTCATGAGGTGGATGTCTACGACGCCCATCCGGCGCCCGGTGGCATGCTGCGCTACGGCATCCCTTCGTTCCGCCTGCCCCATGCGGTGATCGACGCGGAGGTGGCCGTGGTCGAGAAGACCGGCGTGCGCTTCCATTACGGAAGCACGATGGGCAGGGACTTCACGCTGGCCCAGTTGCAGCAGTCGCATCAGGCGGTCTTCCTGGCCATGGGTGCCCAGGACAGTTCGGCGATGCAGGTGCAGGGCGAGGATCTGCCCGGCGTCGTGTCGGCGGTGGACTTCCTGGGCGCGGTCGCGCGAGGGGAGAAGGTGAACCCGGGTGCCCGGGTCATGGTCGTGGGCGGCGGCAATTCGGCCGTGGACGCGGCCCGCACCGCCGTGAGGCTTGGCGCATCCGTGGAGATGTTCTACCGGCGCACCCGCGCGGAGATGCCGGCCTGGGAGCATGAGATCGCCGATATGGAGCATGACGGCGTGAAACTGCGCCTGCTCGTGGCCCCGGTGCGGGTGGAGCCTGCCGCAGCCGGCAAGCTCAGCGTCATCTGCCTGCGCATGGAGCTTGGTGAGCCCGACGCGGGCGGCCGGCGGCGCCCGGTGCCGGTGGAAGGCAGTGAATTCGCCGTCGAGGTGGACACGGTGATCGCGGCCATCGGCCAGAAGGTCTCCGGCATGGGCATCGAGGACACCGGCCTGACACGCACACGGTGGGGCACGATCGTGATCAACGAAGTCACGCTGGCTACCTCGGTGCCGGGCGTGTTCGCCGGTGGTGACGTGGTGCTCGGTCCCGACATCGCGGTGCGGGCCGCAGGCATGGGCAAGATGGCCGCTGTCTCGATTCATCAGTATCTGACAGGTCAGCAGGTCACCGGCTACCGGAAGTTGTTCTCCGTGAACATCGGCACGCTGGGCGACATACCTGCGGTTCTGTACGAGAAGTACGAGCGGCAGGCACGGGTGCCCTGGGTGCACGAAAAACCCGAGATCGCAGTGAAGTCCTTTCTCGAGGTGGCCCCAGGCCTGACGCCTGCGGAGGTCCTCAGTGAGAGCACCCGGTGCATGGAGTGCGGCTGCCGCGGCGCGGACCTGTGCAAACTGCGGGCGGCTGCCGACGTCTACGGGCCCGACAGTCATCATTATTCCCTGGGTGCGGTCCGCGAGCGGTTTACCGACACATCCCATCCGGCGCTCCGTTTCGAGTCCGAGAAATGCATCACCTGCGGCAACTGCGTGCGCATCTGCGAGGACGAGAAGAAGTGCTATGCGCTGGCCTTCGAGAACCGTGGCTTCTCCACGGTGATCCGTCCGCCGCTGCTGAAGACGCTGGCCCAGACAGCCTGCGACGGCTGTCTCAAGTGCGTGGTGGCCTGTCCCACCGGCGCCCTCACCGCCAGCGACGCGGTCGTGGCGACCGAGATCATCCGTCAACTCCCATAAAAGAAGAGACTGCAGAAAAGACGGAGAGGGCGCCCAAAAGACGGGTCTCTTCATAGGTTCCTTAAAAGAAAGAAATGACCCAAGTGCTTTTATCGCACACTGCTTGGTTTTCAGAGGGTATCAGTGGATCTGATCAGTGCTGTCAGTGGTTTTTTCAGTGGAGGCGTTCAAGGATGGCCACCACGGAGGGTGGACTGGAGACGGCCAGCGCCCGGAGCTTCTCCGACTCGAAGACGGCGATGAGGCTGGTCTCGGCGGCGTGATACTCGCCTTCGATGGCGATCTCGTGGAGAGCGTCTCGCATGCCGACGAAGGAGTCCACGCCGAAGGAGACGGGGTCCCCCGAGAGCGGCTGCCACTCGACGCGGCCCTTGATGACCAGGAACACGAACTCGGGCACTTCCTCGTTCTCGATCAGCATACGGCCAGGCTCCACGGTGTCGACGGTGTACAGGCAGTCCAGCATGGCGTCACGGACCGTCACATCGAGGAACTGCAGCGTCTCGTGCATGGAGAAGAAGGAGTCCAGTTGGTGGATCTCCTTGGCCGTCCGGATGCGGATCTCCAACTCCGGATAGCGGGCCATGAGGGTGATCAGGTTCTGGCCTTCCCATTTCCAGATGCGTGTGGGCTCCCGGGCGGCGCGCAGGCTGGCGGTCGTGGGCACGGTGCCGGGCGGGTGCAGCACGGCGTTCTCCCCGAGGAACTCACCCGGGAAGCAGGAACGCACGGTGCGGGGCTGCTCGAAGCCCTCGAGCACGACGTCGAGGGTGCCGCTGCGGATGATCAGGCAGCGCGTGGCGGGCTCGCCCTCGGAGATGACGACCTCGCCCTTGGCCAGGGACACATCCTCGGCTTCGAACTCCATCTCGGTGAGCAGCCCGAACGGCAGCCCCTTGAAGATTGACACGTCCGAGAGCGCCTTGATCGCACGCAGTTTTTCCTGCGTGCGGTGGTAGGTGCGCGTCACATCGTGGGTCTTCATCGCCTCGGCCCCGACGATCTTCGTCAAACGTTCCACCACACGCTCGATCAGTTCGATCTGCGCGAGGTTGGCGTATTCCTTCACGGCATCGATGAACAGGTTCTCCGCCGCGGAGGTGTTCTTCAGGGCCAGTTCCAGCAGCGCCATCTCGTGCAGCACCGCGCCGCGCGTGTCGGGGTTGGCCAGCAGCAGCGGATACAGGTTGCGTGCCTCGGCCAGCGCATCGGCCGTGCCGGTCTGGAGCAACTGATCCAGGCGCTCGCGGGCCTGGTATGGCGTGAGATCCTCCGAGGTCGTGGCCTCGTCGTCGAAGTCGAGGAAGAAATCCTCCATCGGCTCGGCGCTCTTCTCCGAGAAGGCGTCCCGGATGCATTCGATCACACGATCCCGCCCGAACACCTCGATCAACTCACCGTTCATGGACAGTTCCATCAGGCCCACGATGAAGCGCTGCTCCGCCACGGTGATGTAGATCTTGGCGCCGAGTCTGCGACCCCCGGAGCGACGCAGCACACCGATTTCACCGAGCTCCAGGAAGGATCCATACAACTTCTGCAGTTCCTTCTGGAAAAACGGCGCGGCATCGGAGAATTTCATGGTGCACCTTTTCCGGAATCCCAGGCAAGCCGGGTTCCCACGGCGATGTTGTGCCGGTCGGTGAAGCCACCGTTGACCTCCAGCACGTATTGCGAAGGTTTTCCGATGGTCAGCACGGTCGGATCCATCGGTTTTGCGCGCTTCATGATGCCGATGACGACCTTGTCACGGTTCATGAAGATCATGTCCAGCGAGATGTAGCAGTTGGCCATGTAGAAGCCCAGCTCCTCTTCGTGATCGTAGGGGAAGAGCATGCCCTCGGACTCGGGCAGGGAGGAACGGTACATCAGGCCCTTGGCCTTCTCGGGTTCCGAGGAGGCGATCTGCGCGATGAGGGTCATTTGCCGCCCGTCCGGCGTGGTCAGCGTCACGCTGGTTTTGGCCAGGTTCATCTGCGGCTGCATGTCCGATTCCTCCGGTGCGGCCGATGCGGCCTTTTCAGTCTCGGCGGGGAGGACCGCCGGGCGGGTGGTTTTGTGATTGCATGAGGCCAATACCAGGGCACACAGCAGCCAGCCGGCGGTCCGGAGCCAAAGGCGGGCCCAGGCGAGGGAGGGCGGAGAATCAGGTTTCATGTCCGTCCTTCCGAATGAAAAATTACCAGGAGGTCTGTAAAACGAAGCCCGCGGTGTCGGGTCCCAGGTTGGGCATCAACTGCCAGGACGTCGTCTTGGTGGGCTCGGGTGTGACGGAGCCGGACACGAGGACCCGGTCGGTCCCGCCGACGAAATACAACGTGGCGCCCGCGGAGAGCACGATGCCGGTCACCACGCCCAGCGCGATGGTTACGCCGTTGATCGTGTTGATGGAGTCGTACAGGGACTTGCTCTTGGAGGTCGACCACAGAACAAGCTCGTCGTCCTTCCACTTGTTCTTGTCATCGTAGGTGGTGTCCGTGAACTTACCCTGTTCAAGATATGAATAAATACCGGCGCCCGCGGTGGCCACACCCAGAAGCAACCCGCCGGCAACCAGCCCGATGCCGATCTTGCGCAGCCGGGTGGACACTTCCTTGTACTGTGGCTTCGGGGGGCCGGTCTTGCTGAAGCGTTCTTCGAGTTCCTGCAGGCGCTGGAGCCGGAGTTCCAATTCCTTCATCTTTTCGGCTTCCTTGCGCTTGAACTCGTCGACCAGGGCCTTGCGCTGGGCGTCGAGGTTGCCCGTGCCCGCCATTTCAAGCTCCTTGAGGCGGCGCTCCAGCTCCTTCTTTCCTTGATCCCGCTCGAGTTCGAGTTGTTTCACCCGATCCTGCTGCTTCTTCAGTTCGGCGGCAGCGACAGAGTCGGCTTCCTCGTCATCGTCCTTGGGCAGCGGCTTGTCGGAAAGCCCCTTGATCTGGGTCAGCCGGGCGCGGATGTCGGGCTTGTAGGCGTCGGCGTCCCCGGAGACGTCGTTGAGGATCAGTTCATACTGCTCGCGGGCGCGGGTGAACTGGGACAGCGAATCGAGCGCCTTGGCGAACTGGATGCGGGCGGCCATGCTGTAAGGCACGAGCTTGAGTACGCACTCGTAGCTCTCGGCGCTCTTGCGGTGGTCGCCCTTTTCCGAATAGGTCTTCCCCATCTGGAAGTACCGCCTGGCAATCTTGCGGTTCTCCTCGTCGTCGTTTCCTGCCGCCGGACAATGAAGCTTGGCGGCCAACGCGGAGTGGGTCGTCAGAAGGATCGTGAAGAAAAGCAGGGTCTTCAGTTTCATGTTGTTTTCCTAGAAGTCGGGGCGGTTGACATCGACCGGCATGGAGGAAGGCATGTCCATGGGTGTTTCCATGGGTGTAACCATGGGCTTTTCCATCGGATTGTCGACAGGCGGTTTCATGGAATTGACGGTGACCTTCTGGATGCGGTCCGCGTCGAACACCAGGTGCACGTCGGCCCTGTACTCGATGTTCTTGACGAAGGGCTCGTACCCCGGGGCCGTGATCACCAGGCTGTGCTGTCCGCGCGCGCCGGGGAGTTTGATCGGCAATGTGGTCTTCTTGCCGTCGAGGAGGATGGAGGCCCCCTTGGGCACGTTCACTACATTGATGGCGATCTCGGCAGGAAGCGGCGCCTCCATGACCACGGGCATGTCGGGTTCCATGACCGCTTCCATGACCACGGGCATGTCGGGCTCCATGACCGGCTCCATGCCGGCGTTCACCGCGGGAACCTCGGGGTTTTGCGCCGTCGGGGTGCCCGCTTTCATCTCGCCTTCGGACTTGAACATGAAGTAGGCGCCCACACCGCCGCCGATGACCAGCAGCACCAGGATCGCGGCGATCATGCCCTTCTTGGAATCGGTCTCGAGGCTCTGCCCCACCGCAGCCGTGGTGACGCGCGGTGAACCGTAGGTCTGCGCCGCGGCCATGAGCTTGGGATCGGTCAACTGCGGCGTGGGTGTCTTCAGCGGCACCGAGCGCGTCTCGATGGTGGCATCACCCAGCGAAGAGAAGATCTCGGCCGGATCGTACAGGATCCAGAACTGCTGCAACTCCGCCATGAACGCGTGGCAATCCGGGTAGCGCTCCTCGATGTTTTTGGACATGGCGCGATGCACGATGGCCACCAGTTCGGGCGGCAGGTCCGGCCGGATCTGATCGATGGGCGGGAAGTCGCCGGTCACGATCTGGAGCAGCACGCGGTTGTAGTTGGAGTCGCAGAAGGGCAGGCGCGCGGTGAGCAACTGGTACAGCATGACGCCCACGGAGTAGATGTCGGAGCGACCGTCGACCTTCTGTCCCATGGCCTGCTCGACGCTCATGTAATACGGCGTTCCCATGACCGTTCCCGTTCGCGTGAGCGACATGTTCTGCTGATCCATGCTCTGGAACTTGGAAATGCCGAAGTCGAGGATCTTGACCTGGGGCACGTTGGAGGCGTGGGCCTGATTGAGGAAGACATTCTCGGGCTTCATGTCGCGGTGGACGACGCCCTTGAGGTGCGCGGCCTGCAGCGTGTCGAGGATCGAGCAGATCACATAGGAGGCCAGTGGAATCGGCATGGGGCCGATCTTCTCGAGCAGACCGTCGAGGCTCTCGCCCTTGAGCAGCTCCATTGCGATGAACGGAACGCCGTTGGCGTCGGTCCCGGAGTCGACGATCTCGACGATGTTGGGATGTCCGATCAGGGCGGCGGCCTTGGCCTCGCGCCGGATGCGTGCGAGAATCTCGTGGTTGCCCGCAAATGAGTCGTGCAGCAGTTTGAGCGCGACCATGCGATCGGTCAGCATGTGCTGTGCGAGATACACGGCCCCCATGCCGCCTTCGCCAAGCAACCTATGTAGTGTAAATTTCTCGATGGTTTCGCCACTGCGGTCTGTCATGTCACACCTGCGTTTCCGACCTTGGGAGTTGTATCATACGGCAGGTCGTTCCAATTCCCTCTCAGGAAGCCCCATCCGGAAAACAGCTGTATATAATATATTCGATTAGTGTTGCATATGCAAGCTGACGGACTTTTTTCTGTGGTTTCCTGGTGAATAAGTGCACTGGAATAATCACCTGCGGCGTGCTAGAACATCCGGTCCTTCGGATGAGGTATTTTAATCATGGATGTCATTATAGAAGCAATTGAGCAAAAAATAGTGGAAAAATCCTGGAATCTGACCCTTCCGGCGTCCTACCGGCCGCTGCTGGGACTGCGGGAGACAGAGAACGCCATCAAGGAGATCAAGGATTTTTTTGAGGCACACCTGGCCAGTGTCCTGCACCTGGTGCGGGTGTCGGCTCCCCTGTTTGTGCGGGCCGGCACAGGGCTCAATGACGATCTCAACGGCGTCGAGAAGCCGGTGACCTTCCCTGTGGCGGCCCTCGACGGCGAGTACATCGAGGTGGTTCAGTCGCTGGCGAAGTGGAAGCGCTACATGCTCGGAGAGCTCGGGTTTCCCGAAGGCGAGGGTCTGTACACCGATATGAATGCGATTCGTCCGGATGAAACGATGGACAATCTGCATTCCATTTACGTGGATCAATGGGACTGGGAAAAGGTGATCCCGGCCGGTGCCCGCAACGTGGAGACGCTCCGCGGCGTCGTGCGCGAGATCTACGACGTCATCTGCCGCACGGAGTTCCATCTCGCGTCACACACCCGCGGCCTGCGTCCGGTGCTGCCCGAACACATCACTTTTCTCACTTCGCAGGAGCTGGTCGACCGCTACCCCGGAAAGACGCCGCTGGAGCGTGAGAGCGCCGCGGCCCGCGAATTCGGCGCCATCTTCATCATCGGCATTGGTGGAGTGCTCTCCGACGGCACGATCCATGACGGTCGCGCCCCGGACTATGATGATTGGAGCACCCCCCGCGAGGATGGCGGCCTCGGCCTCAATGGTGATCTGATTGTCTGGCATCCGGTCCTCGGAAGAGCGTTTGAATTGTCCTCCATGGGGAT
This sequence comes from Myxococcota bacterium, assembly GCA_018817795.1. Classification (GTDB taxonomy): domain Bacteria; phylum Myxococcota_A; class Polyangia; order HGW-17; family HGW-17; genus HGW-17. The sequence continues at coordinate 29,388 of JAHITJ010000156.1, read as the reverse complement.
CCGGGTGTCCCCAGAGGTGCTACTAAATCAATTGAATATTCGGCAGGTGCCGGAATGGGCGAATAGAAATTATCACAAAAAACTGCTGGCCGGCAAACTGCCCTGCACCATCGGTGGCGGCATCGGTCAGAGCCGGCTGTGTATGTTCTTTTTACGAACAGCCCATATAGGGGAAGTCTCGGTGGGTGTGTGGCCCGAGGGCATGATCGAGTCCTGCCGGAGTCACGGTATCCCTCTCCTGTAGGAGCTTGTCGACGGAATTGCCCTTGACTTTTTGTCCGCGTTCACTAATCTTCCGCTCCGGCGCGGAGGAAGGCGCCATTTTACCATGTCAGATCTCGTTTTTTTCATCAAGCAGGCCATGGATGCCCCTCTGGAGTTGACATTTGAACTGGATCCAAACCAGGCGGCCGATCGTGTCGGAGATCTGCTTCTGGCCGATCCCCCCGCCCGTATCGGGGGTCAATTTCAGATCGAAAAGATCCAGGGATCCATTCTCGTGGAAGGCACCGTGCAGGGTTATTTATATACAACCTGCTCTCGTTGTTTGGAAAAAGCTAAAATAATTATCGACAGTCCTATTCGCCTGATCCTGATGCCGACACCCCAGTTTTCCCACGGGGAACTGGAACTGGGACAGGATGATTTGGACACAGTTTACTATACTGGTGAGCAAGTTGATCTGGCGCCTCACCTCTGGGATCAGATTATCGTATCTATTCCACAGGCGCCCATATGTTCACAGGACTGCAAAGGTCTCGCAGTTCAGTTGCCCCATGTTTCAGTAGGGGATTCATCTTGCGAATCCCGTTTTGCTGTGCTAAAAACCCTTTCCCTGAAGCAGCCGGAGGATGGAACTCCGGCCGCGAAGCCTTGAGGTTTCAATATTTCAGAAGGACCGGCCAGCCGGTCCCGACAGTGTAAAAGAGGTGTGTGATGGCCGTACCCAAGCAAAGACAATCCAAGATGCGCCGTGATTCCCGGCGTGCCCAGCACGACAAGATCGAAGCCCCCAACCTGGGTCGCTGCCCGAGTTGCTCCGAGCCCCGCCTGCCGCATCACGCGTGCCCGGCGTGCGGCTACTACGGTGGCAACAAGAACCGCGAAGGCGTCGTCTACGAATCCCTGGTGGTCGGCAAATAACGGAAGGGCCGTACCTTAGGCCCGGACGGTGAGAGTCAATCATGCGAACCCTGTTTCTCGGTTCGGACCATGGCGGTTTCGGATTGAAGCAGGAGCTGGTCCAGATCCTGACTGCAGCCGGTTTTGCCGTGGAAGACTGCGGCGTCTCGGATCCGGCTTCGGTCGACTACCCCGACATCGCCAAGATCGTCTGTGAAAAGGTGCTCGACCGGCCCGACAGCCTGGGGATCCTGCTCTGCGGGACCGGCATCGGCATGTCCATCGCAGCCAACAAGATCGACGGCATCCGCGCAGCGCTGTGTTCGGAAACCTACAGCGCCAGGATGGCCCGGATCCACAACGACGCCAACGTCCTGTGTCTGGGTGCCCGCGTGATCGGCGGCGAGCTGGCGCGCGAGGTCGCGCTGGCCTTTCTTTCGGTCTCCTTCGAGGGTGGCCGGCATGCCCGGCGCGTTGAAAAGATCACCCTGCTGGAAACCACCGACTGGCGATGCCGCTGAGGCGCATCGTCACGCTTCCGCCTGCTCGGAGAACATCCGATGGCTCCCCTCCCTCACGATGAATTCTGGATGAAACGCGCCTTGAAGCTGGCTGCCCGCGGGGCCGGTCGGACCGCGCCCAACCCGCCGGTGGGTGCCGTCGTGGTGAATGGTGAGCGTGTCCTGGGCGAGGGCTTTCACCCGAAGGCCGGGGCGCCGCACGCCGAGGTGTTCGCCCTGGCGGCGGCCGGGCCGGCGGCGCGAGGCGCGACGCTGTATGTCACCCTCGAGCCGTGCGCACATACCGGCCGGACACCGCCGTGCACGCTGGCGATCCTGCAGGCGGGTCTTGCGCGGGTGGTATACTGCGTGTCCGATCCCAATCCGCTGGCCGCCGGAGGGGCCGCCATGCTCGCCGGTGCGGGCGTGGAGGTCACCGGCGGGGTGCTGGCGCAGCAGGGTCGAGAACTGCTGGCCCCGTTTCTCAGCGCCGTCCTGCGCCGGCGTCCGTACGTGGAACTGAAGATGGCCGGCACGTTGGACGGTCGTGCCGCAGACCGGTTCGGCGCGAGCCGGTACATCACCTCCGAGGCCTCCCTGCGCAGGGTGCACCGGATGCGCGATCGCGCCGATGCGGTGCTCGTCGGTGGACGCACGCTGGAGCTCGACGATCCGCAACTGACCTGTCGCCGGGTGCGCGGCGGACGGGATCCTGTGCGGGTGATCCTGGATCCGATGCTGCGCCACGCCAGGCCGCAGCAGCAGGTTTTTTCCACGGGCACCTCACGGGTGATCCTGTGCGTGTGCGACCAACTGCCGTTGCAGGCCCGCGAGGGTTTCAGCGGTACCAACGCGATTTTTTTACCCCTTCCCTGTAATGCCGACGGCCGCATCAGGTCGACGGATCTGCTCGCGGAGCTCTTCGCTCTCGAGATCCATCACCTGCTGCTCGAGGGTGGCCCCAACACCGCGGCCGCTTTCCTGGAAGACGGGGTTGTGGATCGCGTCCACTTTGTCTATGCTCCCCGCCTGATGCTGGACCGGGATGCCGTCCCGGTGCTCGCTTCGGATCGGCCCCGCCGCATGGAGGAGCCCTTCGCGTTGTCGAACCTGCGTGTACGGTATGTGGGTCCTGACCTGTGGATCGAGGGGGTGCCCATGCGATCCGAAGACCCTCTGCCGGTCCGTGAAAGGTAGGCGTGCATGTTCACCGGCCTCGTCGAACAAACGGGTCAACTGCTCCGGATCGACCCCCAGAACACGGGCCGGCGTCTTGCGATCCGGACCGCCCTGTCCGACGATCCGACCGGTCTGGCCATCGGTGACTCGCTGGCGGTCAACGGCATCTGCCTGACCGTGGTTGCCCTGGGTGGTGGCATCGTGGAGGTCGAGGCCGGCACGGAGACCCTCTCCCGTACGACAATGGGCGAGTGGCACAAGGGGCGCCTGCTCAACCTCGAACGTGCCATGCGCTCCGACGGTCGCTGGGGCGGACACTTCGTTTCAGGCCACATCGACGGCGTGGGCCGCATCAGCGCGCTGACCGCCGGTGGACTGCAGACCACGCTGGGCGTGGTGCTGCCGGAGTCACTCCTGTGCTGTGTGGTCGATAAGGGTTCCATCGCCCTGGACGGGGTCAGCCTGACCGTTTCCGCCATCCGCGGGTCCACCGTGGAGGTGGCCATGATTCCGCACACGCGTGAAAACACCGTCTTCCGGGTCCTTCGCGTCGGGGAGCGCGTCAACGTCGAGACCGACATGCTCGGAAAGTACATCGTACAGTTTCTCTCCCGTCGAAAGGGGTTGTCATGACGAAGGTAGCAGAGGGCGTCGTCCGCGCGGCGGCGGCAATCGAGGAAATCCGGCAGGGCCGCATGGTGGTGCTCACCGACCACGAGGATCGCGAGAACGAGGGTGATCTGGCCATGGCGGCCGAGCGGGTCCGTCCCGAGGACATCAACTTCATGGCGACCCACGGCCGCGGCCTGATCTGCCTGACGATGATGCCCGACAAGGTGAAGCAACTGGGCCTTCGCATGATGGTCACCGACAACGAGAGCCCTTACAACACAGCCTTCACGGTTTCCATCGAGGCCCGTGAGGGCGTGAGCACCGGCATCTCGGCCGCGGACCGGTCCCACACGATTCGCACCGCGATCGATCCGGCCTCGGACGCGCGTCACGTCATCTCCCCCGGGCACGTCTTCCCGCTGCGCGCGCAGACCGGCGGCGTGCTGGTGCGGGCCGGACAGACCGAGGGTTCGGTCGACCTGGCGCGGCTGGCCGGGATGCTGCCTGCGGGCGTGATCTGCGAGATCATGAACGAGGACGGCTCCATGGCCCGCCACGACGACCTGCGCCGCTTCTGCGAGAAGCACAAGCTGGTGCAGTGCTCGATCTCGGATCTGGTGCAGTACCGCCTGCATCATGAGCCGCTGGTCAGCCTGTCGGCATCGTCACGCATCGAGATGACCTTCGAGGGACAGACCCGCATGGCCGAGTTCTTCGTGTTCTCGACGCCGATCTCGCAGTTGGAGTTCCTGGCGATCCGGCTGGGCACCGTGACCCCGGAAAAATCCGTCCTCGTGCGCATGCACCAGGGATGCATGATCTCGGATCTGTTCAACCTGGGCGGCCCCAGCGGAAAACTGCAACTGGACCAGTCCCTGCGCCGGATCTTCTCGGAGGGCTGCGGCGTGCTCGTTTACATGCAGAACCAGAACGACTCCCTGGGAACCTGCTTCTCCCAGACGTTCGCCTCTTCCGGGAAGGAAGCGCCTTCGGGTGATTCATCGGAAGCGGCAACTGGTGCTTCCGCCGCCCACCGCGACACCAACTACGGCCTGGGCGCACAGGTGTTGAAGTACCTCAACGTCGGCCAGATGCGGCTGATGACCAACTCAGATCAGCGCTTCCACGGCATCCGGGCCTACGGGCTCGAGGTCGTGGAGCGGGTGCCTCTGGGATGACCCAACTGAACCAACGCCGCAAGGAGATCGTCGCCCGCACGGTCACTGTGGCCGAGGCGCTCTCGGCCATTCCCGCCGGTTCCACAGTGTTCGTCGGGACCGGGGCCGGGGAGCCGCAGGGGCTGGTCGACTCCCTCGCGGACCTGGCGGTGAAAAAGAGCCTGCGGCTGCTGTTCGGTTTCTCCCTGCGCCGTCCCCCGAACTTATCCTCGCCCGTGCCGATGTGCTCGTATCTTCATGTGGGGTACCGACAGTCCCGCGCCATGGAGGAGGGCAGCATCGACTGGCTCCCGGTGGAGTTTTCCAGCGTGCCGGCCCTGTTTGCCCGGCGGCGCATTCCCATCGATGTCGCGCTGGTCTCCGTCAGTCCCGGAGACGTCCATGGACAGTTCAGTCTGGGCACCTCCGTGGACATCACCCGTGCGGCCGTGGAGGCCGCCTCGATGGTGATCGCCCAGATCAACCCGTTCGTGCCGCGCACCCATGGCCAGTCGTTCCTGGATTACCGGAAGATCCGGTTCTTCACCCAGCAGGAGGAGCCCCTTCTGGAGGTCTTCGAGAAGAAGGCCGACACCGAGGTCGAGGAGCAGATCGCCCGCAACGTGATCCGCGTGATCCCGGACGGGGCGACGCTCCAGCTCGGCTTTCCGCATGTGCCGCGGCACCTGCTCTCCCGCATGTCCGAAAGGCACGACCTGGGAGTGCACAGCCTGCTGATCTCGGACTGGGTGATGGAACTCGTCGAGAACGGCACGGTCACCAACGCACGCAAGTCGTTCTCCCCGGGCAAGGTCGTGGCCGCATGCGCGCTGGGATCGCGCCGCTTCTACGAATACCTCAACGACTCCCCGTTGTTTGACTTTCAGACCGCCGACGTGGTGGCCGACCCGCAGGTGATCGGAAAGAACCCGGGCTTCGTCAGCGTGCTCGACGCCGAATCCATGGACCTCCACGGGAGGGCCTGCTTCAGCAACAGCCCATATTCCCGCCGGCTCAGCGCGTTTTTGGGCGCCGGTGGAAGCCATCGTGCCGACGGACAGACCGTGCTCGTGCTGTCCTCGCGGAGCGCCTCGGGCGCCCCTGCGATCCGCCTTCAACTCGAATCCGGCGAGATCGCTGTCCATGGCAGCGTGGCTGCCGACACCGTCGTGACCGAGCACGGCGTGGCTTTTCTGCGGGGGCGGACGATGCAGCAGCGCGCACAGCAGCTCATTCCCCTGATGCACCCCGACGATCGCAGCGGGCTATGGTCTGTGGCGGTGGCACGCTCCTGGTTCTGTCCGAGCCTGGCGCGCCGGATGCCGGACCCCGTCTGGACGGTGCCGGGGCCGGAAGTCCCGCTGGATTCCTTCTCGGTCCGCACGGCCCACATCCAGGACTTCGAAGCGGCGCGCCGTTTTCATTACTCGCTGCCGCAGACGGATCTGAACCTGCGCTTCTTTGATCACGAGATTGACCTGGATAAATATTTACTGGATACCCTTTCCCACACCGGAGCCCAGATATTTTTTGCCCACAGGTTCGTGGCCGACGAGGAGACCATCCTCGGGGTCGCCGAGTGCCATGTCGATCCGGCCACGGGCGAAGGAGAGATCGCCCTGATAGCTCATCCTCTGTACCGCCGAGAAGGGGTGGGCCGGGGGCTTGTGTCGGCGATGACCGCCTGGGCGGCCGCCCATGGCCTCAAACGTCTGGCCGCCGAGGTCCTGGTCTCCAATGTCCCCATGCTTCAACTGATGCGTCGCTGCGGCTGGACCCGGACGCCCCGGGACGGCAGCGAACTCTTCGAACTGGTGCTGCCTTTGGCGAAATGATCCTTGCACGGAACCGGTTGAGCCGGTAAGAATCACTGGGAGGAATAAAAACCGGAAGTGAACGGGCTTTCAACTTCTCTGCGATTTTCAAGGAAAAAGCGACAGGACCGCTGGGTCGGCTGGTCGATTTTCCTGTTGCTGGCCCTTGTGGTGCACGCCGCAGTGCTGATCGCCCTGGCGTTTTTGCCCGACCGGCCCGATCCCGAGAAGAAGAAGTCCCCGTCGGCCAGGCAGCATGTCGTGAAATTGCAACGGCCGGCCGCGAAGAATCTGGAGAAGCCCAAGCCCGGCGAACTTGTCTCCACGGAGGATCGCCGGGCCGAGAAGAACATGGTGAAGCCGGAGCCCCACACGAAGCCGGCCCCGTCGCGGCCGCGCCATCAGCCACGACCGAGGCTGGTGAACCCCATCGTTCCGCCGGTTCCGCCGCCGGTTCCCATGGCCGAGACGCCCGACAAGCCCACCCTGGCCGTGGAGAAACCCGCACCCATGGAGGCCGAGTCCGCGCCGACGCCGGTGAAACTGTTTCCGACGGCCGAGGAGGCGGAGCGCATCCTGGGCATCACGCCGGCGGCGCCGCCCCCGGATGTCTCCTCGGGTCGCGAGAACTCCATCAACTCCCAGAAATGGATGGGCGCGAGCTTCTTCCTGCGGGTGCGCGAAGCGGTGGCCCAGGCGTGGGATCCGGAGAAACCCTACCGTGCCAACGACCCGGACGGCACCGTCTACGGCTACAAAAACTGGTTCACCGTGCTCTCGATCACGCTGGACGCCAACGGCCGCCTCATCGAGCCGATCATCATCTCGCAGCCTTCGGGTCTGCGCTTTCTCGATCTCGAGGCCATGCGCGCGGTTCGGGCAGCGGCGCCTTTCACCAATCCCCCCAAGGAGATCGTGGACCCGGCCACCGGCCGCATCAAGTTCCGCTTCGGCTTCCTTGTCGAGGTCAACGCCGGCCTGAACTTCAGGATGTTCCGCTTTTAGGATCGCAGGCGCCGTCTGGCGCCGAAGACCCATCCCGGAATTCACCGGAAGAGGGATGCCTATCGCGGCAGCCCGGACCTGCCGAAGGCAGTTGTGGAGGTCACAACGTGACCGGATCGTCTCCAGATGATTTTCCCCCTGTTTCCCCTTGAACGCCGGCTCCCGGCCGTGATACTTTTCACACGGCAATTCGTACGTGGCCACCCACTTTTCCAAGCGAGGTCCGCATGTCGTTTACCGTTTCGTCGTTCAAGGAATTTCCCAAGGTCTTCTGGACCGCCAACCTGACCGAGTTGTTCGAGCGCGCAGCCTATTATGCCATGGCCTCGTTTCTGGTGCTCTACCTGCAGCAGATCGGGCTGGGCAATTACTGGCCGAGCACCCTCAACGGCCTGTTGTGGTTTCTGGTGTACTTCTTGCCGATCCTGTCGGGCTCGCTGGCGGACCACTTCGGTTTCCGCCGTGCGCTGGTGCTGGCGTTTGTCCTGCTCACCATCGGATACGCCTTCGCAGGCGCTCCGGTGTGGACCGGTCTTGCGGAGCTCAATCCCGGAATTGCCAAGGACGCACCGCTGACGGCCGGGCCGGGTGTGGTTTTCCTGGCGGCCTGCGCGCTGTTCTTTATCGGCCTGGGTGGTTCCATCATCAAGCCGTGCATCTCCGGCACCGTGCAGAAGGCCAGTCCGGTCAAGCTCGTCACGCTGGGTTTCGGCCTGTTTTACATGGTCATCAACATCGGCAGCCTGTTCGGCCGCGGCGTGAGCTACTACGTCCGCATCAACTCGAATCTCTCCTACATCTTTGCGGTCTCCGGCGCGATGGCCTTGCTGGCGATGTTCGCGGTGCTGTTCACCTACGAGGAGCCGCCCGTACATGCGGACGCCCCGAAGAAGGACATCAAGAAGACCCTGCTGAACATGTTCCTGGTGCTGCGACAGACGCGGTTTGTGGTGTTCCTGGCGCTGATGACAGGCTTCGCCTTCCTGTACCACCAGGTCTACAACATCATTCCGCTGTACCTGAGCAAGTTCGTCGAGGACAGGCCCCCGGTGGAACTGTACACCATGGCCAATCCGGTCGTGATCGTGCTCTTCCAGTTGATGATCACACGCTTCTTCGGCCATATGAGACCGATCCGGTCGATCATCATAGGTACCCTGATCATCTCCGGAGCCATGCTCATCAATATCATTCCGCTGGCCCTGTCCATGGACCTGCGCACGGCCGTCTTCGCCTCCCTGCCGCTGGGCGGGCTCATAGCGATCGCGACCGTGGCCATGATCGCGTTCGGCGAACTGTTCGAGGCGTCACGGCTGTTCGAGTTCATCGGCCGGCTCGCGCCCAAGGGACAGGAAGGGCTGTACATGGGTTACGCCAACCTGCCGATGGCGCTGGGCAGCCTCATCGGCGGTCCGGTGGGAGCCTACATCTTCAATGACGTGATGGTCCGGCAGGGCCGGCAGGAGCTGGGCTGGATCATGCTCGCCTGCATCGGCGTCGTTGCGGCCGCTGGCATCTGGATCTACGCGCTCTGGCTTGACCGCATGGAAGCCCGCGAAGCCGCCTGACAGGCTCTTAAAACATGAAGTGGAAAATGAAGTGCATGCCGACGGGGAAGTAGATCTCGAGGCCGCTCTCGGAGCCGATGGAGGGGCCGAAGCCCGCGAAGACGCCTACGCCCAGACGGAATTTCTCGAACTCGTACATCAGCGCCGCCTTGCCCATGATGCCTCCCATGATCGCAATGTCATCATCGTTGACGTCGTTGTCGTCCCAGTACCAGTTCTCCCAATAGGAGACGCCCGCGAAGAAGCCGCCGGTGACCGAGGCGAACAACTTGCGGTCCGCCGAGATCGGGAAGTCCAACTGGATGCCGCCGAAGCCGTAGACGGCCCATTGATTGTCACAGTAGCGGTCTGTGTGGTGGTCGTGGCAGTAATCGTTTCCGGAGATGAAGTTCAGTTCGTAGGCCCAGCGACGGGAGCCCTGGCGCTGCGTGAGCATGCCCAGACCCAGGCGTACGCCGTCGACGGTGTGGGAGGCGCCGCCCTGCCATCCCAGATCGAGGGTCAGATCGGTGCCGGCCTCGAAAGGATTGGGCTTGGGTGCGGTGGTCATCTGGAGGGATAGAAGGAAAGCAAGCAATGTGGACATGGGAACTCCTGGCTACTGCCGGGCTCAGGCCGGACAGTTGAGGCGCCCGCAAAAGGGTGCCGAATAAAATAAGAAAAATCTTTACTTTCCAACGATGCCGGTCGGGATCGAGAAGATCTCGACATAATAACGCAGCGCGGGGTTGCCCAGGATGTCGGGTACGGCGTGAAGGTTCACACCATAGGTGGAGATGTAGATCTTGGAGCCTTCGATCTTCATGTCGATGTAGAAACCTACGGAACCTTCGTACGGTTCCTCGTTGCCGCGCAGCACGCGGATGTCCCAGTCGGTGGTGCTGACCGAGCGGTCCAGGATGCCCAGGTACATCTCCTGGGAGGTCGCGTCCTGCCAGGCCAGGAAGATCTTGGACGAGGCGATGGCGATGCGGGCATCGGGGCCGAAGTAGTGCTGCACCGGCATGGGCAGGCCATCATTGTTGATGCCGTCCTCGGGACGGAAGCCGTCGTCGAGCAGCGTCTGGGCGACCTCGGATGTCGTCAGGTTCAGCACGCTGTACCACAGGGAGCGCTGCAGGGAATCCTGGTACACGAAGTGAACCAAATTCTCGTCCGTGGGATCGACGGCCATGGTGCAGAACAGGCCCAGCGGCAGCTCGCCCTCGACGCCGCCGGCGACGATCTGTGCCGGAGCGAAGGCGCCGCCGGCTTCGGCCTGATGGGAGAACTTCAGCGCGCCGGCGTACGGATCGAACCAGGCGACCGCGGCGCGTCCGTCCACGAAGCGGTCCAGCGCGATGAAATGACCCGTGCCGTCGGGCCAGTCGGGCAGGGGGGCGTCGATGGCCGGCAGCGGATACTCCACGGTGTCGACGGTGAGGATGTCCCAGTCGGAGGCGGCCGTGGGGACCGGCACGCGGGCCTGGGCAAACCGCACCTCGGAGGCGAGGTTGGAGTTCACAGGCAGATTGTTGACCGCGTAGGCCACGCCCGGGGCGCCGTCGGTGGCGCGGACGTCGAGTTTGTTGAACAGGCCCGCGTTGCCGAGATCGCCGGACTCGGGATCCCCGGCATTGTCGAGGTCGTAGTGGTTCCAGGTGATCATGTCCATCACGCCCGTGGCGTCGAGGGTGTAGGAGATGCGCACGGATCCGGTGGTGCGGTTGTGGTGGGCGATGATCGGGGTGCCGATGTTCAGTTTTGCGACCGAGGTGTAGGCGCCCACGTCGGTGCCCCTGGCGTTGATGCCGCCGCGGACCTCGGAGGAGGGGAGCACCACCGGACCGTCGGGCACGCCGTCGACGAAGAACCAGTCCTCGGGGCGGATGCGCGCAGGCTCGTTCTCGGACGGGATGATCGTGGTGACCATCAGGTCGCCGTAGGTCGTGTTGTAGGAGCCCACCCAGGCGAGCTGGCCGATGACCGTGAAGGAGGCGTACGGGCCGGGGATGCCCCAGGGGATGTCGTTGACGCACTCGCACTGGCCGCCCATGCACAGCGGAATCTCGTTGTCGGGGCAGGACACGCCGGCGCAGTCATCGTCCCAGAAGCAGGTGGGTGTGTCATTCTTCTTGTTACCGCTACCGTCGGCGCAGCCGATCAGGCCCATGGACACGACCACAGTCAGCGCCATCGCGGCCAGCGGAAAAAAACGGGGGCGGAACCTCCGCATGCGGGCGCCCAGGAGCACCGCACCCAGCAGCAGGAACAACGGCCAGGTGGAGCCCTTGCCACGGGTGCCCGCGGAAGTGGCACACATGAAAAATCCACCGGAACTGTCCTTCTCCACGGGAACCGCCAGGATCTGGTTGAGGTCCACAGCGGTCTCGGAGACGTTGCCGGCCTCGTCACGGAGGCGGACGATCAGATCACCATCTCCGGCGTAGGCGCGCGCAGCGGCCAGGGAGATGCTCTCAGCGGAGGACCACTCGGTGAAGGTGCCCGAGCCCTTGCCGAAGGAGACCTCGATGGCTTCACGGCCGGAGACGAAGTCCACCGCGCCCGGGAAGAAGCGCTGGCCGGCCACATAAGGGATCGCCTTCGGGGGCAGCGTGTCGAGGATGGCGGTCAGGATGACCGGCTCCAGGTTCAGGCTCTCGGGGGAGCCGGCACGGCGTCCGCGGATCTTAACGGTGTGTTTGCCCTGCAGGAACAACTGCAGATCGCCGATGACGAGCTGGTTGGTGCGGGCGAACGGCGTGTAGGCGCCGCCGTCGAGGCTGTACTGGTACTCGGCGGACGCGGCTCCGTCGGTGGCGGCCAGGTCAATCACGAGCTCGGGACGGGCGTCGTCACGACCCTGCAGCGTGGCGCGCAGGCGCTCGGGGGCGTAGGTGCGGGCAGCCTTCAGGTCGGCCTCGAATGTGTGCGGGCGCACGGTGCTCTTCTGGCCGGGCAGCACGGACACGATCCTTGCGATGATCAGGGCCGCGTCGGCGGTGATCGTGGGCTTGAACTCCAGGTGGGAGAGACGGACCACACGCCACACCAGGTAATCGCCGTTCTGGTTCATCTTGGTGATGTCGTAGGTCGGCATCGGGATCGGCTGCAGGGCCCCGCTCATCATCGGCATGATCATGCCCAGGATGCTCGGGAAGATCGCGGCCACGTCCTCGGGGTTCTCGCGGATCAGGTCGGCGTTGGTCACACGGGCGGCGATCTGGGAGGCGTCCACCGGACGCAGGACGGGCATCACCGTCACGTTGTTGGTGAGCGGGTCGATGCCTTCCTCAAGGTCGATCTGGAGGTGCATGTCCAGTGCCATGGTGAGGGCCCGGGCATAGCGGCCGTTGACGAAGGGATACACGTCGATCTGGAAGTCGCGCATGAACACGTCGATCAGCGGGGTTTCGGTGCCCGTGCCCTGGCCGATGGTGAACTCCAGCGCGGTCTGTGGCCGGATGACCAGTTGCAGAGGGGCGTCACCCACGGTCGGATCGATCAGTTCGGCCAGCGACGGAATCATCACCGAGAAGGCGCCGACCTTCAGCAGCGGGCTCTGCTCGGTGCCAACGGTCAGGCACAGCGTGCCGCTGTTGACCAGGTGGAAGCCCAGCAGGTTCAAAAAGTCCTTGGTCAGGGCGATGCCCACGTCCGCGGGCGTGTTGTCGCCGAACTTCAGGTAGGCCTGGTCGAAGGAGCCGGAGAACTCCTGGATGATCTGGCGCGTGAAGGTCTTCAGGCGGTCGGCGGAGGCACCTGAGACGCCGGGGACGAGGGACAGTCCCTGCTGGTTGAAATCGAAGGTCGCGATGGGGGGCACGCAACGGGCGCCCTGCGTGTGCTCGGCGACGTTGAACTCGTTCTTGCTCTCGGAGCGGGAGAGCACGTCGGAGTCGGAGTTGAAGCCGGTGATGATGCCTGCGGTGATGCCGCGGTTCTTGATGTCGACGAAGCCGCCGGAGACCATCTTCAGTTCCAGCATGGAGTCGACGCCCATGAAGCCGGCGTCGGCCATGAAGGCGCCGACGTTCATCTGGCCTTCGAGGCCCATCGGATCCGGGAAGAGCTTGTCGATGGTCGGCTGCAGCAGCGGGATGACGACCTCGTTGGCGATGAATTCGACGATGGCGTTGCCCACGAAAACCTGGACCATCTCGATGTACTGGCCGATGTTCTCCAGGATCAGGGCATTGAGAAAGTCCTCCAGGATCGGGATGCAGTTCTCAAGGGAGATTCCCAGGCCGCCCAGGTCGATGTCGGTGATGGAGTTGATGTCCATGCGCATCTGGCCGTCGGAGGGACGGGTGCGCAGACCCAGGGCGATGGTGCCCTGGAAGGCCTGGTTGAAGAAGCCTACGGCCACCTGACATTGATTCGAGATGTTGTTCCCCATGAAGTACACGTCGATGTCGAAGCCGAGGTAGATGTTGGCCTCCAGATCCACCCAGATTTCATCGCAGGCGGACTCGGCGAAGATGCCCTCGCGGCACTGGTCGATATTGTTGCTGTTCTGGGTGACGTCCACGACGTCGAAGTCGAGATCGACGCGGGAGATGTCCACGCCGCAGCCGAGGCTGCAGAATGCGATGCCGTACTGACGGTCCGAAGAACCGACCCAGAATTCGGGTATGAACGCCAGGTGGCCGAACTCGCCCTCGACGAACTGGGGCAGGATCGTCTTGATGGTCTCGAACCCGTCCTCGGTGATGCGGATCTGCAGACCGTTTTCAACCACCTGGGACGGCGGGATCGTGGCCGGCGGTGGTTCGATCTGGGAGCAGCCACCCCCTCCGGTACATGCCGGAAGGGCGGAGAATAAGAAAAGCATGGAAAAGGCAATGGAAGTAGAGAACCGCTTCATGGATGGTCGCCTCCTGAAAAAGCAAGCTGATCATAGTGTAGCAGGCCTTTTTCGTCAAGGTATCCTCCCAGTGATTTTTTTCTGGAAAACCGCCAAACCATCCCGTATACACTTGCGCCTATGACTTTGAAATCTTCCCGCCCCGTTCCGTTGTCCCTGATTTCCATCCTGCTTTTCTTCTCCGGTGCCGCCGGGCTGGTGTATGAGGTCATCTGGACCCGCATCCTGCACTACACCTTCGGCAACACCGAGATGGCCGCAGCCACGGTGCTGGCGACCTTCATGGGCGGCATGGCCCTTGGTGGGGCCCTGGGCGGCAAGTTCGCCCCGCGGATCAAGCATCCGGTGCTGGCCTACGGTATCCTCGAGGCCGTCATTGCGGTGTATGGCCTGCTGTTCACACCCTTGCTGTACAAGATGGACTTCATCTATTTGTTGACGGGTCCGGACCCCGGACCGACGCTCATGATGTTCATCCGCTTTGTCGTCGGTGGCCTGCTGATCCTGGTCCCGACCGTGGCCATGGGTGCCACGCTCCCGATCCTGGTGCATGGCGCTGTGGAGAAGGAACACCCTGGCAAGAGCCTCGGCGTTCTGTACTTCATCAACACGCTGGGCGCGGTGGCGGGCACCATGCTGTCGGGCTTCATCCTGATTCCAATGGTCGGCCTGGATGTGGCCGTGTACCTGGCCGTCATGATGGGGCTGTTCGTCTTCCTCGGGGCCGTGTTCATCGAGTACCGCCTGCGCCCGGTTCCCGGCGAGGAGTTGATGGAGCAGAAGGTCGAGCCCACCGAGGATGCCCCGGCCCCGCCCGCGTTCGAGGAGAACTTCTCCCCCTTCGCGCTGAAATGGGGCGCCTCCGCGGCCGTGGCCTTCGCCTTCGTCTGCGGCTTCATCAGTTTGTCCAACGAGATCCTGTGGTTCCGCCTGCTGGGCATCCTCATGGACGGCACCATCTATGGATTTTCCGCCCTGCTTTCGGCCTACCTGGCGGGTCTGGCCTTCGGTTCCCTGCTGATCTCCCGGAGGCTCGACAAGTCGCGTGATTTATGGGCTTTGTTTACCAAATTACAAATCGGCGCGGCCGTCGGCGCGATCCTGACGATCCTGATCCTGCCGCTGATGCCGTTCCTGATCTCGGGTTACATCGCCTCGGAGCAGAAGTCGCCCGGCTCGGTGTTTGCTCTGAAGTTGTTCCTGGTGTTCCTGTCCATCGCGACCCCCACGTTCTTCTACGGTGCATCCTTCCCGGTGCTCGCGCGGCTGGCGTCGGTGCGCCGCTCCCTGAGCACGGCGGTGGGAAACACTTACGCGATGAACACCGTGGGCTGCATCCTCGGTGCGGGCCTGACCGGCCTGATCCTGATTCCGACGGTGAAGAACCTCAACGCCCTGCTTCAATTCATGATTTTCTTTTCAATTCTGGTGGCCCTGGTATCGGCCATGTTCGCCCGCGTGGAGCCCGACGCCGAGGGTGGTCTCTCCTGGCTGTCGAAGTTCCGCACCGACGGGCGTCTGCGGCTTCTGACAGGCGCCACTCTGGTGTTCCTGGGCATGGTGATCATCGATCCGAACGTCAACGTCATCCGGCTGGTCAACTCCCGGTACTCGGTCGAGGATTACTCCAACACCATCGGCTCCCGCGTGAAGTCGCTGTACGGTGATCCCAACGACCTGAAGAACCTGCTGTTCCAGGCCGAGGGCGCCGTGACCGTCGTCACCGTGCACAAGACCAAGGAGGGCGGTCTCCGCCTGCGCAACAACGGCCTCAACGAGGCCTTCCATGCCGCGACGGATCCGCACTACGCCGAGGAGATCCTGTACCTGGGCATGCTCCCGTACTTCCTGCATCCCAACCCCGAGAAGGTGCTGCTGATCGGTCTGGGCGGCGGCGGCACGCTGGACATGCTCTCCCACGGCAACTTCAAGCAGATCGAGGTCGCCGAGCTCGAGCCCGAGGTGGTCAAGGCTTCGCGCTTCATGTTTGGGAACCGGCCGCATCCGCTGGACAATCCCAACGTGCGCCTGAGACTGGACGACGGTCGCAACGCTCTGGCGAGGCACGCCCGCGCCAACCCGCACACCTACGACATCGTGGTGTCGCAGCCGTCGCATCCGTGGCTCTCCGGTGCCTCGAACCTGTACACCCTGGAGCACTTCAGGATTGTCCGCAAGAACCTGAAGCCCGGCGGCATGCTGTGTCAGTGGGTGAACCTGTTCCGCATGAACGAGGTGGGCTTCCGCAGCCTGATGGCAGCCTTCGTGGGCGTCTTCCCGGACGGGCACGTGTTCCAGGTCGACGAGAATTCGGTCTTCCTGATCGGCGTCAACGGCGAGTTCAAGGTGGACCCGGACATCATCAAGAAGCACCTGAAGGAAGAGAACGTCAAGCCGATCGTGAAGTCCTACGGCATCACGCTCAACCGCATCCTGCGCATGTACCTGTTCCCGATGGACGTCGCCCGCATGCTCGGCAGGGGCTCGGTGGTCAACTCCGACCGTCATCCGGTCATCGAGACGGTGCTGCCGTGGGTCGGCCACAACACCATGTTCCGCGTGCAGGACGTGCTCGATCGTCACAAGCAGGAGTTTGGACTGACGTACCTTTCCCTGAAGCAGGGGTCGGCCTCGGTCACCCTGCTGCGGGAGTTCGCCGATTACCTGATCTCCCGGATCGACCTGAGCACCCAGGAGATCACGAAGGTCAAGCAGCGCTCCGACGAGATCCTGAAACTGACGCGGCACAACGAGGTCCGGCTGCTGGATGAACGGCACCGGATTGACGCGAGCCTGTATGAGAAGCTCGGGCACCTCGAGAAGGCCGTCGAGGCCATGGGCCGCATCGAGACTCCTTCGCTCTCGGATCACCTGAAGACGGCCGGCTGGCTGCTCCAGATGGAGAAGCCGGCCCTGGCCCTGCCACGGCTTGTGGCGATGTTCCTGGTGATGGAGCGTCCACTGCACACGGGCGTCGCCGTCCTGGCCGCCCGCTGGCTCCCCGGTGTGGAGGCGGACCTGAAGATGCAGCCCGGCACGATCAAGTCAGGTGTCGTGCACCAACTCGGCCGTGCGCTCTGGAAACTGGACCTGCGCGCTCCGGCCACGCTGCTGGTACGCTGGCTGGCGCCCCAGACGGACCTGTACGAGCAGCTCGATGTGACCATGTGGCACCTGCTTGCCACCGTCGGCCTCGAGTCGGGCGTCCCGGTGCGCGAGCATTTCGACGCCTATGTGAACCTCGGCGGCAACGATCAGGCGCTGCTGAAGAAGTTGCTGATGTACTACGCCAAGGCCGGCGTGGAGGAAAAGGTGGACTACATCGTCAGCGTGCTCAAGTCGCTGCCGAACCTGGACTACCAGGCCCTGGAGCTCGCCAGGAAATGTGAAAAACTCGAGGCGCCCGAGTCGGGCATCCGCATCCTCGAGAACCTGGAGCGGCAGACCCGCCATCTCGAGGTGGAGCGTCAGGACATCCTGAAGGAACTGATTCGGATGAAGACTGTGGCTAAAAAATGGGAGGGTCTTGGCCTCCTGGTTATTAAGTATAAAGAAATGGCCGATGAAAAAGAATTTGAGACCTGGACGAAGGAGACCTTCAAGGATCTCGAAGCGCCCGTCCGCGACGGCCTGATCATGGGCGTCGATCCCCTCCCCGCCGCGAAGTAACGGAATAATAAGAGACTACGGAAAAGACAGAGGGGGAACGGAAAAGACGAAAGTCATTGCATTCCCGAGCTACCGTCTCTCGTACTGGCGAAATTCATCCGGTCACTACGTGACCTCATGCGGGACGTCCTTTTGCGGGCGTCCCGGGGTCGCCGGTCAAGGGATCATCGGACTTGACCGGCGCTGTGACGTCTCCGTCTCTTTGGTTCCCTCTTTCAGTCTTATCTGTAGTCTCTTTGTCGGGGTTTATTTGAAGAAGAAGGCGCCGAGGTAGCGCTGTTCATACGGGAACATCTTGTGCAGCTTCTTGTCGATCTGATCCAGGGTGCGGTTGATCTCGAGTTTGAGCGAATCCTGCTTCTCGAGCATGCCGTCCTTCTTCAGGAGGAGGGAGTCGAGGGAGGTCGCGAGCTTGATCACGTTATCACTGACCTTCAGGATCTGCTTGAGCTTGCTCTTGATGTTGGCGGGCAGCTTTTCCCCGGTCAAAACCTGCTGGAACACCGGCTGGGCGAACTGGACCTGGTTGACATAGTCGGCTCCGCGGTTGCCACGGGGATACACGCCCAGAACGGCTTCCTGGACATCCACGATCTCGGCGTAGTCGAACGTGTTGAATTCCTTGAGAAGCTGGTTGAACTGAAGTTTCCACTCCTGCCGGGCGGCCAGCAGTTTGCCCTTGGCGGAGACCACGGAGTCAGACCACTCGTTCTCCATGTCGATCAGGGCGTTGACCCTGGGAATCATCGGCAGGATGGTTTCCGTCAGGGGTTTCGTTTCCTGGTTGAATTCCAGCGACGCCCTGGCATAGAGAAGGGCGCTGCGATAAGCGTTGATCGAGCGTTTGCGCGGAACTTTTGCCATGATACCTCCTGTCGCCCAGGGTGAATCTGGGGCAGTGATTGACTATATATCCTAATTTTCCTGCTGAATCAATCGGTTGTTTGAAGTTTTTTTCAAGGATTGACGCACCAAACGCCGAGGTCCCCGTTTCCGAGACTCGGGTCACCCATAAAAGAACCGGTAATTGAACCAGTCATGCAGACAGTTCCCGAAGGGTCTTTTCCCAGGCCATAAACTGTATCAAACCCCGGAGAACCAAACTGGCGCACGGACTCCATGGCCCCGGTATCCACCCGCAGTTTGAAGAGAAAGGCGTCATTTCCGCCGGCGCTGGTGTTGCCCGGGAACGTCCCGGATGTGGAGCCTCCTACAAACAGGCTGTTGCCGCCGGCCCAGAGGATCCGGAAGGCCTCGTCGTTGCCGGTGGTGCCGAACTGCTGCGTCCAGGTACGGTTGAGGTTGCTCGGGTCGAGCTTGGCCACGAACAGGTCCTTGTTGCCGAACCCCGGGGTGCCCGTGAGGGACCCCTCGGTGTAGCCGGTGACGTACATGTGCGTCGTGTCGAAGGCGAGGCTGAAGCCCTGGTCCACCGCGGTCGTGCCGAACTGGCCGGAGGCCTCCCGGATACCGGTCAGGGAGTAGCGCAGGACGAAGACGTCCTGAAGTCCGGCCGAGGTGCCATTGCCGGACAGGGAACCGCCGGTAGTGCCAGCGATGAACAGTTTGTTCGAGGTGGCAAACAACTGCAGATCAATCGCGTAGTCGTTGGACGGCGTGCCGACCATCGTTCCCCAGGAATAGGTTCCCGACGGCGTGATGCGGGAGAGGAAGACATCGTAGAGGCCCTGGTTGACCAGCTCCGGTCCTCCGCTGTTGCCGGAGGGGACGGTACCCTCGGTATAGCCGGTGACATAGACGTTGCCCGAGCCGTCCATCGCCAGGGCGCGACCCTCCTCGTTGGCCGCGCTGCCGAACTGCATGTGCCAGATCAGGGCTCCGTTGGAGGCGTTGAGCTTGATCAGAGCGATGTCCGAGCCGCCCAGGGTCGTCTCGTCAGGAAGATTTCCGGTGACATAGCCGGTGACGTAGACCGCGCCGCTCGGATCGACGAGGATCCCGCGTCCGACGTCGTTGCCGGGCGTGCCCAGTTGGGCGATCCATTGACGGACCCCGTCGACGTTCCACTTCACGACGACGATGTCCGAGCCGCCGTAGGAGATCGCCCCCATCGTGCCGCTGGTGCTGCCCACCGCGTACACGTTGCCGCTGGCGTCGATGGCCATGTCCCGGGCGTTATCCGGGGTGGAGGTTCCCTCGAGCCGGGATGGGTCGCAGACGGAGACGTCGAACAGGCAGGAGTCCGAGCAAGCCAGGGTTCCCCCGAAGAAACCGCGTGCCCGGCAACGGGATCCCGCAAGTTCGGTGGCGTCGCACTGCTCACCGAAGGAGCCCTGGATGATCGTGTCACCGCAGCGGCCCACGGCGTCGCATGGCGCGCGATCGAACTCGCAGCCTGCGGTGCAGGTGAGGGTTCCACCGTAATACCCCAGCGTCTCGCAGGTGCGGCCCGCAAGTTCGACGCCGTCGCACTCCTCGCCCTCGGTGTCCTGGATGGAAGCGTCGCCGCAACGCCCCGATTCGGCGCACGGTTCGAGGTTCAGCAGGCAATCACCATCGCAGGCGAGGGTTCCGCCGTAGTAGCCCAGCGTCAGGCAGGTCTGGCCGTCAAGGCTGGCGCCGTCGCACTCCTCCCCGCGGGACTCCTGGATCGCGTCGTCGCCGCAGCGGCCCTCGAACAGGCAGGGCGCGAGGTTGAGCGTGCAGGAGGTGGTACAGGCGAGGTCTCCGCCATAGTAGCCCAGCAACTCGCAGGTCTGGCCGTCGAGGCTGGCGCCGTCGCAGATCTCGCCGCGGTCCTCCTGGAGCACACCGTCGCCGCAGCGGCCCGTGGCCATGCAGTCTTCGATGTCCAGGGTGCAGTCGCCGTTGCAGGCGAGGGTCCCACCGTAATAGCCGATGGAGGCGCAGGTCTGGCCATCAAGGTTTTCACCGTCGCAGGCCTCGGCCAGATCGACCGTGCCGTTGCCGCAGGACTGTCCGGAGCAGTTCGAGGTGTCGAGGGTGCAGTCGCCGTTGCAGGCCAGCGTGCCGCCGGAGAAGCCGATTGAAGTGCAGGTCTGGCCATCGAGATCGGCGCCGTCGCAGAGTTCGGGGCTCTCGATGGTGCCGTTGCCGCAGTCGGCCACGCCGCCGGAGCACTGGCTGCGGTCGAACCGGCAGGAGGACGAGCAGGCGAGGGTGCCTGACTCGTAGCCCAGCAGTTCGCAGGTCTGACCGGCCAGGTCCTCGCCGTCGCACTCTTCTCCGTCTTCGAGCTGGCCGTTGTCGCAACTGGTCTGGACCGCCTTGAGCCCCGAGGTGTTGAAGTTGCAGTGCGACAGGAACAAGGGAGCCAGAAAGAGAATAGAATAACAGGACATTTTCCGCATGTTTACACCTCAGCAACTGGGTTGCATTTCCATCCGGGGATGATGGCACGCATATAGCAGAAAACGAATGGTTTGTCCAATCCGGACAGCTGGACGATGCCGCGCCGTCCATGATATAAGTGGCGCTCCCAAGTTCCGGATTCCGTGGAAGACCGTGGGATCCGCATTCCCTGGAGGCGTCATGATTAATGTAGAAAAATTCATCCGTCCCGAAACCATCGGCGCAGCCGTCTCCCTCCTGAAGGCGCCGGACTGCATCGTTCTGGCCGGGGGAACCGGAGTGACCTTGTCGCGTGACCCGAACGTGCGGACCGTCATCGACCTGTCCGATCTGCAGGAGTTGAAGTCCATCGACATCACCGACGAACGGATCCGCCTGGGTGCCATGGTGACCATGACCCAGTTGCGGAGGGCCTCCGGGCTGCCTGCAGCCCTGGTGACGGCGGCGCGCGCGATCGGCTCCACGCCGCTGCGCAACGTGATCACGGTGGGTGGGGAGCTGGCCCGTGGTGTCTATTGGAACGATCTTCCCGTGGCGTTGCTTGCCATGGATGCAGTCGTGGAGATCGCGTCCGAGGCAGGCGTCGAGAAGCTCCCGATCGCCGCGTTCCTGGCTGAGCACCCGAAGAAGACGCTCGCCGGAGGAAAGCTCATCACGGCCGTGGAAATCGAGAGGCGTTTCACGCATGTAGGGTATTTGAAATTTGCCCGCACCGAGGTGGATTACGCGATCTGCAACCTGGCCTGCGGCCTGCGCGTCGAGGACGGCGTCATCCGCGAGGCCCGTGTGGCCGTGGGCGCGATCGTGCCGCTGGCCCGCCGGATCCCTGAGGCAGAGCAGTCGCTTGTCGGTACCGCGCCTGGAGAGGAAGCGTTTGTCCGGGCCGCGAAGGCGTTGGTGGAGGCCATCGAGCCCCGCCCCGACTTCCGCGTCTCCCGGGAGTACCAGCGCCAGCTTATGGAGAGCCTCACGCGGCGCGTGCTGGAAGCGGCCAGTCAATCAGAGCAATAATTCAATATATGGAGTGATACAATGATTCCCATTGAACTGGACATCAACGGACAGACGATTGAAATGGAAGTGGCCCCGGATCTGACACTGCTGGACCTGCTGCGTGCCGTGGGCGTGGTCTCCGTGAAGAAGGGCTGCGGTGAGGGTGACTGCGGCGCCTGCGGTGTGCTCCTCGACGGCGTGTATGTGAAGAGCTGCCTGATCCTGGCCGCCCAGGCCTCGGGCCGCAGCGTGGAGACGGTCGAAAGCCTGGGCAACGTGGAGCATCCCCATCCGCTTCAGACGGCCTTCGTGGACGCCGGAGCGGTCCAGTGCGGTTTCTGCATCCCCTCGATGCTGCTGGCCGCCAAGAGCCTTATCGAGGACCATCCGGAACCCACCGTGGAGCAGATCCGCGAGGGGCTCGACGGCAACCTCTGCCGCTGCACCGGGTACGTCAAACAGATCGAAGCCGTGCAGACGGCCGCCGCCGTCATGAAGGAGGAGGACCATGACTAACACGTTCTCGCAAGTCGGAACCAACGTCCGCAAGGTGGACGGGATGGCGCTGGCGACCGGCGGCTCCCTGTTCGTGGCCGATCTGGCGCCTGAAAACGCCCTGTGCGGCATGATCCTCACGTCCCCGCACGCCCATGCCAGGATCCTTCGCATGGACATCTCCAAGGCCGAGGCGCTCGACGGCGTGTTCGCGGTGCTGTACCATGGCAACGTGCCACGTATCCTGCACACCACCGCCGGTCAGGGCTTTCCGGAGCCCAGCCCGTATGACACGGTCATGTTCGACAACAAGGTACGCTATGTGGGAGACCGCGTCGCGGCGGTGGCGGCCGAGACGCCCGAGATCGCCGCCCGGGCCCTGTCTCTGATCGAGGTGGAGTATGAGATCCTCGAGCCGGTCTTCGATCCCGTGAAGGCCCTGCAGCCCGGCGCCCCGGTCATTCACGACGAGCCCGATGCCCACGTGATCATCCCTGTTGCTTATGACAAGGACCGGAACCTGGCCGCCTTCGTCGAGACGGCCGTGGGTGACGTCGACGGGACGCTGGCCAGGTGCGATATCGTGGTCTCCGGAACCTATACCACGCAGTATGCCCAGCACTGCCCCATCGAGCCCCACATCACCCTGTGCGAGCTCGACCCGTATGGGCGTGTGCGCATCACGTCTTCGACACAGGTGCCCTGGCACGTGCGCCGCATCGTCGCGCAGTGCTGTGAGATTCCGGTGCGCCGGATCCGCGTAATCAAGCCGCGCATCGGCGGTGGCTTCGGCGCCAAGCAGGAGGTGCTCATCGAGGATGTGTGCACCATGCTGTGCCTGCGCTCGGGCCAACCGGTGCTGATGGAATACTCCCGCAAGGACGAGTTTGTCTCCTCGCGTACACGCCATCCGTCGGTGTGCACGACCACGCTGGGCTTCACCAAGGATGGCAAGATCCAGGCCATCCGCATGCACATGGTGCTGAACACCGGGGCGTACGGCTCCCATGCCCTGACCGTGGGCTCCAACTGCGGCTCCAAGGTGCTGCCGATGTACCCGTGCGAGCACATCGAGTTCAAGATGGAGGGTGCCTACACCAACCTGCCCGTGGGCGGAGCCTACCGCGGCTATGGTGCGACGCAGGCGGTGTTCTCTGTGGAGTGCCTGATCGACGAGGTCGCCGCCAAACTCGGCCGCGATCCTCTGGAGCTGCGCGTGCAGAACCACATCCGATCAGGCATGGGAAGCCCGATCTTCAAGGCCCTGGGCGAGGGCACCGAGGGCGTCGAGATGACCATCGGCTCCTGCGGCCTGCCCGAGTGCATCTCCCTGGGCGCCGAGGCCATCGAGTGGAAGAAGCCCCGCGCCAGTTCCGGCCGCAAGGCCCGCGGTGTGGGCATGGCGATCCTGATGCAGGGCAGCTCCATCCCCCACGTCGACATGGGTGCGGCGACGATCAAGCTCAACGAGGACGGCTCCTTCAACCTGCTGATGGGGGCCACCGACCTGGGAACCGGCTCGGACACGGTGCTCTCGCAGATCGCGGCCGAGGAGATCGGTGTGGACACTGCGATGATGATCCCGCTGTCCTCGGACACCGACGTGACGCCGTTCGATGTGGGCGCCTACGCCTCGTCCACGACCTACCTCTCCGGTGGCGCCGTGAAGAAGGCTGCGCTGCTGATCCGGCACCAGATCCTCGAGGTCGCTGCCGAGATGCTGCGCTGCGAGCAGGACAAGTTGTCGATCGAGGCCGGCCGCATCCTCGGCGGGGCGAAGGTCATCACCGTTTCGGATGTCGCGCTGCACAGCCTGTACTCCCACAACCAGAAGCAGATCATGGCCTCGGCCTCGCACATCACCGAGAAAAGCCCGCCGCCCTTTGCGGCCCACTTCGTCGACGTCGAGGTGGATCTGGACACCGGCTTCGTGAAGCTCCTGAAGTACGTGTCCGCGGTCGACTGCGGTACCACGATTCATCCGAAGCTCGCCGAGGGTCAGACCGAGGGCGCCACGATGAACGGCATCTCCTTCGCGCTCACGGAGGAATACCTGTTCAACGAGAAGGGTCGCATGCTCAATCCATCCTTCGGACACTACAAGATCTTCACGACCACCGACATGCCCGAGATGGTGACGATCATGGTGCCCACCTACGAGACGACCGGCCCCTATGGCGCCAAAAGCGTGTCCGAGATCTCGATCAACGGGGCGCTCCCGGCCATCTCCAACGCGATCTTCAACGCCTGTGGCGTGCGCATGATGCACGGTCCGTTCACCCCCGAACGTGTGGCCCGCGCCCTGCGTGAAAAAGCCTGAACACGTTGGTGGACTTCGTCATTCCAATGCTCAGGAGGAGCCCCATGAAGTACGCACTTGTCATCCTGATGCTCTTCAGTCTTTCCTGCGAGAAGCCCAAACTCCGCAAGGACACCCCCGTCAAAGGTCAGGCTCCCGAGACTGTTTCCGAGGTGGTCATGACGCCGGTTCCGCCCCCGGCCGAGCCGCCAAAACCCATCAATCCGCGCGTCCGGGAGCCCCAATTCTCCGTCGAGGAGAAGACCGTCGAGGCCGTGAAGCTCCCTGCCGGTGAAGGTCCCGTGCAGTACATGCTCGCCGGACGCTTCGACGCTTCCACGAGGCAGTTGCTGGCATACGTGATGACGGACCGGATCCAGTTCCGGGCGCCCGACGGTGCCCTGGTCGCCGTGGCCCTGCACCAGGGATTTCCACGGCTGGTGCGGCTGGTTCCCGGCACCGGAAAGCGCCCGGACCGCGTGCTCACAGGATGGGGACGCAATCCGATCAGCCGCTCTCCGGAGGAGCGGATCACCTTCACGCTCACCGACGCCTCAGGGATGACGCCCGAGAAGAAACCCGCCACGGTGCACGAGGTCATCCATCAGACCACCTCGAAGCGCGCCGATCCCCAGGACGCGGTGGCTGCGGCCGACGGATCCATCTACATGGCGTGGTTTTCCGACAAGTACACCGTGCAGGTCGGGCAGCGGGCTCCCTCCGGCGGCGAGGTCAAAATCCTGCTATCCGCCTCCATGATCGGACGCATCTCGGTGGTGGAGAAGGCCGGTGGAGGTCATCAGTTGATTGTGGCCCGCGTGTACGGGGACGAACCGGGCTCCGACGGTGGCCTGTTCCTGTTCGAGGACGGCAGGCTCAAGCCGCTGCCGACGGTCCGTGGGGTCCGCGGCCTGTGGGCCCTGACCACGAAGGAAGGCTTCGATGCCTGGATCGGTGACGGCTGGGACAAGGACTACGGCAAGGTCGCCCGCGCGTTCCTGTCCGTCGTCTCCATACGGGGACAGACCATCGAGCGCCGCCAGATCACCGAGCTCACTGGCTCCTATTCCGTGATGTCCATCGTCCCCTGCAACTGGCACGGGCCCGGGAGGCCCGGCTTGGTGATCAAGACGAACAACTCCCTTTTCTGGATCGACGAGGCCGCCACAACGGCCCCGGAGTTGATCGCCCGGTGGGGCAGCCCGGCGGACCCGGTCATCGTCGATCTCGACGGCGATCGCAATCAAGAAATCCTGATCGTTTCTCCGGAACCGACGCTTCTGAAGGCAAGGAAATGACATGCTGAAAAGACACTCCTGCTGGCTGCTGATCCTGCTTCTGGCGACCCAGTTTGCCTGTGACCACAAATCCGCAAAGAAGAAACAGCAGCTGGAGGTTCCGCCGGAACCGATCGTGGAGATCTCCGAGAAGAGTCCGTTCCCTGAGCTGGCCGTGACGCTGGCGTACCTTCGTTCGTACTACTACGATCCCACCAAGCTCAAGCCTGACGAGATGCTGGCGGCCGGCCTCGAGGAGCTGCAGTCGGACATCGCCTCGGTGGCCTTCGTGCAGACCACACCCACGCTTGTGACGGTGCAGGTGGACAAGGAAAAGAAGAACTTTGATCTGTCCAAGATGACCGACATCGGCAAGCTCGAGGAGGTCATCTCGGACATCCTCAAGTTCGTCACGATGGAGCTCAAGAAGAACGGCGCACCGGCCGACGATATCGAGGACTCGATCTACAGTTTCGTCAACGGCATGCTCGAGGCGCTGGATCCCTACTCCGTGCTGATCAAGCCCAAATACACCGACGACCTGGACATGCAGACCAAGGGCGAGTACGGCGGCGTGGGCATGGTGCTGTCGGTGCGTGACTGGGAGATCACCGTCATCTATCCGAACGAGGGGACGCCCGCGTTCGAGGAGGGTGTCAAGGAGGGGGACGTCATCACGCAGATCGATGACGAGAGCACAGTTAATATGCTACTTAACGATGCCGTCGACAAGATCCGGGGACCGGAGAACACCGACGTGACGATCATGGTGCGTCGCAAAAAGGACGCGAAGGGTTCCAAGGATCCCAAGGGCCCGGCCCTGCAGAAGGATGAAAAAGACAAGAGCATCCCCGAAGAGGTGAAGAAGTTCATCCTGCGCCGCCGCCAGATCAAGCTCGAGAGCGTGTCTGCGCGCTGGCTTCCGGGCAACGTGCTGTACCTGCGGATCAATCACTTCATCAATTACACCACCGACGATCTGACCACCAAATACGCCGAGTTCACCAAGGAAAAGAAGCCCTCCGGTCTGATCCTGGACCTGGCCAACAATCCGGGCGGCCTGCTTCCCCAGTCGGTCACGGTGTCCAATGCGTTCCTGTCCGGTGGCGTGATCGTGTCCACGGTGGGCGCCCCCGGCTCGCAGAAGCAGGTGTTCCACGCCGAGGAGAAGGGCACGCTCAACGCGGAGACGCCCATGGTCGTGCTCGTGTCCTCGCATTCAGCCTCGGCCTCGGAGATCGTGGCCGGCGCGCTCAAGGGACAGAACCGCGCGCTGGTCGTCGGTGAGACCACCTACGGCAAGGGCACCGTGCAGCAGATCTTCCATCAGGGCCAGGGACAACCGGTCCTGAAGATGACGATCCGCGAGTACCTGACCCCCGGGGACGTCAGCATCCAGCAGGTCGGTGTGGTGCCCCACGTGCGGTTCGTGAACGTGGGTGTGATCGACGACATCGTGTCGCTGTTCTGGCCCGACGCGCCCAAGGAGACACCCAAGCGGACCCGCACCATCAAGAGCGACCGGCAGCGTCCCGACGAGCAGCCCCGCTACGAGGTGCGCCATTTCATCACCGAACGCCGTGATCGTGACCAGAAGAACCGTGTGGAGGACTCCGGCGCCGACGAGGACACCATCGAGTTTGCGCGGCGGATCCTGGTGGAGGCCGGAAAGACCAAGGCCTCGGAGACGCTGGCGGGCCTGGAGGCGTTCGTGAAGAAGCACCTGGCCGAGG
This sequence comes from Myxococcota bacterium, assembly GCA_018817795.1. Taxonomy (GTDB): domain Bacteria; phylum Myxococcota_A; class Polyangia; order HGW-17; family HGW-17; genus HGW-17. The sequence goes on along the minus strand of JAHITJ010000156.1, from coordinate 1,786 downwards.
AGGACGCCCGCATCGTGGCCGACCTGGCCAGGCGCAGCGTGGACTGGAAGAAGGACCCGACCTCGGCGCGCACCCCCTCGATGAAACTGAAGCCGCTGCTGTGCGCCACCGATGACGTCACCTGCGCCAAGCCGCTGGAGACCCTCGTCCCGGGCCAGGAGTTCTTCCTGGAGCTGCAACTGGAGAACGCCGGGGACGAAGCGCTGTCGCGGGTCTACGGTGTGGTCAGCAGCCCGGCGGACTTCCTCGACGGGCATGAGTATCTTTTCGGCGTGATCCCCCCGGGCAAGTCCTTCTCCTGGCGCACCAAGTTGAACATCCCGCACCGCACCGCCGCGGGCGTGGAGCCTTACCAGGTGGACATCTACGAGCAGGGCCGCGGGAAGATCGGCGAGTTCCGTCAGAACCTGGTGCTGCGCGAGCTCGGCCGCCCCAAGTTTGCGTTCACGTTCGCCTACGGCGAGGAGAACGGCGGCGACGGCCTGGCCCAGAAGGACGAGACCTTCCTGCTGCACATGCAGGTGAAGAACATCGGTGACGGTCCCTCGGAGAAGCTGGTGTCGATGATGCGCAACGAGAGCAAGAACCGCCTGTTCCTGCTCGAGGGTCGCACCCACCATGAGAAGCTGGCGCCCGGACAGGAAACATGGGCCACCATGAAGTACCGCATCCAGGACACCAACGCGCCGCTGAAGATCGAGTTGTCGGTCTTCGACACGGAGTTCTCCGAGAGCGTCTCCCGCCAGTTCGAGCTGCCCGCGGGTGCCGCCGTGGACGGCTCCTTCCAGCCGTTCTCCACGCTGCTGCCCGAGAACACCGCGATCTGGCACACCGCGGGCCTGTCCGGCCTGCAACTGGGCACCGGCGCGGGCTGGGTGGAAGCCGTAGGCATGTATGGCACCGCCTGCCGCCTCAAGCTCACCGACCGCGTGTTCGGCTTCACCGCGTGCACGCTGCGCACCGATCCCCCAAAGGACCGCAAGCCGCCGGTCATCGCCTGGACATCGCACGTGGTGCCCCCGCGCATCCTGCTGACCTCCCGTCCGGAGAGCCTCACCAAGGCCGAGTCCGTCATGATCGCCGGTGAGGTCGTGCACCCGGCGTCGATCCGGGACTTCTACATCATCGTGTCCAACTTCAAGTCCGACCGGCCCAAGCAGAAGGTCTTCTATGCGCCCGGCAAGGGCGGCTCCCTGAAGTTCGATTCCTCGATTCCGCTGTCCCCGGGGCTCAACCAGATCCTGCTCGTGGCCCGCCATGACAAGGACCTCGTCGGTCACCTGCTGCTCTCGGTCGTCCGCGAGTAATCCTTTGCAATGCACGTCTACTGGGGCGTATCGATCGACCCCCAGCTCTGACCCGCCCACCCTCCAGGCGCCCTGAGCGCCCCTCTCCAGCGATGCTCACCCCATCGCCGCCGGCCAAGTATGTCTGCCACTGTTCTAATACAATTTCCGCCCGCACCAACTCGTTCCAGATCTCCCGTTTTTCCCTCTTTCGCACGCCTGTTTGTCCCTATTTCCACCTCCAGTTGAGGTCGAGGGGCGACTCGTTAACATTACACTAGAGAGCCGACCAATTTTGCCTTTTTACCTTGAAGCTCTCCACGTCCATGTCGAAATCGAAATCGAAATCGAAATCGTTTTCAGGATAGATGATACTGCCAGGAGCTGTGCGGGCGTTTGAATTCCTCTTTGTCACTGTTGCTTCACTGACGACGATTTTACATCACGACTTGAGCTGGGAATCATCGGACTTGATAAATGCGGTCAGAGCAATTCAAGAT
>JAHITJ010000155.1 GCA_018817795.1 Myxococcota bacterium | reverse complement strand
TCGCCCGGCCATGACCTCGGCCATGGGATCGGCGCCCCGCCCCGCGCCGTACCGCCGCACGCCCGTGAGCGTCTCCCAGAGCACCAGTCCCAGGCTGAAAAGGTCGCTGCGGACGTCCATGGTCTCGCCGCGTGCCTGCTCCGGAGACAGGTACGGCAGCTTGCCGCGCACCATGTTCACGTGGGTGTGGGAGACGGCGTCGCGCATCTTGGCGATGCCGAAGTCGGCCAGTTTCACTTCGCCGTTGGCCGACAGCAGGATGTTGTGCGGGCTGATATCGCGGTGGATCACCGACAGGGACCGCCCCTGGTCGTCGGCCAGCTCGTGGGCGTATTGCAGGCCCGCGAGCACCTTGGACGCGACATAGAAGGCCAGTTCAGGGTTCCAGGGTCCGGGGAACCGCTCCAGGGCCGTCTTCAGGTCCAGGCCCTGCACGAACTCCATGACGAGGTAGTACTGACTTCGGTCGCGGTTGAACTCAAAGACCTGCACCACGTTAGGATGGTCCAGGCGGGCCGCCAGGGTCGCCTCGCGCACGAACATGTCGATGAATTCGGGATCCCCGGACATGTGCTCCCGGATCCGCTTGATGGCGACGATCTTCCTGAAGCCGCCCGGTCCGGTCGCCAGGGCACGGTACACGTCGGCCATCCCGCCCGACGCGATGCGTTCCAGTAACTGATATTTTCCAACATAGTCCCGCATGCCGCCTCCTGCCGCACAGAGGGTATTGTCCGGTTTTTCAGTCAGCCGTATCGTGAAAATGACAAAAAAGTGAAAAAATCAAGCTGAAATGAAAAAATTGGCTGAAATAACGGTAGTTTTTAACATTAATGATTGAACCCAAGGCGGAATTCAGTACTGTGGCTGCGGGAGGGTCCATGGCACTGCACGTCATTGAATCGAACCAGGTTCGCGTTCTGCTCGCGGCGCTCGACGAGCGCCTGGGGGCCTTCGACCTGTTCGAGACGCGCTCGGTCCTGGTCCCGGGCCGGCACTTCTTCTCCGTGGTCAAGAACGCCCTGGCCGGAGCGCGTGGCGCCTGTTTCCAGGTGGAGATCCAGACGTTCGATGCCTGGTTGTCCCGTCGGCTGCGAACCCACAGGCCAGGGGTCTGGCCGGCCGACACCGACTCCCTCGTGGCGGCCTGCTTCCAGGAGCTTGCGTTCTCCGATCTGACCGGAGATCCAGCCTTCGCCGACCTTCGCGCCTACCTGCTGCAGGGCACCGGGGAGCTGCAGACCGACGTGGTCTGGCAGGTGGCGGTCCAGCTCGGAGACCTGTTCCGCCGGTATCACCTGGAGCGGCCGCAACTGACCATGGCGTGGTCGGAGGGGAGGACCCTCACCGAGAGCCCTGTGGAGCGCTGGCAGGCGCATTTGTTCACACGAATCTTCGAGTCCGCCCGTGCGCTCGGGGAGTTCGGTTTCCCCGTGGACGACCTGATGGCCCACACCAGACCTGCGGAGCTCGCGCCGGAGCTGCACGTGCTGGTACCGCACCCGTGGCCGCTGCGCGACCGGACGCTTCTGCACTGGATGTCCTCGGAGATCGAGGTTCACCTGTACCTGTTCAGCCCCTGCCGCGAGTTCTTCGAGCAGGTGCGGCGCGTTCACCGTGCCTCCGGGGAGGAGGGGGAGGGACTGACGGGCAACCACCCGCTGCTCGACGCCTGGGGCGGTCCGCTGGCCGAGCCTGTGGCCTTCTGCCATGAGTTGAGCGGATACCAGACGCACACCCTCTACGAGGATCCCGGGGAGGCCACGAACCTGGCCCGGGTGAAGGGATCCATCCTCGACAACCGTGAGGGCGTCACGTTGACCGTCCCTGACGACAGCCTGCGGGTGTGGAGCTTTCCCTCCCGGCGCGAGGAGTGCGTGGCCATCCGCGACGATCTCATGGCCCGGTTGAAGGGGGATCCACGGCTGCGGCTTTGCGACTTCGCCGTCGTGGTGCCCGAGGCCGATTCAGGGCCATCCGCGCTGGACGAACTGATCAGCGTGTTCTCGGAGGATCCGGCGCTGCCGCTGCATCGCGTGCGCTGGCGCTCCGACTCGGAATCCCGTATCCTGCAGACCGTCGGGCAGTTGCTCGAGCTGCCGCCCGGGGAGGGGAGGGCCGCGGCGGTGCTGGAGCTGGTGTGCAGCCCGGCATTGGCCGCGTGGACGCCCGAGGAGGAGCAGTTGATCCGCCACTGGATCGGCGTCACGGGCGTGATCCGGGGCTGGCGCGACGCGGACCTGCAGCAGCAGGATCCGGCGCTGAAGACGCATTCCTGGGAGCACGCGCTGTGGCGGCTCTCCCTGGGCGCGGTGACCGCCCCGGGGGGCGCGCTGCAACTGGAGGTTCCAGGAGCCGGGCCCCTGGGTGTTCGTCCGCTGGATTTCTCGGCCGACCAATGGCCGCTTCTGGCCCGCCTGCTGACGATCGTGCACGGCCTGCGGCAGTTCTGCGAGGCGTGCGCGACCAGGCGCACCATGGCCGGATGGATGGAGTTCCTGGGCACGGAGCTGGCTGATCTGCTCACCCCCCGGACCGAGCGGGATGAAAAGTTGATGGGGCATTGCCGCGAGGTGCTGTCCGCGCATGCGCGCCTTCCCCTGTGGCGGCTTCGTGACCCACACCTGGCCTATCGTGAGGTGCTGCCGATCGTGACTGCGGGCATCGAGAACCTGCGCACAGGCCACTCACCGTGGGGCGAGCGAAACGTGTGGGTGGGCCCCATCGCGGATCTTCAATTGCTTCCGTTTGCGCACGTGTACTTTGCCGGCCTGGAGGACGGCATCGTCGCCCGCGAGATCCCCGCCTCCCCGCTGGACGCGAGGTCCGCCGAGGGCATGCCGGGCCGCGAACCGACGCCCCGGGAGACGGAGCTGGGACGGTTTCTCACGGCGCTGTGCCATGCCGACGAATCGGTGACGTTCTCCTGGTGCGACCGGAACGCGGTAACCGGCGATCCCGTCGCCCGCGCCACAGTGATTCGGGAGTTGATCGAGGCGGTGGATCCGGGGGGGCAGGTGCTTATGCAGGCACCGACCGCGCCCGTGGTTTTGCGCTCGTCGCGGGTCGCTGCGGCGGCGGAACGGCTCGCGAAGGCCGGCTTCGATCCGGCCGCGCTCCCGGAATCGGCGCCGGAGGCTTTGCGGGCTTTCCTGAAGGTGCCGCCTCCGTTGCAGCCGCTAGAGCCACGGGGTGGGATTCGCCGACTGTACTGGAAGGACTTCTCGCGCTTTGTGGAGTTTCCGCTGCAGGTCACGGCCTCCACCTGGTTCCACGCCGCGCGCCACGAGTCCGGGGAGCTGCCCGAGCACGAGCTCGATACCCTGGGTTCCCGGGAGCGCAACGCCTGGCTCGATCAGGTCGTGGCCAGAGAGCTCGCGGCCGGCACGGATCCGTACGATCCCGGCCTCGATGGGCGCCTGGCCCGGGACGCCGCTGAATTTCTGGAGACGGCTGCCGCCCAGGCCTGGGGACCCGCCGGGGTGTTCTCCCTCGCGAAGTGCGGACCGCTGGCCGACGATCTGTGCGACACGGTACGCTGCACGCTCACCGCCGTGGCCTCCGTCCTGCCGGATCGTGCGGACTGGAAGGGTTTTTGGCGTGCCTGTCCGGGGATGGATCCGTCCCTGGAGCCCGGTGCCTCGCCGCCGGTCCGTCTCGCGTCGGCCGGGGCCGGGGTTTCGGGCCGCCTGCCGTGGTATCACGTGAGTCGGGGACTCCTGCTGGTGCTGGACTATGTCAAGAAGGGCGATACTCCTGTGGCGAGGGTCTGCGACGCCTGGGTCGCGCTGCAACTGTACCGGGTCATCGCTCCGGAGGCGGCCCTGGACACCGTGCGGATCCTGCTGGTGCGTCCGTTCGCCAAGAAGGCGCAGCAGCAGTTGTCCTGGGAATGGCCGGTGCCGGATCCGGCGCAGGCCCTGGAGTACCTGGAGCAGCTGGCCGGTGCCATCCCCGATCCGGAAAACCTCGCGTTCTTCACGGCGGACCTGGCCATGGAGTGGTTGTCTGGAGATTTCAGGGACTTCGATTCCTGGTACGGGAAGCGGGCTCCATCCCTGCTCCATGCGTGGGAAAACAGTGACTTTGACACCTTCCGCCTGGAGCCGATCTGGAACCTCGGACCCCTGATCGATGCGTCCAGGGCCCGGGCGCTGGCGCAGCGTCTGTTCCTGGACCCGCAGGCGCCCGTGGCATGGCAGTTCCAGAACCGGATCCGGCCGGTGGTCACAGGCGTCTTTCCTGATGCGCAGCCGGCGGGTGCCGGACAGGAGGGCTCCGATGGAGAAGCCTGATCTGATGCGGCGGGTGTTCTCCGGACCGTCGCCGACCTGCGCCCTGATCGAGGCCTCCGCTGGTACGGGCAAGACCTACACGATTGAACACCTCGTGCTCGATCGTGTGAAGGCCGGGGTTCCGATCTCCGAGATCCTCCTGGTCACCTTCACCCGGAAGGCCGCAAGCGAGCTTCGGGACCGCGTCCGTCTCCGCCTGAGCGGGAATGCCGGATCTGGTCCCCTCGTGCGCCGTGCGCTGGCGGCCTTCGACTCGGCCACCATCACCACGATCCACGGCTTTGCCCAACTGGCGTTGTCCTGGTTCTCCATCCACACGCCGTATCCGTTCGAGCAGGAGCTGGCCTCTCTGGAGGACCTCTTCCCGGAGGTCATGCGGGATCTGATACGCGGTCCCTGGTACCGCGACCCAACGGCCGCGTCGGTCCTGCTGGGCTGGCTCGGCGCGTCCAGTCACAACACGCTGGTGAAGGCCCTGATGCACTGCGCCGAGTCGGCGCTGCCCATGCGTTTCTCGGGGGTGCTTGAGAAACTGGCCATCCCCGCGGTGGCTGAACTGAAGACCCCGCAGTTGCGACAGGCCTTTGATGCGGTGCTCACGCGGGTCGGTCCCAAGGACAAGCAGAGACACACCTACCCCGGGCTCGTCAGCCGGTTGCTGGAACATGCGGCCTGCTGGCAGGACGGCCTGATGGTCCTGATGATGATGGAGAAGGCACAGTTCAAGGGCTTTCTGAGGACCTGCGAGGATTCCCTGGACAGCCTGGACCCGTCTCTGCGGCAGGCGCTGGAGACCTGGCTTGCGCTGCCCCGCTCGCTGGACGGGCGGAGGACCTATTTCCGTCACATGGCGGTGATGGTCCTGCTCCCGTCCGTTCGCATGGCGCTGGACGAGGCCAAGCGGCAACGCCACGTGATGACCTATGACGACATGATCCAGCGGCTGGCCCTGGCCCTGGCTGATCCTGCGACCGGACCGGAGCTGGTGCGCGGCCTGCAGGCGCGCTTCCGCGTGGGGATCGTCGACGAGTTCCAGGACACCGATCCGGTGCAGTGGGAGATCCTCCGGCGGCTCTTCCTGGAGCGGCCCGACGGGGCGCTGGTGGTGGTGGGGGATCCCAAGCAGGCGATCTACCGCTTCCGCGGCGCGGACATCCTGACCTACCAGGCGGCACGCCTTCACCTGCAGGCGGTGGGCGGGGTCCAGGTCCATCTCGAGACCAATTATCGATGTACCCGGGACATGGTCGACGCGGTCAACCATTTCTTCCGCGACAGGGAACCCTCGAGCGTCTTTTCGGTCCAGGACGTCCGGTACGATCACCCGCTGGACTGCGGGAAGCCCGACCTGCGGCTGGAGCCGCGTCGCCCTCCGGTGGTGATCCTCGGACAGCAGTTCTGCTCCCATGTCACGAGGGACCGCTGGGCCTTCGAGCTGGCCCGGCAGATCGCCAAGGAGATCCGGGATTTGGTGCGCTCCGGCACGCGGCTGGCCGAACCCGGTCAGGTCCCCCGGATCCTCGGCTACCGGGATGTCTTCATCCTCGTGCAGAAGCACGCCGAGGGCCGGATCGTCTCGGGTGTCCTGCGCGAAGCGGGCATCCCGTTCTCATTCTACCGCCGCCAGACCCTGTTCGAAGGGCCCGAGGCCCGCGGGCTCCTCGACGTGCTCGAGGCCATCCTGCGTCCGCATCACCCCTCCCTGCAGAACCGCGCCTTCGTGACGCCGTTCTTCGGCATGGACCTCGTCGGGCTCGCGCAGGCCGGCGGCCTGCCGCGGCATCATCGGGCGGTGCGCACCCTTTTAGCCTGGAACGAGCTGGCGCGCGACGGGGAGCTGGCCCACCTGCTCTCTGCGCTCTGGTTCGACAGCGGCGTCCGGGAGCGGCTCTTTTCCGGCGCCGCCACGCGGCGGGACGCGATCAACCTGGAGCGTATCTTCGGCATCCTGCGGCACGAGCTGGTGGCGCGTCCCATGACGGCGGACCTGCTCGTGGGCCGCCTGCGGGAGTGGGTGTTGAACGGATCTCGGGATGCCGACTCGGAGGACCTGCTCATGGAGGTCACCGATCCCGGGGAGAACGCCGTGCGCATCCTCACCATGCACAACGCCAAGGGACTCGAGGCGCCGGTGGTGTTCCTGTACGGCGGGTTCTCGAAGAACCTGGCTCCTCCGGTGCACGAGTTCCATTCCCCGACCGAAGGCCGTCGCGTGTTGCACGTCGGGAAACTGGAGGCCAAGGATCCGGAGAGGCCGTTCTATGAAGAGGAGGAACTCGGGGATGCCCAGCGCCTTATGTATGTGGCCATGACGCGGGCCAAGGCCCTGTGCTACCTGCAGATCATCGCCGAGCCCCTGCCCGATCCCGAGTCGGAAAACCAGGCGGGCTTCAAGGAACTGTTCCGCGGCGCCAAGGCGACCGTGCGGGAACGCGTGGCGACGCTGCGCGACGAGGTCGGAGTGGACGCCCGGGTGTCAGAGTTGTTCGAGGTCCGGATCACCGGCACGGAATGCCGGGACTGCCGTTCGTATCTGCCCACGCCGGACCAGGAGGTCGCCACGGAACCGCCCGGCACCGGCGTCGCGCTCGAGACGCTGGTTGAAGAGGTAAGGTCCTGCCTGGAGTTCTCCGACATTGGTTCGGCCGTGCTGCGCGCGCGGGTTGGAAAACCGGTCTTTTCCTATTCCAGCCTGAAGAAGCGGGCCGAGATCTCCGAGGAGGCCCGCGTGGTGAGTGTGGCCGATGCCCTGCCCGAGGTGCCCGCGACCGATCCGCCGCCGGGCGTTCATACCGGTCTGTGCGTGCACGAACTGTGCGAGACCGTCGATCTTTTTTCCCTGCGGTCGATCGCGACGGCCGAAGACTGGTTGGCCGACCCCGCCGTGGAGTCGTGGATCCTGGCTGCGGTGGCCCGGCAGGAGCTTCCGGCGGCCTGCTGGCGGCGCATCGGTGAGATGGTGTTTTCCGCCTTTCGGACGCCATTGGCATTTCCCGGCTGCGGGCTGCCCCCGCTGGGCGACTGCGACCGGATCGCACGGGAGCTGGAGTTCCGGATCCCTTACGATCCGGCGCTGGCCGGCGGTCTGGAGTCGATCCTGTCTCATCCTCCGCAGGACGATGGATGGGTCATGGGCTTCTTCGATGCCGTGCTCCGTCTGGAAGGCAGGCTCTACATCGTGGACTGGAAGACCGACCTGCTGCGCGACTACACCCCGGAGACCGTCGCCGCGCATGTCCGGCTGCACTATGCGCTGCAGGCCAGACTCTACGCCGCGGCGCTGGCCCGGATGCTCGGCATCGGCTCGGAGGAGGCGTGGTCGAAGGCCTTCGGCGGCTTCCTCTACGTGTTCGTGCGGGGCTTCGGCCCCGGCTCCGGGGTGGTCCGGCTCAGGCCCGAATGGAAGGAGCTCTCGGGATGAACGAAGCTTCCCTGGTCCAGAAGATTCTCGGCCGCCTCGAACTTGAGCCCGAGATCACCCGGGCCCTGTGTGCGCTGGCACGGACGCTGGAGGAGGCGCGCCTGGCCCCGGGGCTGGTGCTGTGGGCCTGGGACCTGCTGGGCGTCTGCCAGCTCACTGCGTCGGAGAAACTGACGGTGGTGGCCCACCTGCTGGCGCTGTTCCTGGCCGAGGGCCGCGGCCACACCACGCTTGATCCGGAGGGTCCGGAGCTGGCCGAGATCGCCCGCCGGTTGCGGGAGGCCAACGAAGACGGGAAGTTCACAGCGTCACGGCTGGCGGCGGAGTTCCGGCGGTTCCTGGAGAATCGGTCCCTGGCAGCGCTGCTCGGCGATGGCGACCCGAAACCGGCGGCGCCCGATTCCCTGAAGCCCGGCTGGGCCGCTCCGCTGGTGTTCTGCGACGCCCAGTTGCAGTTTTCCCGCACCCGGTGGATGGAGCGTGAGTGTGCGCGACTGCTGCGGGAGCGGTTCGGGACGGTGGACGAGACTGCGGATCGGACCGATCCCTTTGCCGGGTTTTCCGGTGAGCTCGACGACGTCCAGCGGCGCATGATCCGGCAGGTGCCCGGAAAAAGGGTCTTCTGGATCTCGGGCGGTCCTGGCACCGGAAAAACCTCGTGCATCTACGGCCTGCTGTGGGCCCTGGGCCGCTGGTCTCCCGGGCTGGACGCCGGCAGGATCGCCATCGCCGCCCCCACCGGAAAGGCGGGATTTCGCATCACCCAGAGCCTGAGGCGCATGGCTGCCGCAGGAGGCGGTCCTGGCAAGGCCACCGGTCCCAGAGACGCCGTCGGGCCCTACGACGCGGCCATCCTTGACGGACGGCTGGATGCGTCGACGCTGCACCGCCTGCTGGACTATCGTCCGGGTACGGACCGGTTCGGGCGCCACGAAGGCTCGCCGCTGGAGGTGGACTGGGTGATCGTCGACGAGAGCTCGATGGTGGATCTGGTGCTCTGTCACGCGCTGCTGCGGGCGCTGCCAGCGACGGCCGGCCTGATCTGGATCGGCGACCGTGACCAGCTGCCGGCCGTGGGCCGAGGTGCCCTGTTCCAGGCCAGTTGGGAGAAGGGCCCGACACGGTATCCGGACCATTATTTCCGTCTGGAGCGCAATTACCGTGCCGAGCAGGGCCTGGCCGGGGGGATCCGCCGGGTCATGGCCCGCAAAGAGATGGCATGGGAGGGCCCCGTCGACGCCTTTCCAGCCGAAAACCGGCTGATCCTGCACCGCACCGAGACCGTCCGGCAGTGGCATGAGTTTCTCGACCAGGTCTTCTCACGGACCTTCGATCGATTGTACTGGGACGCGGCCCTGGACGCCTTCGAGTGGGACCCCTCCCAGATCGCCGTCGAGCCCGGCGGGCATCCCCGGTACCCGGAGATCGTGGAGCTCCTTCGACGGGCCGGGAGCGCACCGGTGCTGTGCGTGACCCACGCCGGATCCCGCGGGACCGTCTCCGTCAACGAATACTTCCACCGCAAACACCCCTGGGGGACCTTTGGCCTCCTGCCCGGAGAGCCGGTGATGGTGCAGGTCAACGACTACCAGCGCAGCCTGTGGAACGGCGACTTCGGTGTGGTGCTGCACGCAACATGGCAGGGGGAGCCGATGCCGTGCGTGGCCTTCCTGCAGGGCGATCAGTTGAGGATCTTCCCGCTTGCGGGTTTGCCGCTGGCCCGCGCCTTCGCCTTCTCGGTGCACAAGAGCCAGGGCAGCGAATTTCCGGAGGTGACCCTGGCGCTGCCGGAGGTCCCCTCCCTGATGCTCACCCGGGAGTTGATCTACACGGCCATCACCCGCGGCCGGTCCAGCGTGCGGATCGCCGGCACGCCCCCGATCCTGCAGGCCGGACTTTCCACTACAGTGGAGCGCCGCATGAACCTGTCCCGCTGGCTCTTCGGGGACTAGACGAAATACCGACAGGGTCGCCGAAAAAACCACCATTTTAGTTTAAAGTTTATATGAGCAATTCAGAGGGAAGAGAAATGATTATTCAGACATCTGAATAACTTACAGAACACATGCTATCAATCACAATAAATTTCAACAAACTCATATTGATAAGTGACTGGTGAATCACCAAACTCTGAAATTACTGGATGTCCTGTATGTGCAGCCGTACCTGTAAATGAACCAGGAGTAGCATCCGTATCAGTTACCTCTGTCCAGGAAGCTGCGGTACCTGCTGGGTCAGCAGTGGAAACGCGCTGGTAATTTTTGTGCACAACAACAGGAATTGTCGGTCCATCAACTGAGTTCATTGAAGCATCAAGAAGTTCATAGGTTTCCTCACCGTTGACCATCGGAATATGATTGACGCTGTCTAAGTAAACCGTTCCTGCAGGAAGAGTTACACCCCAGTAAGTTTCAAAGCCAGCCTGATCATACCCTGTGCCACCGCGTACAATTAAAAGTGTTTTACCACCGGGAATGATTGTTCCAGCCGGAATAACGTAGTTAATTGTAGAACTGAGCTGTTTAAGTGTATAGCCTGAAACATCACAGGGAGTTGGCGGCACATTAATTGTTGCAATGTAAGTACCAGCACATGTCGTCCAATTATTACCCAGGTCTCCGGAGAACTCATACCAGTAATCGTAATCACCTATTGTATTCAATGTTAAATCAGCCATATATTCGTCGTTATTGTCGCCTGAGTGGCCTGAATTAAATACGGCCGGTTCACAAATCGTTTCTGTACCATCATCCCAGCATAGTCTTGATCGCACCTGAGGATTCGGAAATTCATCATTACCTTGAATTCCGGTGCTTCCATCGATATAAACCTGACCATAAATTGTTGTAGTATCGCCTCCATTGGCCGCATAATCCTGTGGTGATTGAACATCACACCAGTCGATAAAGAGGGGCATGGCGTTTGTATTCTCGGCACCTTCTGTGGGGATGTACAGTGACTGGAAGCTACCGGTTCCATTGGGATGCCGGCCATAAAGATCCATTGGTGTTGTCCACCAAACTTCATCGAGCAAAACAGTATTTGAACTGTCGCTTAAACTCACCGTTAAAGTGGTTGCAAGAGCAGGAAAATGAGCAACATAATATTCTCCGGGAGCGAGAACGGTGGATGCCGGTGGGTAATCGTAGGCGCCACTTGCAAATATGAAAAATCCGCTGATGTCAGCATTTCCGGTTCCAGCGTTGAAAAGCTCAACATAACCATCTACGCCGGTTTCAATTTCGTTGATTACAACGTTGATTTCGTTGATACAATTTAATGTATCATTCCATGTTCCTGCGGCGCAATTCATCTCATAAGTGCCACTGCTTAATAAGCCACAGGTGGTTGTTCCCGCCTGAGTTGTTCCAATTTCGCATTCATCTGTTCCACTGCAGTCTCCATCAACCCACTGACCGTTAATACAGTCCTGTATTACGAATCCCTCGTGATTGAGGCCACAAACGGTTGTGCTTTCCTGAGAGGCACTGTTTAAGCATATGTCTGTTCCGCTGCAATCAGTACCATCAACCCATTGACCATCGATGCAGTCCTGAATAACGAAACCTTCGTCGTTCAGGCCGCACACGGTTGTACCTTCCTGCGTTGAACCGTTTTCACATGCGTCATCACCGGTGCAGTCGTTTGTGTCGTCAACCCACATACCATTGGGGCATGTCTGATTGTAGAAGCCTTCGTCGTTCAGGCCGCACACGGTTGAACCCATTTGGGTTGAACCCATTTCACATTCATCTGTACCGCTGCATGAAGTTGTATCCTGCCAGTGAGTGTCTATGCATTCCTGCACAAGGAAACCCTCGTCGTTGAGGCCACATGCGGTTGTGCCAACCCGGGTTTCACCGTTTGTACAATCTGGATTCAAATTGCAGTCTGTTGTGTCCTGCCACTGTCCACTGACACATTCCTGAACCAGCACACCTTCATCGTTTGCTCCGCATACGGTCAGGCCATTCTGGGTAGCACCGTTGACACACAGATCGGAGCCGCTACAGTCTGTCGTATCCGTCCATTTTCCCGCCACGCATTCCTGAAGTATGAATCCTTCATCATTCAAACCGCAAACAGTGGAGGTAGGTCGGGTTTCACCATCAGCACATTTGTTACTTGAACTGTCATCACATGCGACGATGCCCATTCCCATTATAACTGCAAATATTGTTGATTTTACTCTCATTTTTAACTCCTTAATTAAACCGACATTGAACCTTTAAACCGTTCTACTTTACTCCGGATTTTCAATACTACAAGTACCATTTTTGCCATTCAATGTTCGCCTAAAGCGGCTCACGCCAAGACTTTCCAGCGTGTCCGTTGTGCTGGCAGGATCTTGCGACCGTGATTGATCTGCAGGTGTCATTCAACAGGAATTCTGCTACAGTGTCGGATGCGAAGGGAGTGACGAAAATGCGACACAACCGCCTCCTCGTCGTCCGTTTTCTCTTGATTTTCTTTGTCATTTCGTTCTCCGCCTGCAGCGGGGAGTCCGGGTTCTATGCGACCGACGGCGACGTGCCTGACGACCAGGGGACCGACGTCCCCGACGTGCCCTGTCCGCAGGATCAGGTGTGTGGGGAGACCTGCTGCAACGCCGGCGACGAGTGCGTGTTCGGCTCCTGCCAGGCGCCGTGCGAGTTCGAGCGCTGCCGGCTGTCCTGCTGTGGCCAGGGCGAGGAGTGCGTCAACGAGATGCAGTGCCTGCCCGTGTGCGAAAACGAGCGCTGCGGCGACAACCTGACGGTCTGCTGCGACGCGGGCCAGCGGTGCCTCGACGGTGTGGTCTGCGTGACCGAGTGCAATCTTGGAGAGACCGTCTGCGGCGGGAACCTCGACACCTGCTGCCCCATCGGCGATCTCTGCCTGAACAACGCCTGCGTCACGCCCTCGAACATGTGCAGCGACAACTACGACTGCCCCGACGACTCGTACTACTGCGACACCAGCGTCTGGCGCTGCCTTCCCCTGGGCGGTGGCGAAGTCTGCTCGGGCGAGCCGACCTTCTGGCCCATCGAGCCCGTGATCGAGTGGTACTGGCCCGGCATCACCTACAACGCCGTGTTCTACGGCAACGTCATCGCCAGCCCGGCCGTGGGTGACGTCGACGGCGACGGCGTGCCCGATGTCGTCTTCCCCGTGTACGCCGGCGCCGACATGAACAACACGCTGCTGGTGGCCCTCTCGGGCAACGGCGACGGGGCGGGCAATCCGCGGGTGCTGTTCACCATCCCCTCGGCGGCCGATCCCGTGGGTCCCAAGCCCTACCGCAGCGCCTCGGTGGCCCTGGCCAACTTCGACGATGATCCCGCGCTGGAGATCGTCTACAACATCCACGGCGGCGGCATCCGCATCGTCAAGGGCGACGGACTGACCGAGGTCTGCGACCACAACCTCTATCCCGCCTGCACGGGCCGCCGGACCACCGGCGTGGCCGTCAACATCACCGGCGGTCCCCATGTGTCCGACCTCGACCACGACGGCATGCCCGACATCCTCGTGTACTGCACCGCCCTCAACGGCCACGACATCTCCAACGCGGCGCTGGACTTCGCCGCGGTCGCCGGCTGCGCCTTCAACACCACGGTGGCCGATCTCAACGAGGACGGCTTCCCGGAAATCGTCGACGTGAAGAAGGCCATCACCATCAATCCGGCCACGCCCGGCGGCATCCCGCTGTGGAACAACGCGCTGACCCAGACCGCGGGCTTCATTGCGGTGGCCGATATCTTCCCCGACGTGGCCGGTCCCGAGGTGATCTTCGTGCGGACCAACCTATACATTCTCAACGGGCGCACCGGCGCGATCCTGGTCGGCGCCGGAGGCTCGATCATCTCCACCAACGTCGCGATCCCGGGCGGCGGCAGCGGCGGCGCGCCCACGGTGGCCGACTTCGACGGCGACGGCCTGCCCGAGATCTCGACGGCCGGCCAGGCCTTCTATGTGGTGTACGATCCCGACTGCTGGGATCCGCCCCTTCGCACCGGCGGCCTGTGCGCGTCGGGCGCCACCAACTTCATGCTCTGGCAGACCCCCACCCAGGATCTCAGTTCCTCGCAGACCGGCTCCTCCGTGTTCGATTTCCAGGGGGACGGCATCGCCGAGGTGCTCTACAACGACGAGTGCTTCTTCCACATCTACGACGGACAGACCGGGACCGAACTCGTCGACCCGAAGATCCCCAGTTCGTCTCGCACCGACGCCGAGTACAGCCTCGTGGCCGACGTCGACGGGGACGGCAACGCCGAGATGCTCGTGATCTCCAACGCCGACCAGGCCATCATCCGCGACAACTGCCACGTCAGTTGGAAGACCGCCGGCGTCTCCATCGACTGGCTGTGCCAGTACACCACCTGCACCGCGGGTCCGGGCTGCACCGGCGGCATCGGCGGCACCTGCACGGGCACCGGCTACCAGTGCGACGCCGCCGGCATCTGCCGGCAGCCATCGGGCACCCACGGCGTGCGCGTCTACGGGGACACCTACGATCGCTGGGTGCGCACGCGGCCGGTCTGGGGTCAGTTCAACTACCACGTCACCGACATCGAGTCGGCCAACGGAGAGTGGAACGTGCCCCTCTACGAGCCCCACAACTGGCTCAGTTACAACAACTACCGCCAGAACGTGCAGGGAGGCGCCCTGTTCCCGGTGCCGGACCTGGCCGTGAGCGTGTCGGCCACGGTGGTCTGTCCGCGCGAGGTGCGCCTGCTCGTGGTGGTGCGCAACCTCGGGTCCATGGGCGTGCCCGCGGGCGTCGGGGTGCGGCTGGTCCGCGAGGACACGGGCACGGAGTTGACCACGCTGACCACCGCGACCACGATCCTGCCCGGCGGGCTCGAACGCCTGCTCTACGTCTACGAGGATCTCGAGCTCAACGTGGACATGACCTTCTCGGTCTCCCTCGACGACGGCAACGTCATCGAGGAGTGCGAGGAGACCAACAACACCGCCCTCTCGGAGCCGGTCCGCTGCGAACCCCTGGGTAAATAATAAATTAAATTAATCATCATCCTGGATCATGGAGATGGCCGCCAGGCAGAACAGGGCGCCGACGGTGAAGGCGGCCATGGACAGGTAGTCGGTGGGCCGCCAGGGGCCCTTCACCCGTGCGTCGACCTCAAGGTAGTCAACCGTTTCAATCTTCAGCCGTGTCGACGATTTTTTCCCCTTCAGGGTGAGCGTGTCGGGAGTGAGCGCGGCGGTGAACGGAACCGGGATTGGAACGGCCATCCGATCCTTCGTGATGACCCGCAACCTGGTGACGGACTCCACGACCAGTGGCCCGGTCCCCTTGGAGTGGAGCGTCTCACCGAGGGGATGCCGGACTCGCGCCAGCTTCTCCACCTGCCCGATCTCCGTGACCGGCACGCTCAGACGGGTGGGCCGGATGCTCGAGCACGAGGCCAGCAGGAGCAGCGCCACTCCAAAACTGCAGGGTTTTTTCACACTGTGCGAAATTGGTTCGTTCATGACGCACTCCCCGGGTCAAAAGTTGAAGCCGCACACGATGGCGAACGACACACGGATGATGGTCCTGGTCACGTCGGTGCGCATCTCGAAGCCCAGTCGCATCGGGGCCGTCCGCTTGACCAGTTGCAGCGTCAGCCGCCCCCCGTACTCCGCCGGCGTGCCCTCGCGATACTCCACGCGAATGGGCTCCACCTGCACGCCCACCGGCAGCGCTGACGGTGCATATTGATAAAATAGACCTGTCGGGTTGTACATGGACCAGACCTGTTCGTCGTAGTCCCTGTTGTTGTCAAAGGTCGGCTCCTGCCACCCGATCAGCCGCAACAGGCTGATGCCGGCCACATGTTCCCTGTAGACATGGAAACCCAGGCGCAGGGACAGTTCGATTCCCCAATGCAGGGGATCGTTCATGCGGCCCTCCTGCCGTGCGTACAGTTGGGTGGCCTGGGTATACAGGAAGTTGGTCTCGACATAGAAACCCGGCATAGGGAAGCCCGGCTCAGGCAGTTCAAGCGGCTCGGGCCAGTCTTTGCTCCGAGCGCGGATCCCGGGCAGCAGGTGATCGAGCTTTCCGGGGGGCGGAACGACCGGCTTGGGAACGAGGTTGGATCGGTAGAAATATGCCTGGATCGGCCGCGTGGTCGGCATCACACGATCGTTCAGGATCTCGAATCCGTCCACGGACTCCGGGAGTTTCATCTTCTGCACGATCACCCAATGATCATCCGCACCCACACGCAGGATCCAGAGCCCGTGCGTTCCCATCGCCAGGATGGCGTGATCGGCGAGGCGCTTGGCTTTTCTGGGAATCTGCGGCAACTTCACCCGGTCCACCTCCCGATTCCTGACAAACAGGACCAGGGCACGCGGGGCCATTCCAATGCGGAGGCCATCCGGGAGCGGCCGGGGAGAGATCTCGATTTGGACGCGATCATCGGCGGCCGGGGTGGCGGGTCCGGCCGGGGAGGCGATCAGGAACAGGAGGATCAGGCAGGGCATAGAAACACCTCGCAATGGGAGAATCCACAGCTTTCGCGTGCCGAATCAGGGGAAGCCCCTTGTGCGCCAGGAGATGCTGTCGGCGTCGAAGACGCTGCGGGCGATCACCTGCGACGGTGGCTGCCCGGCCGGCCGGGGGCGATCGTTCGCAGCAGCCGTGGCAGCTCCCATGCCAGCGTCAGTGGATGGTAGTAGTGCACCGAGCCGCTCTGGCGCAGCAGGTCGAGCACCGGGCCGAGCTTGATCTGCCACTCGAGGTCGAGCAGGTCGCGGCCGTGGGGCCGCAGGGTCAACTGGCTCTCGTCGAGCAGCATCCAGTGGAAGCGGACGCCCTTTTTGGCGAGGTGGCTCAACTGGGCCGCCAGCGGGGCCGTCTCCGGGAGGGGATCCCACGGCGAGAACACGACCACATGGGGAGGCGGGGCCCTGCGCAGGCTCTCGAACATGAGGGGCAGTCCGCTGCCGCGCGGTGCTCGCGTGGGCATCTCTAGCCCGGTGTAGGCGCAGCACTGCTCGAGGGCGCGGTCGGGATCCGTGGTGGAGAGCTCCAGGGCCTGCAGACCCTGGATGCGCGGGAGCCGCGCCATGATCCGGCCGATCTGCTCGCAGCGATCCTCGGGCTCGGGCGGCAACAGTTGGGGTGTGCCGACCCCGAACACCCAGAGCACCCAGGCACGGAAGCGCTCCCAGCGCTCTTCCCAGGAAAGGCGGGCCGAGACCGGCGTGCGGTAGCGGAACCGGACCAGATCCTGCAGGCCGTCGCGGATGCGCGGATGGCGCGAGTGCCACACGCCATCCTCGTGGAAGCCAGCCAGTCCCACGGGAGCCTGGGCCTGCTGCAGGCTGTGGAACAGCAGCGGGAGCCCGGCGGCGTAGTGATCGAACGGGCTGTAGCCGGCGACCCCGGAGAAGGTGGACGGGTTCAGGTCGACCTGGACGGACCATTTCCCCACCACCACCGGGATCGACAACTGGATGATGTATTTCTGCTGGCGAAGGGAAGCCGAGGGGATGATCGCCCGGGGAGGGTCGCCCGGGGAGAACGGCCGCAGTTCGGCGAACTCGCCGTCCTGTCCGGGGATAGGTCGACGATCAGGCTGGGTCTGCTCGACCTGCGGGTGCTTGCGGAGGAACTGCGCGGCCGCGGGCTGGGCGTGCAGCATCAGGGGCAGGCTCAGCACGTATTCGCGCGGGGCGGCCCCCAGGGGCGCGCGGATCACGATCGAGAAGCCGTAGAACCAGACGGGCCCCGGCCGCACCGGGATCAGTTCGACCTCGAAGGGCAGCTCGCAGGCCGCCGGGATGTCGAAGCGGAAGTGTCCGGCGCTGGAGAGGCCCGGGCAGAAGCGCGTCTCCAGGCTCACGCTGCCCAGCGGGATGGGCAGGTGGTGCTCCAGCCGGCAGCGGATCACGAACGGGCGCCCGACGACCAGGTCATCCTCGGGTGGGATCACCATGCCGCGCAGGGGATCCTCGTGGAGCGACGAGAACAGCATGCGCTCGCGCAGCCGGATCCATCCGGCCCAGGCGAACGGGATCAGCCCCGGAACCAGCAGGTCCGCGCGCAGCAGCACGGCGCCGGCTGCCAGGAACACCAGCCCCCCGAGGGTGAGCATGGTCAGGCTCGGCGCGCCCGGATCGGCGTGGGCTGATTTTTCCCTCCGGGGTGTCTGTTCCCTCCCCGCGCCGGACAGGGGATCGGAGAACGGGCTCATATCAGATCGAGATCCTGGATCAGTCTATGCACGATGCTCTCGGGGGTGACGCCGCGGTTCTCGGCCTCATAGGACAGCCTCAGCCGGTGGCCAAGCACCGGGATCGCCAGTGCGCGCACGTCCTCGGGGGTGGCGAAGTCGCGCCCCTGCAGCACGGCCCTGGCCTTGGACGCGCGCAGCAGCGCGAGCCCGGCGCGTGGCGAGGCGCCCAGTTCCAGTTGCGGATGCCGGCGCGTCGCACGCACCAGCGACAGGGCATAGCGCATCAGCGGCTCGGAGACCTGCACCCGCTCGACGAGGGCCTGGGTCTCCACCAACTGGGTGGCCGAGAACAGCGGCGCCGGCAGCGGAGGGATCACGTGATGCGCGTGCATCATGGAGAGCTCCTGCTCCCGATCGGGATAACCGAGGCGGATCCGGATCAGGAAGCGGTCGATGGTGGCCTCCGGCAGCAAAAACGTGCCCGCGCTCTCCTGGGGGTTCTGGGTGGCCAGCACGAAGAACGGCTCGTACAGGGCATAGGTGGTGCCGTCCACGGTGACGCGGTTCTCCTCGAGGGCCTCGAGCAGGGCCGCCTGGGTCTTGGCCGGCGCGCGGTTGATCTCGTCGGCGAGCAGGACCTGGGTGAACAGGGGCCCGGGGATGAACTTCTGGGACTGGAAGTCCGGGCCGGGGATCCGCATGCCGGTGATGTCCGACGGCAGCAGGTCGGGCGTGAACTGGATGCGCTTGGCCGACAGCCCCAGCAGCGCAGCGTAGTACCGCGCCAGGGTCGTCTTGGCCACGCCGGGCACGCCCTCGAGCAGGATGTGCCCCCGCGCCAGCAGGGTGATGCAGATCTCCTGGACGATGGACTCGGGCCCGAAATAATACTTTTTCATCTCCTGCTGGAGACGGGCGAACTGCGCTTGAATGTCAACAAGATTCAATACCATATGATTCACCAATGGCCCATCCTGAGCCCAGGTTCCAGCGCCGGGTGCCAGAATACGTTGTTCCCGCACGGCGCCTTCCATTGATAGTTGAATTCAGGCGGTTTGGCGAGGCCAAAGTGCTGCAGGACCGGCGCAGGTTCCGGGCCGTGTACGCAGGTATTGCTTGCAGCAAAAGGGGTTTTGCGGTATGGCACCATCTATGTCCGATGTCATTCACTTTACCGCCGTCATTCCGGCTGCAGGAATCGGGAGCCGTCTGCTGCCGGCCACCAAGGCCATTCCCAAGGAACTCCTTCCCATCGTGGACACGCCCGCGATCCAGTATCTGGTCGACGAGATCGTCGCCTCCGGGATCTCGCGGATCGTGTTCATCACGGCCAAGGGAAAGGAGGCCATCATCGACCACTTCGACTCCGCGCCGGATCTGGAGGCGCTGCTGGCCGGCCGCAACAAGCTCGACCTGCTTGAGAAGGTGACCGCCCCCACGCACATGGCCGAGTATGTGGCCGTGCGGCAGGAGCGGCCCCTGGGGCTCGGGCACGCGGTCCTGATGGCCAAGAAGGTCGTGGGGGACACGCCGTTCGCGGTGCTCCTGCCCGACGATCTGATCGACGCGAAGCGGCCGGCGCTTCGTCAGTTGATGGACGTGTACGAGGCGCGCCACCCCCACGGCGTGCTCGCCCTGATGGAGGTGCCCGATGAGGACGTCTCCAAGTACGGCATCGTCGCCGGGCACATGCTCGACGACCGCGTGATGGAGATCACCGGCATCGTGGAGAAACCCTCGATCGAGAACGCGCCCTCGCATTTTGCGGTCATCGGCCGCTATGTGCTGCACCCGGACACGTTCCTGCACCTGGAGCGGATTCCCCGCGGCGCCGGTGGCGAGATCCAGCTCACCGACGCCCTCGCGGAGCTGGTGCGCACCGGAAAGACCCTGCTGGGATGCCTGTTCGAGGGGCGTCGTCACGACACCGGGGATGTGTTCGGCTATCTCGAGGCGAACATCCACTATGCGATGAAGCACCCCGATCTGGCCAGGAAGCTGCGCGCCAGCCTTCCCGAGTGGTTGGAAGAACCCACCCTGTGACCGGCTCCTCCCCATGACCCGCCGGCTCGTCTCCGTGGGCGTCCCCGTCCCGCTCCACCAGACCTTCACCTACCACTGTGACGGCACCCCGCCGCCGCCGGGGACCCGTGTCTTCGTGCGCTTCGGCGGTCGCCGGCTGATCGGCATTGTGCTGCCCGGGACGCCGACGTTTGACGGTGTCACCGCCCCCCTCGGGGAGATCGTGGATCCGGTGCCCGTGTTCACGCCTACGGTGCTGCGTTCCCTCGTCTGGGCGGCAGGGTACTACCACCACCCCATCGGTGAGGTGCTGCGGGCGGCCCACCCCCAACTCGACGAGATCCGCACGCGCCGCCGCTTCCGGGCGATCCTGCCGCCGAAGAACGACTACACCGGCTGGGTCGACCCGTGGACGGGCCCGCTGAGCCACATCCGGCCGGGAAACCTCTACGACAAGAAGACGTTCCATCGCGCGGGCAAGAACGATGCCTGGATCCAGAAGGCCTGCGCCGCCGGGTGGCTCGTGGCCGAGGAGGACGAGCAGAACCGCCGCGTTGGCGCCGTGGTCGCGATCACGGCCGTGGAGGAGCCCTCCGCCGAGGCACTCGACCTGCTTCGTCGCCGACCGGTGCGCTTTCACCTGTACTGCCAGTTGGCCGAGACGGCCCTGCCGGTGCCGGTGACCGACGTGCTGCGCGAGCATCCGAACGCGCAGCCCCACCTGGCCGCGCTGCGCAGGGAGAACCTGATCCGGATGGAGAAGGTGACCACCCTCGCCGCGCCCGCCGATCCCTTTGCCCAGCTGCCCGAGTGTGCCCCCGAGCCCACCCTCACCGCCCAGCAGCAGGAGGCCGTGGAGCTGGTCCGAAGCCACGCCACGGGTTTTGCTCCCTTCCTGCTCGAGGGCGTGACCGGATCGGGCAAGACCGAGGTGTACCTGCAGGTGCTGCGCGGCGTGCTCGGCCGCGGCCAGGGCGCGGTGATCATCGTGCCCGAGATCGCGCTGACGCCGCAGCTGGCCTCGCGCTTCGAGGCGCGCTTCCCCGGTCAGGTGTCGGTGCTGCATTCGGCCCAGCCTGCGGCCGTCCGTGCGCGGGAGTGGCGCGCGCTGGCCTCCGGACAGAAGCGGATCGCCCTGGGCGCCCGCTCGGCGGTGTTCGCTCCGGTCCCCGCCGTCGGCCTCATCGTGGTCGACGAGGAGCACGACGCCTCCTTCAAGCAGGAGGACGGCTTCCTCTACAACGCGCGTGACTTCGCGCTGGTCCGGGCCAGGGAGGAGGGCTGCCCGATCGTGCTCGGGAGCGCCACGCCCTCCATGGAGGCCCGCGCGCTGGCCGGAAAGGGCCGTTGGGGTCACTTCCGCCTCACCCACCGGCCCGTGGCGCGTCCGATGCCCGCGGTGCAGTGCGTCGACCTGCGCGTCTTCGACAGCCGTGACCTGATCACGGCGCCCCTGGCCGTCGCCCTCGCGGAGAACCTGGCCGCCGGTGGTCAGAGCATCCTGTTCCTGAACCGCCGGGGCTTCTCCGGGCGGCTGCAGTGCGCCGCCTGCGGCACGGTCGAGGAGTGTCCGCACTGCGCGGTGTCGCTGACCCTGCACCAGGCGCAGAAGAGCCTGGTCTGCCATTATTGCGGGACCCGCAAGCCGCTGCCGGTGCGCTGCGCCTGCGGCGGCGAGTTCGTGCAGGCGCGCGAGGGCGTCGAGCAGGTCACCGGTGCGCTGCAGGAGCGCTTCCCGACGGCGCGCATCGCCCGTCTGGATCGCGATTCGACGCGCTTTGCCGGACTGGTCCGCCTGCTCGACCGCATGCGAGCCGGCGAGATCGACATCCTGGTGGGCACGCAGATGATCGTCAAGGGTCACGACTTTCCCGGCGTCACCCTCGTGGGGGTCCTCGACGCCGATCACAGCCTGTTCTTCCAGGACTTCCGGGCGGCCGAACGGACGTTCCAACTGCTGGTGCAGGTCGCCGGGCGCGCGGGCCGGGGGGACCAGCAGGGCCGTGTCCTGGTGCAGACACGCCGGCCGGATCATCATGCGATCTACTTCGCCGCGGCGCAGGACGTCGACGGCTTTTCCCGTCGCGAGGAGATGGCCCGCCGGGAGTTGAAATATCCACCATTCGGCCACCTGGTGCTGTTGCGGCTGCAGTCCGCCGATGAGACGCTGCTGGCGAACCAGGCCGAGGCGTTGGCCGCGTACCTGCGCAGCGACGCCGGGACCGTGGAGGTGCTCGGACCTGTCCCTGCCCCGATCTCCCGCATCCGCAACGTCTTCCGCCACCAGATCCTGCTCAAGTGCACCGACCGCAAGGCCCTCCACGCCCTGGTCCGCCGTGCGGCGGCCTTCGATCTCCCCACGGGCGTCACCTGCCGTCCGGACGTGGATCCCCAGAACATGCTGTAGTGCCGCCGGAGCCCGTGCATTTCCATCGCGATGTTTTGCGCTCGCCGCAAATCACACAGGTTCGGGGACAGGGTAAATTCCCTGGCAGGCCAAATCTGTGTTGACACCCCGGACCTCCACGGGGATACTCGGGAGTACCTGAAAACACGTGTTGGTCTACGGTTGACTCAAGTCATGAAATCATCGGAGCAGTAACGGTTTGACGGATAAAGTAGCATCCCTGGATCTCGGAAGCACCTGGATCAAGGCCGGAGTGTTCACCCCCGGCGGCCAGTGTGTCGGCGTGGCCCGAAAGCGGGCCCCTGCGCCAGCCTTGGGAACCGGACTGTTCTGCGCCGACGCCTGTCTTGTGGTGGCCATGGACGCCCTGCGGTCCGCGGTGTCGGCCTGTCCGGGCGGCGGCGCGGACGTGGTGGGCCTGGCCTGCTCGGGCCAGCGTGCGACGATGCTGGTGGTCGACGGGTCGGGGCATCCGCAGACCCCGGCGGTGTCCTGGCAGGTGCCTTCCGCGGACCCGGGGGTGGAGGCCATCCGTCTGCTGCTGGGGGAAGCTTCGTTCACGGCGAGGACCGGGCTGCCGTTTCTCCCGATCTTCCCGGTCTTCCGCCTGGCGGACAGGGGTTCCCCCTGGGCCCAGGCGGTGGCCCGCGGCGGAACCGTGATGTCCCTGGGTGACTTCGTGCTGCGTCGCCTGGGTGCGGCTGCCGTGACCGATTATTCCCTGGCGGGGGCCACCGGCCTGCTGGACGGGCGAAGGCTGCAGTGGGACGAGGAATTGATGGCCACAGCCGGGGTGACCCCGGGGTGTCTGCCGCGGCTGATCCCGGCCGGGTCCGTCGTCGGGACCCTGGACTGGGCGTCGGCGGCCGCCACGGGCCTTCGCACCGGAACACCGCTGGTCGCCGCCGGCGGGGACCAGATGTGTGCGGTGCTGGGCGCGGGG
>JAHITJ010000154.1 GCA_018817795.1 Myxococcota bacterium | reverse complement strand
TGGACGCGGCGAAGGTCAACATCTACGGCGGAGCCGTGGCCATCGGTCACCCCATCGGCGCCTCCGGCGGGCGCATCCTCAATACTTTGATCTACGGAATGCGCCGCAACAACCTGCGCCGCGGCCTGGCCACGCTGTGCATCGGCGGTGGCGAAGGTGTCGCGCTGATCCTCGAACGCCCGTAAGAAGGAAAAACTGACTACAGAGAAGACGGAGGGGCGAACGGATAAGACGGAGGCGTCGAGACAATTCCTTTGTTTCGCGTGTTCCGCGTGTTCCGCGGTTGGTTCAGTTCCAATGGAAAATCGGGGATGGGCGTCGGGCAGGGACTACAGGTACTTCTGGCAGGTGTCGCACCAGTTGCGGTTGTACTGGGCGATGAAGCGTCCGGGCTGGCCGCAGGTCGGGCAGGCGTTGGTCGGGGCGGTGGTGGGGGCGGCTGCCGGCTGCTGGGCCACGGGCTGCGCATACTGCTGCTGCTGCTGGGCCATGGGCTGCGAGTACTGCTGCTGCATGGGCTGCTGCTGCATGGGCTGCTGCTGCATGGGCTGCTGCATGGGCTGGGCGCCGTAACCGGCCATGGGCTGGGCGCCGTAGCCGGCCATCGGGGCGGCGGCGGCTCCACCGAAGCCGGCGGGCATCTGGGCCATCATCTGGTCGGCCTTCTGCACGACGGACGCGGGCAGGAAGGTCTGGACTTCCTTCTCCTCGGAGAATTCAGCTTTGAAGTAGAACAGGGAGAACACGAACAGCGGCATGTAGACCAGCATGCCGGCCAGCGGCATGTGGAAGGCGGCGCCCTTCGGGAAGAATTCGAACAGGTTGGACAGGAAGAAGAACGTCGACATGGTACCGATGAAGCCCAGCAGGAAGACGGCGATGCCGTACATCATGCGGCGGGGCAGGTAGTTCTTCTTGACGTCGAGTTTGACGAGCAGCAGTTCGATCAACACGAGCACGGCCCCGGCGCCCACGAGGGTGCCGATGACGTACTTGATGTTGCTCAGGGGGATGGACTGGCTGGTCACCTTGCTGAGCAGGATGTCGAGGAAACTGAACACGCCCAGCGCGATCAGATGAATCATGAAGATCTGCAGGAAATACATGCCGGCCTTCACGATCATCAGCGGATCGGGCTTGTAGTCTTCGGTCTTGGGCTCATTCAGTTTCAGGATGCCCAGCGAGATCAGGAACGTGATCGGGAGCATCGGGATGACGAAGAACAGCAAAAGGGGTTGGAGCGCGGAAAAGATCATCGAGAAAATGTCGGGCATGATTACACCTGGTAGATTCCTTTCAAATGAACAAACGTTACCAACTCATGACGGAGCCGACTATAGAACCCGGCCCGCTGGAAATGCAAGCTGAAACTGCGGTCCGGAGGTCGACATGGCGTGGCGGTTGACATTGCACCCAAAACCATAGATTCTTGGCCGGGAATAGGAAAGGATCATCCAATGCACAGTCTTGACAAATGGTTGCTGGCAATGCTCCCCGGAATCCTCCTGTTTCTGGGCGCCTGCCAGGACTTGAAGGAGTATCGCGGAACCTGGACCGGGAAGGTCGAGCAGAGCCGGCTGGTGCGTCGCGGGATCGACATCTGCGCGCGCATGGACATTGAGATTCGGCAGATCGGCGCCTCCACGCTGGACGCGACGCTGACCCTGCGGCGCGATCCGGACGCAGCCGTCTGCTCCTCGGATCTGGCCGATGAGGGGGTTGTGATGGCGCTGCCCTCGGCTTCGGTCACCCTGGCGCCGGTCCCTGAGATCCTCAACGATGCGCTCGCGAATCTGGAGATCGAGGGCGAGCCGTTGTTCACACACATGTCGTGGATCCGGCTCTCTGATGTGCCGTTCATGGTTTTCTTGACCGTTTACCGCAATGATCGACTCGAGGTCAGGCTCACGGGGCCCGATGCCTATGCCTTCTTCAAGTTGAGCAGGGCGGGGGACTAGCCTCGAATGCTCCAGAAATTCCGGAACGCCAACATTTTTCTGGTCCTGATTGTACTTTGCATCCTGACTTTGATGGTGTTTCCTGTTCCCACGTGGGTGATGGATCTGTTCCTGACGGCGAACATCGCGCTGGCGATCACGCTGCTCCTGCTCTCGCTCAACATCTCCGAGCCGCTGCGGTTCGCGACCTTTCCGACGTTCCTGCTGCTGGCCACCCTGTTCAGGCTCGGCCTCAACATCGCCACGACGCGGCTGATCCTGCTGCAGGCTGACGCTGGCAGCGTCATCGATGCGTTCGGACGGTTCGTCGTGGCCGGCAACGTCGTCGTCGGCGCGGTGGTGTTCCTAATCCTTACCATTGTGCAGTTCGTCGTCATCGCGAAGGGATCCGAGCGCGTCGCCGAGGTCGCGGCCCGCTTCACGCTGGACGCGATGCCCGGGCGGCAGATGTCCATCGACGCCGAGCTGCGCGCCGGGCACATCGGTCACGAAGAGGCGCGGTCCCAGCGGGCGCAGTTGGCGCGCGAGAGCCAATTGTACGGTTCGATGGACGGCGCCATGAAGTTCGTCAAGGGGGACGCCATCGCCGGGCTCATCATCACGGTGATCAACATCATCGGTGGTCTGGGCGTGGGCATGCTCCAGCTCGGGATGTCCGGCGGCGAGGCCGTGGACACGTACTCCGTGCTGACCGTGGGCGACGGACTGGTGTCGCAGATCCCTGCGTTGCTGGTGAGCGTCTCTGCCGGCTTCGTCATCACGCGGGTGGCCTCCGAGGAGAAGGGCCGCGGGCTGGGCCAGGACATGGGCCTGCAGTTGGTTCAGAACGCGCAGGTCCTGCTCTGGGTCGGCGTCATCCTGCTGGTGTTCGGCTGGGTGCCGGGAATGCCGCTGGTCCCGTTCACGCTGCTGGGAGGCCTCGTCGCGTTCACCGGATGGCGACTTGCCAAGCGGCAGGCTTCGTCGATCGAAGCAGGTCAGGGTGGAGCCGCCCCTGGTGGTGACGGTCCGGACCCGCAGTCGTCCGTGGGGGGACGCGGCTCCGAGCCTGAATCCTGGGGCGCGCAGGTGCCCCTGTGGATCGAACTGGGGACAGACCTGCAGGCGATGGCCGATCCCTCCGGCACCGTGGGAAGGCGGCTGCGTGAGGAGCTGGCGCGCCTGCGCTCGGAGTCGTGGTGGAAGAGCGGCGTGATGCCGCCTCCGGTGACCGTCACGGTCAACGCGACGCTGCCGCCGGAGGGATACCTCATTCGCATCTGGGAGCTCCCGGCCGGACACGGGCGTCTGCCCGTCGGACACGGGCGTCTGTTGTCCGACGCAGTGATGGTGCCTGGCGCCGTGACCGAAGACGCCCCCGGCGAGCCCGTCGACTGGACGATGGCCGACGCCCGCCGCTGGGTTGATGCCCAAGACGAGGCCGCACGGAACGTCGGTGCGGTTGCCGCCTGGGACATGCCCCTGGAGCATCTGCGGCTCGAGCTGCCCAAGCGGCTCCATGAGCTGATGACGATGGATCTGGCCCAGAATCTGGTGCGCGCCCTTCGGCGCACGAGTCCAGCCCTGGTGGAGGAATGCATGCCGCACCCGGTGTCTCTGGGGCTGCTCACCGAGGTGCTGACCCGGCTGCTCGAGGAGCAGGTGAGCATCCGTCCTCTGGGCAAGATCCTGCTGAGCCTGTCGCGGAACGTGCTGCGGGATCCGGACCCCGGCGTGCTCGCTGAGAATGTGCGGCTGGATCTGCGCCGCGAGCTGGCCGGTGAGTTGTGCGCGACCGGCGTGCTTCCGGTGTTTCTGGTCTCCGGTACGGTGGAAGAGGATCTGCGCATGGGCATTACTCGTACCGAGACGGGGACGTGGCTGCACCTGGATCCGGAGATCGTCGAACAGATGCAGGAGCGCGCGCGAGAGCTGGCCGCAAGGAGCCAGCCCGGTGTGCGTCTGGTGCTGGTCAGTTCCGTCGAGACTCGGCGGTATCTGCGAAAGTTGATCGGTGGCGCCGTTCCCGACGCCGTCGTGCTGAGTTACCCAGAGCTGGAAGGACTGTCGATGGTGCAGCCGGTGGGAGAGTTTTAGGAGGGTGTCATGTCCAGTGGTCTTGTGGTTGTGAAATGTTCGAATTGTCAACAGGATACGGAAATCATTCCGGGAACGATCGTCGCCGAGTGCGATCACTGCGGCCGCCTGTTTCGGCCCACGGAGGGCGCGTCCGCCATGCCGGCCCCGAGCTACTCGGCCG
>JAHITJ010000153.1 GCA_018817795.1 Myxococcota bacterium | reverse complement strand
GAAAGCAGCACCAGCAGGACCATCCGAAGGAGCGTGCCGGGGCGACAGGACCCCGGGATCCGGGAGGGGTTGACGGCAGGGACAAGGGTGCAGGGCAATCGATACGTTCCTTTCGGTGCGGCCTCTGGACATGCGCCGGGAAAACCGCTGGTGTCAAGAAGAATCGGCCTTGGAAGTGCGCCCCAAATCATGTAAGGTGGCCCCCGGAAGGAGTGAAATCGAATGAGAACATCGACAAATGTGTTGATTTTCATGGTATTTTCAACCGGTATCATGTGGTCCGCCTGCAAACCCGAGCCTCCCAAGCGCTGCTTTCTGGCCAGCGAGGAGGATGCGCAGAAGAAAATGGAGGAAACCCCGATGACCGACCTGACGAACAAGGCTGATCAGGCCCCGAGCAAAAAAACGGCGCCCGCGCCCATCGCGCTGCCCGAGCGCGACACCATCGACGCCAAGTACAAGTGGGACGCCACCGTGCTGTTCGCCTCCCGCGACTCCTGGGAGCAGGAGCTGGCCGCGGTGACCGAGCTGGTCAAGGACAAGAAACTGCAGCGCTTCAAGGGCAAGCTCGGCGGCACCCCCAAGGCGGTGGTCGAGATCATGAAGGGGATGTCGGATCTGCAGCTGCGGCTGGAGAAGCTCGCCTTCTACGCCCAGCGCGACGCCGACGTGGATCTGCGCAAGAGCGAGGGCCGCGAGATGATGGAGCGCGTCAAGGCGCTGGCCAACCTCGTCGAGAGCGACACCAGTTACATGGAGCCTGAGTTCATCCGGCTGGGCCAGAAGAAGCTGGAAGCGCTGCGTGACGCCAAGGACCTTGCCGACCACCGGCGCTATTTCGAGAGCCTGATCCGGCTGCAGAAACACGTGCTGTCGGGTCCGGAGGAGGAGATCCTCTCCCGCGCGGGCATCATGGGCGACGTGTCCTACGAGACCTACGAGGCCTTCTCCCACGCCGATCTGACCTTCCCGACCGTCACCGACGCCGAGGGGAACAAGATCGCCCTCTCGGCTGCCATGTACGGGAAATATCGCAGTGCCATGAATCGCGCCGACCGCAAGAAGGTCTTCGAGGCGTTCTGGCCCGTGTTCAAGCAGTTCCGCAACACGTTCGCCTCCCTGTTGAGTTCCCAGATTAAATATTATTCATATGTTGCGAAAGCACGCAACTATCCCGATCCGCTGACCGCGGCCCTGTTCCCGAAGAACATCCCCACCGATTATTACAAGGGGCTGGTCAAGGGCATCAACGAGAACCTCGACGCGTTCCACGACTTCCTGAACCTGCGCAAGAAGATGCTGAAGCTGCCGGATGCGGCCCGCTACTATGACATCTATCCGCCGCTGGTGACCGCGCCGCCGAAGAAGTACACCTTCGAGGACAGCAAGAAGCTCATCCTCGAGGCCCTGGCCCCCCTGGGCGACGACTACCGCAAGCTCATGGAGGACGCCTTCCGTGAGCAGAGCGGCTGGTTCGACGTGTTCCCCAACGCCGGCAAGCGCTCGGGCGCCTACATGGACAGCGTCTATGGCGTGCATCCGTTCATGCTGCTCAACCACAATGACGACTTCGACTCGGTCAGCACGCTGGCCCACGAGCTCGGCCACGCCATGCACAGCGCGTACTCCATGAAGACCCAGCCGTATCCGAAGAGCCACTACGTCACGTTCACGGCGGAGGTGGCCTCGGTCGTCAACGAGACCCTGCTGATCGAGTACATGCTGAAGAAGGAGAAGGATCCCGAGGCGCGTCGCTTCCTGCTGTCGCACTACCTCGACGGCTTCCGGGGGACCGTGTTCCGCCAGACCATGTTCGCCGAATTCGAGTTGTCTGCCTACGAGGCTTACAGTTCCGGAAAGGTGCTCACCGCCGATGCCCTCGACGAGATGTACCTGCAGTTGCTGCGCCGCTATCACGGCCACGACAAGGGCGTGATGGACATCGAGGACCTGTACGCGGTGGAGTGGGCCTACATTCCGCATTTCTACTACAACTTCTACGTGTATTCCTACGTCAACGGCCTGCTGGCCGCCACCGTGCTCGCCGACGCCATCGTCACCGGTGGAAAGCCCGCCGCCGAGAAGTACATCAGCGGCCTGCTCAAGGCCGGTGGTTCCAAGGACCCGCTGGAGATCCTGAAGGACGCCGGCGTGGACATGCTTGATCCGGCGACCTTCAAGAAGGCCGTCGACAAGTTCCGTCAGCGCACGAAGGAACTGGCCGAATACGCGAAGTAGTCCCCCACCGAAATCCCGACGAAAGAAATTCACCGCAGAAAACGCGTAAAACGCGGAAAACGCGGAAAGGCCGTCCGGCTTTCCCTTTCCCCCTTTGACAAATTTCCATATCTTGGTATGAACAATCCATGGTCAATCTCATGCGGACTTCTGGTCGACTTCTCCGGTCAATTTTACCTGTTTTCGTGTGGATTTTCCTTCCCTCCTGCCTGGTGGATGGGCGCTCGGCGCGCGAGACGTCCGATCCCGAGCTGGCCTGCGAAGGGACGCTGGACTGTCCCGACTCCGACCTCTGCGAGGCGCTGGTCTGCGTGCCAGCCCCGGGCTGCCTGCTGTGCCCGGATCGTCCGCAGGCGGTCACCGGCTGTTTCCACGGCACCTGTTACACGGCCTTCTGCGACGCCGGCTGGCATGACGCCAACGGCCTGTACCAGGACGGCTGCGAATACGCCTGCGATCCCACCGAGGGCGGCGTCGAGGTCTGTGACGGCCTCGACAACGACTGCAGCGGCCGCATCGACGACCCGTTCGATCTCCAGCGGGATCCGCTGCACTGCGGCGCCTGCGACCGGGCTTGTCCGGTCCCGCCGCACGCACAGGCGCTGTGTCATCAGGCCCAGTGCATGCAGGTCTGCGAGTCCGGCTGGTACGACGTCGACGGCATTGCTGAGAACGGCTGCGAATCGCAGGAGTGCGTCCCCTCCGCAGGGGGTGTCGAGCTCTGCGACCTGGTCGACAACGACTGCGACGGCACCGTCGACGAGGACATCGTGAAGGATCAGCCGGACTCGTGCGGTCCGCTGTGCGAGTTCTGCCGGTACGACCACGCCCTGGCCCTTTGCACCCAGGGTGCCTGCGCGCTGGGTGACTGTGAACCGGACTGCGCCGACCTCGACGGGTTCCCGGAGAATGGCTGCGAGTACTGCTGCACGCCCACGGCCGGCGGCGTCGAGGTGTGCGATGAACTCGACAACGACTGCAACGGGCTCGTCGATGACGGTCTGACCTGCGCCTGTCCGGCGGAGATGGTCCTGATCGAGAGCCGCTACTGCATCGACCGGTACGAGTCCTCCCGTCCTGACGCGACGGCCGCCTCGCCCGGCTCTGACAACTCCATGTCCACCAGCCGGCCCGGGGTGATACCCTGGTCCAATGCATCCCTGGCCGATGCCGCCGGTGCCTGTCTGGCCGCCGGAAAGCGGCTGTGCACGTCGCTGGAGTGGGAGACCGCTTGCCGCGGGCCGGGTCAGACCACCTATTCATATGGCGATGCCTATGAACCGGCCACCTGCAACGGCATCGACACGTTCTGCAACTGCGGACCGGGATCGACCTGCGAAGCCCAGGCGATCTGCCCGTTCGCGCACTGCTACGGCACCTGCGGTGCCTACTTCCATCCGGTGACCACGTCGTCCTTTGCAAGGTGCACCAATGAATACGGAGTGTTCGACATCAACGGAAACCTGTGGGAGCGCGTCGAGGGCGGCGCCGGACGAGGCGGTGCTTACAACTGCTCCGACTCTGAGAGCCTTCACCAGTGCGGGTATGTCGCCAACTGGGGGGCCCAGGCCCTGAACAACTTCGGCTTCCGGTGCTGCTGCACGCAGTGCCCGTGACGACCGACGGAGAAGACCATGAGTGAATCTGGAAACCCCGGTCCGGGAACGCTCCACAAAAGGGCTGCTGCCGTCGTTCCCTGGAGGGATCTGGGAGTGGCTTGGCGGGACGCGGGACTGCTGGTCGTCTTGGCCGTGGTCTGTGCCCTCGCGTTCAACGCCCTTCGCCCGGAGGGGCTTTCGCTGCTGCGTTACGCCCCATTCGATCTTCTGGGCCCCTGTCCGGAAATACAAGACAATGTGCCAAAAATAACAGCCGACAAACTGAAGCCCGGGGATCCAAACATCGTGATCGTGGATGTGCGACTGGCCTGGGACTTCGTGTCAGGACATATTCCGGATGCCTGGTTCCTGCCCATGTACGAGACCGCACCCCCGGACGAGGAGGTCGTCTCGCGCCTGCGCGCGCTGCGGCCGGGAACCTGGATCGTCCTCGTGGGAGCAGCCGGGACGGTCACGGCCGAACGGGCGCTCACGGCGCTCTCGGTTCAGGGGTTGCGCGGCCTGTTCGTGCTCGAGGGCGGCCTAGAGGCCTGGGAGAAGCGCCATGGTCCCCTGGCTGTCGGGCAGGTGCAGGTCGTGACGGAACCGCAGGATCTCCAGGGAGCCGTTCTCGTCGACGCCAGGGACGAGGAGACCTTTGCCGCCGGTCACCGGGAGGGCGCGATCAACCTGCCGTTTGACGATCTGCTGCCGCCGGACCCCGAGGTGTTACGGAAGATCCACGCCGCGAAGGCCGACCGGATCTATGTCTATCCTGCAAATCAGGCGTCCTCAGGGAGCCAGGCTTCCGGTGCGGACCCGCCTGCGGGTTTTGGCGTCGCCTGTGAATTGATCGCCCGCGGTTTTCAGGGAGTGAAGCTCTGGAATGAACCCTATCCGGCAACGTCCGAACCGGATCTGAGCGGGGGCACACCGCCATGAATTTACCAACGCCCCCCGCGTCGTCGGTGCCGGCCTCCTGGATGGCACGAGTCTGGAATCACCCCGCCCACGACTTCATCGCGTTGCCGATCCGGTGGATCGTCGGGGTCACGTTCCTGATTGCGGCCTGGCCCAAGCTGGTCGCGCCGGAGGACTTCGCCTGGAGCATCGCGATGTACCAGATGATCTCCCCGCGCTATGTCCACCTGCTGGCGATCATCCTGCCGGTGGTGGAACTGATCGCATCGATCGCGTTCCTCACAGGCTTCCGCGTGCGCGGCGCGGCCGTGGTGATGTGCGGCATGCTGGTGATGTTCATCCTGGCGCTGTCGTATGCCTTCATCCATGACATCGAGATGACCTCGTGCGGTTGTTTCTCGCCGGCAGGGGCCAAGGCGCTATCGGAACACCGGGAAACCGTGGGCACCTCGCTGTTGTGGCGTGACGTCTGGATGCTGATCGGCTGCGGCTATGTGTGGCTGTTCGACACGGGCCGGTGGGGACTCGACGGTGTCCTGCGACATTGGAAGAGAAGGAAGTCATAACATGATTAAGTATATATTTTTATTGATTATATTTTTTCATATGCCCATCGCTTCGGCCCAGGAGATCCTCTGGGACCGTGTGATGGGCGCCTCCGTGGGAAAACTGACGGCCGCCCAGAAGATCCGGGCGACCGAGGCTCTGCGGACCATCCACAACTACTACGGGTGTTCCCGCATGGTGGCAGACTGCCTCAAGACCGATCCGAAGTGCGAGACGGCCCGACGGCTGGCCGGGTTCATCGTGCGGCTGGCTGCGTTTGATCGTTCAGTGACCGAGATCAAGGCCGCCGTGCTGGAGCGTTCCCGCAGCGTGCATCCGCTGAAGACCCACAAGATTGCCATCCAGAAAGACCACTGCTTGGGAGATCCCGCCGTCGCCAAGGTCAACGTGGTCGTGTTCGGGGATGTGCTGTGTCCGTTCTGCGCACAGATCATCCCGATGCTGCATCGTCTGGTGAAGTCCCGTGGCGTGGGTTTCTCGATCTGCTTCAAGCACTTCCCCACGACGGTCCATGAGCAGTTGGGAGTTCAGGCGTCCGAAGCGATGGTCGCCGCCGCGCTGCAGGGAAAGGGCTGGGAATTCCTGCTCGCAGCCTATCCGCTGCGCCGCGAGATGAGCGATAAGAAGATCATCGAGCTTGCCCGGACCCTGAAGCTGGACCTGGTCCGGCTCGAGAAGGACCGGATCTCCCGTGCCGTGCGCCGGGTCGTGGCTTCGGACAAGCGCGAGGGGCTGGCCCTGGGCATCGCGGGCACGCCGCAGGTCTACGTCAACGGCAAGGAGTTTTTCGGTCGCAAGGACGAGGTTGAGCTCGCCGATCGCCTCGATGAGGAACTGATGCTGAAGAATGGCGGAAAGTAAGACATGAGTCAGTTGTTCTGGATATTCGCATGTTTGTGGGTGCAGACGCAGCCTGTGGTGCCCGGCGTTCCCCTGCCTGCCGAAACGCCGCCGCCTGCCGAAACGCCGCCGCCGATGGATTCCCGGGTGGATGCCGAGCTGGCGCTGGCCCGCTGCCAACTGGCGGTGCAGGAGAAGCGGACAGCCCCTGCGGTGACGGAATGCACCCGGGCGCTGGCGCTGGTCCCCGGGTTGCGCCCGGCGTTTCTCTGGCGCGCCCAGGCACTGTGGACGCTGGAGCGGCACGACGACGCCATCGCCGACCTTGAGTCGGCCGTCGAGATCGCTGTCGACGTGCAGGTCTTACGACAGTTGGGCGCCTGGCAGTTCGAGAGGAAGAACATGGTCTGGGCGGCCCGCAACCTGCACCGCGCGCTGGAGCGGGCGCCGCAGGACGCCCACCTGCGGCTGCTGTGCGCGGTCGCCTGGATGGAGAACCGAGAATTTGGGGGGGCCGAAGAATTGGTGGAGCCGCTGTTTTCCCACGCGAATGCCGGGATTCGGCAGCAGGCCCACCTCATCGCCGGAGCCTGTGCGCTGGAAAGGGGCAAGCGCACCATCGCCCGTGGACATCTGATCCGGGTGACCGAAGGGGAGCCCGCCAGGCAGGCCCGGGATCTGCTGGCCCGGATGACCCGCTCCGAGCGCGGCTTCAGGACCGGCTTCTCCATGCAGGTCTCCTGGGGTCTTGGCATCGACTCCAATCCGGCCTATGCGCAGGATCTTGGCACTTCACGGCCGAAGATGCTGGCCTTGACGCTGGAGCAGCCGCTGCGGGTGATCTGGGGCGTCACGCCGGCGCTCCAGGTGCAGGGAGGCATCCAGTACCACTATTTCGTCGCGCCCTGGGATGGAGATCATCACGAGCGCGTCATCGCCTTCTCCTCCCTGGGGGCTGATTTGGCGGCTGCCGGGAAGATCTTCCTGCCCTCCTGGAAGTATCCGGCCAACCTTGAGCTCTCCGCGACCTATCAGGTTCTCGGTTTGATGGGTGGCGAGGGCATGCCCTCGGAGCTTGACCCCTTCGTTTTCACCGAGCGCCTGTCGGGAACGGGCCTGCTGTCGATGCAGCCCGGACCCGGCCGGGAGTTGGAGTACGGGCTTACCGGCTGGTACGCCGCCTTCCGTGACTCGGATCGCGATGGCCCCGGCTTGATGTGGTTCTCACGCGGCAGCTGGTTTTTCCGGAAGGACACCCTCAAGTGGTTCGTCCAGTCCTGGTTCTCTGGGCAACATGCCCGCTGGGCCGCCTGGAGCCAGCTGGCCGCAGGGTTCTGGAGCGGATTGTCCACCCGGCTGCCGGATCATTTCCAGCTGGCTGCGACGCTGTCCTTCGAAGGTCGGTGGTTTCCCTATTCAAACCGTGAAATGAAGGCTTCGGGCAACGCCTGGAACCTGAAGGGGGATGAAGACAGGATCGACTGGATGGGATCAGCGGGTCTTGTGCTTTCACATCCGATGGGAAAGGACAAGTTCTGGCGCTGGGAGATTGTCCTGCGCAACCAGTGGGTTCACAGCGATGTTGATTATTTCTCCTTCTCACGGTGGGTCTGCATGATCCAGCTCGCCGGGGACATACGGAGGAAATAGAAGTCATGACCGCCCTGTTTCTTGCCATCTCCCTGCTTACGATGCCAGCGGCGCCAGGCTGGCCAGCCTCATGGCGCGTGGTGTTGTCCCGCGGATCTCTTCCCGTCCAGAAGGACGGGCGGCTGGTCACCGCTGCGGACAGTTTCATCAAGTGGATCATCTCCGATCGGTGTGTGATCTCCCTGGATGGCGACACGGCGGTGATCTTCATGTCCGGCACCGGCTCTGCCTGTCCCCGGATGCACCTGGTGTCCGGAACGATCAGGATTGTTGCTCCCGTGGACCACCCGGTGGAGTTGAGCTGGGACGGAGGGAACCGCACCATCCGCGGAGTGGTGACGGTCACCAGGCTTAAGGGAAGTGTCTCCTTCGACGGTCCCGGACCGGTCGAGCCCGGGGTCACCACTGCTTTGTCCGTGCAGCCGGTGTGGCAACTGCAGACGCGAATCCATCAACTGCTCAGGGAGACCTTCACCCACAGCAACGAGACCCTGGTGCAGACCTCCGGGTCCGGCTCGATGTGCCTGGATTCCGGTGGTTCCGCCGGAGACGTGGGCAACAACCAGACCGGCATCACCCAGATGCCGCCGGCGGCAAAGCTTCACATCCATGTCCCGTATCCCCGTCAGGTATCCCCATGAAGCACTCACTCTGGTTCCTGTTGCTGATCCTGCTTTCCGGCTGTCTGGTGACGCCCGCCGACGACACCTCCCGCCTCACCCTGGAGTTGTCCTTCGCGCAGACACCCGTGATCACGCGACAGAGCCCGAACTCCTGGTACCTGCAGGCGACGCTCTCGGGCGCGGACCTGGAGCGTTCCATGGAAGCCACCGTCCGTGGACTGGCGGGCACCGACGCGGATCTGACCTTCAGCACGCAATCAGGCGGGCCTCGCCGGCTGACGCTCACCTACTTCTTCTACACCGGCGAGATCGTCGAGACCTGGACCTTCTCCGGTTCGGATTTCTATCTGGTGCCCGGAGATCAGACGATCACGGCCGTGCTCCAGCGTGCGCCCGAGTACACGCTCAACGGAACGCTGAGCTTTCTCGACGGGGCACCCATTTCGGTGTGGCTCGAGGACCTCTCCACGGAACTGAGCTTCCCGGTCGCGCAGGTCGTGCCTGTCGATGGCCTGCAAGGTACTTTTTCCATTCCGCACGTCCCGACCGGCCGGTTTTTCCGGCTCCATGTCCGGAACGTCAACAATGACGTGGTGTCGTTCGACGAATGCCCCGTGTTTTCTTCCCGAACGGGAACCCTTGCCTTTGCAGGTGATCTGGCCGATCTTTCCTGTGAACTCCCGTAGCCGGCCCGCCCCGGGACTTAGGCGTCGTCGCAACCTGTCCTGAAATCCATTGCAGTTGTTGCAAATTCCCTCGGATAACGCTATTTTTCTGGGGGTTCCCACGTCGGGGAGGAAACTTCCATGCAGACCATTCTGAAACGTCGCACTTCGTATAATTGCAACATCCTGTCGATCGTGCTCGCCGGCGGCGTGGGCAGCCGGCTGTTTCCGCTGACCGCGGACCGTGCCAAGCCCGCGGTGCCCATCGGCGGCCGCTATCGCCTGATCGACATCGTGCTGTCCAACTTCGTCAACTCCGGTCTCTACAAGATCAAGGTCATCACGCAGTACAAGAGCGACAGCCTCAACAAGCACATCTCCCGCGGCTGGCACTTCCCCTACATCATCGGGCAGTATGTCGAAGCCGTGCCTGCACAGCAGCGCGTGGACAAGAGCTGGTTCAAGGGTTCGGCCGATGCGATCTACCAGAGCCTGAACGTGTTCGCCGACGAGAATCCGGATCTGCTGGTGATCTTCGGCGGCGACCACATCTACACGATGGACGTGCGGCAGATGATCGACTTCCACCTGCTCGTGGGCGCCGATCTGTCCATCGCCGCGATCCCCATGCCCAGCCACGAGGCCACCGATTTCGGTGTCATCGAGGTCGACGCCAACTGGCGCGTGATCGGCTTCGAAGAGAAACCGAAGAACCCCAAGCAGATGCCCTCGCGGCCGGGCTACTCGCTCGTCTCCATGGGCAACTATGTGTTCGATCCCATTCCGCTGATTTCCCAGCTCACCCGCGACGCCGAGAAGCCGGACTCCGCCCATGATTTCGGCAAGAACGTCATCCCACGCATGGTGGAGGAGGGATACCGCGTGTTCGTCTACGATTTCTCGATGAACACGGTTCCCGACCAGGCCGAGCGCGAGAAGGGATACTGGCGGGACGTCGGTTCGGTGAGCTCGTACTTCGAGGCCAACATGGATCTCGTGGGTATCAGCCCGATCTTCAACCTGTACAACCCGCGCTGGCCGATCCATACGTACAACCTGCCGCTGCCGCCGGCGAAGTTCGTCTTCTCCGACGGACCCCGCATGGGACTGGCCACCAACAGCCTGGTCTCGGAGGGCTGCATCATCTCCGGCGGCCGCATCGACCGGTGCGTACTCAGCCCGCTGGTGCGCATCAACTCGTACTCCCAGATCGAGGACTGCATCGTCTTCGAGGGCGTGGAGGTCGGCCGTAACGTCCGGCTTCGCCGCTGCATCGTGGACAAGAACATCCGTATCCCGGCCGGCGAAGAAATTGGATACGACGTCATGAAGGACCGGCAGCGCTTCACCGTGACCGACGACGATATCGTGGTCATTCCCAAAGGATACGTGTTTTGAGCGCCGAGTCCCCCTCAACACTGGCCCGTCGTCATTGCGAGAGCCTGATCCAGGCCATTTCATCCGTTTACCTGGGTCCGCGTCCGGTTGTGGAATTCGCCGTCGCGGCGCTGTTCGCCCGGGGGCACCTGCTGCTCGAGGACGTTCCCGGTGTGGGCAAGACAACCCTTGCACGGTCGCTGGCCAACGCACTGGGACTGAAGGTGGCACGCATCCAGTGCACACCGGATCTCCTTCCCTCGGACGTGATCGGTTATTCCCTGCCTTTGTCGGGCGACTTCACCTTCCGTCCGGGGCCGATCTTCTCCAACGTGGTGCTCGTCGACGAGATCAACCGCGCCGCACCGCGCACGCAGAGCGCGTTTCTCGAGGCCATGGAGGAGAACCAGGTGACTGCGGAGGGCGAGACCCGCCCGCTGCCCCGGCCGTTCTTTGTCATCGCGACCCAGAATCCCATCGAGATCGCCGGTACCTATCCGCTGCCGGAGAGCCAACTTGACCGCTTCCACCTGCGGCTGAAGATGGGGTATCCCTCCCGCGCCGCCGAGATGAACCTGCTTCTGCAGGGCTCCGTGAGGCCGCAGACGGGTCCGGTCCTGCGGCCCCAGGATCTCGAACTGATCTGGTCCGCCGTCTCTTCGGTGTCCTGTTCGGACAACCTGCTGCAGTACCTGCTCGAGGTGGGGGCTGCCAGCCGCCAGCACACGTCTCTGCGTATCGGCATCTCCCCCCGGGGTCTGCTGAACTGGAAATCGCTTGGGCAGGCCATCGCTTTCGTGCGCGGCCGCGACTTCGTGCTGCCCGATGACCTGCTCGACCTCGCGCCGTCGGCACTGACCCATCGCCTTCTTCCCAATGTAGAGCATCGCGGGCTCGTGGCCCTGGATCCCCAGGAGATCCTTGACGAAATCCTCAAAAGCGTTCCGCTGCCTCTGTAATTAACTGATTGCACAAGAATTTCAACCGCGTGCTCAGCGGTAGAATTCACTTTCTTCTGCGGGGATATCTACGAGATGATGGACCAGATCGTGGCGCCGATGGCCAGGGGGACGCCGAGAAAGATCGCCCCGGTGACGATCATCGGGTGGCGATCGGAGAAGCGGGAGAAAGCCATGTTCAGGCGCTTGACGAAGGTCAGGTGACACTGGATTGGAAAGATTCCCTGGGATCGCAGCTCAAGGCGGTCCAGCATCTGCTGCACGGACTGGTATCGATCCCCGGGATCCTTCTGCATGCCCTTTTTCAGAAACCATCCCAACTCGGGAGGCACGGGCGACTGGTGCTTCTGGGCGACAAAGGAGGCCAGGGGGGCGTCGTCGCGGATGACACCCTCGAGGACCTCGGAGAGGGTGGATTTGTCCTCGAGGTAGTGCTTCAGCGCAAGCCATTCGTAGAACAGCACGCTCAGGGAATAGACGTCCGAGCGGAACTCGGCAGGTTTGCCTTGTGCCTGCTCGGGAGCCATGTACGCAGGCGTGCCGATCAGGGCGCCGATGCGCGTGCGGAACCAGGAGGCCCGCGCGTCCCCGGCGATCTCGTCCCGGTCTTCGCCGACGATTCGCTCGTCAGGGCAGGTCAGGTCGGGCTGGGTCTGCCGGGCGATGCCCCAGTCCATCAGGAGCACCTCTCCGTGCGGTCCCACCATGACGTTGGCTGGCTTGATGTCGCGATGGACGATCCCGCATTCGTGCGCGAAGGCCACGGCCTCGCACAGTCCGCGGAAGACCTGGACGCGACGCTCGAAGGGCCAAAGACCATGGGTTGCCGTGTCACCGTCGCGGAGACGGGCGATGATGTCTTCGAGGGTCTCGCCACGAACGTACTTCATGACGAAATAGTATTGGCCCTGCTCGTCGCGGCCGACGTCATGGATCGGCACGATGTTCGGATGCTCGAGCCGGCCCACGGTCCGGATTTCCTGGATAAAACGAACCAGCGCCTCCGGGGATTGCATCTCGGTGCGGATCTTCTTCAGGGCCACCTGCCGACCGATGTCGTGGTCCATGGCGAGCAACACCTCGCCGGCGCCACCTTCGCCGAGTTGACGGTCCACCTGGAAGCGGGTACGGGAGGTGGTCACCCACCGCAATTCACCATCATCGGTGGCGACCTCCGGGAGGATCGTCATGCGGGCGGCATCCCGGGTCATCGTCTCGGAGGGGGTGGTCGCAGCAACCGTCGTGCCCAGGGTCTCCGAGAGGGGCAGGGTCTTCTGTGTGGAGACGGGCTCGACGTCCAGCGTGTTCTGCATGGAGGCCGGCAACTGGGCGGCCAGGGTGGCATCAAAGGCGGTTTCGTTGGGATGATGGCAGACAGGCATAGACAATCTCCGGAAAACGGTACGAGCGTATCATAGAAAGGCAGGTGGTCCACCTGAAATCTGGGAGTTTGCCGCCGAAAAGAGACGAAACAGTCGCCCTTTGGGAGGCTATTTTATTTTGTTTTTTGGAGAAAAGGGAAAATCTGAAGAATCAAGGAAGGACGAAGGGTATGAAATTACTTCATCTCTTCGGCGGGCATGTCAGCGGCGGGCTCAGCCGGCATGTCAGCGGCGGGCTCGGCGGGCATGTCAGCAGCGGGCTCGGCCGGCATGTCAGCGGCGGGCTCGGCGGGCATATCGGCAGGCATGTCAGCGCCCATCTCGAGGGCTTTCTTCGCTTCGTCGGCCTGCTTCTTCATTTCGATGGGGTCGATGCCCAGGGCGCACTTGAAGAACTCACCGCAGGTGGCCTTGTCAGCGCATTCAACCATCTTCTTGGCCTTGTCGAATTCCTTTTTGCATTCGGAAACGAACTTGTCTTTGCCTTCGCCCAGAAGGTCCTTCATCATTTTGTCGTCGTCGCCGAGTTCCTTGGTGCAGGTCACAAACTTGTCATACAGTTTGCCGCATTTTTTACCTTTGGAATCGCAACCGGCGAAGAAGGACAGGGAAACCACCATCATGGACACGAGAACGATCATCTTTTTCATTGTGTTAGAGCTCCTTTCAATACAAAACCTGGTAAATTTTGAAGTTACACTAAAAAACCACAATGGTTTTTAGGTTATCTTCATCATCACGAGAACGCACTTTACCGATATTTCGAGTTCTGTCAAGAAAGATGTAAGATTTTTTTTTGGTGAAAAATAGGCAAAAATATCAAAGGGTTTGGTGGGAAAATGCCCTTACTCTACGGGAGGCGGAGTGACCGCTTCCGGATCATCTCCGGCAGGCGGGGGCTCAATTTCATCCGTTCCAGGCGGGGGCGGGGTCGGTTGCAGATCCTCACCCGGCGTTTTCCCCGGGGATGGATCTGTGGTGCCCGCCGTGCCGCACTGCAGTAATGTTCCAGTGATCCGGATGTGCAGCAGGCCCTTCTCGGTGTTGTGGTCGTACTTCTCCATGAAAACCGTGGTGACACGGCGTGCCAGGGCCTGATTTCGAAGATCATTGAGTGCGTAACGCCAGACCACTTCACCGGATTCGGCGGCGGCGGCCCGGCCGATGATCTGTCCCTGGGGTGTGCAACCGGGGGTCATCCGCTCGAGGACGACGACCGAGGAGGCCGCAGGGGAGAGCACCGGAGTGTAGCTCGGTGCGGTGGCACCCTGGTTCCGGCATGAGGCTGCGGCTGCGGGCAGGGTGAGGGCGATCAGGATCATCATCGTGCGTTTCATGAAATACACCTCTTTATGGATATGGTTTCCAGTCTCGGGACGTCCTGGCCCGGGATCACTTGTCTGAAGTGGTATACCCAACTGTTCGGAAAATGCAAACCCCGGAACGGGAGGGAATGACAGTTTTTTTACTCGACCTGTCATGTGAATCACCAAAACCATCCTTGTGCCGGGGAACGATCTTTGGTATGCATGGTTCTCCCGATCCGGACCATGCCGCAGCGAGGCGTCCGGCCGAGGGTGTATTACGTTTTTCTGCGTCTTAAAGGAGGCGAATATGACGATTCTCCGCAGTCCTGGTGATGGGAGCTATACCGACCGTGAAGCGAAGGTTCCCCTGCACGAACTTCCCAACTGGGGCAACGCCCTGGTGGTCAATACATCCCGCGCCTTCCAGGTGCGCTGTTCGATCGGCGACAAGTCCCGCACCTTCTTTCGCTTTGCCAAGATTCCGACCATTCCGGTCGAATTTCCCGTGCCCGAACTCGATGCCGAACGCTATAACATGGACGGATGGGATCATCTCGCC
Organism: Myxococcota bacterium; assembly: GCA_018817795.1. Taxonomy (GTDB): domain Bacteria; phylum Myxococcota_A; class Polyangia; order HGW-17; family HGW-17; genus HGW-17. The sequence continues at coordinate 23,855 of JAHITJ010000153.1, read as the reverse complement.
ATCACGCTCAACATGGAGAAGGACCTGGCTTCCCTCGATCTGCAGGGACGGTTCGGTCGCGACGACAACGCGCTGATCGTGCACGCGTCGCTGGTCCGGAATGCGGTGAATGAGACCAAGCAGGACCTGCTCACCATCGAGAAGAATGACGGCGAGATGCCGCCGACCTCCATATTTGACCTCATGCAGGTCAGGTCCAAGAGCGGCGATCCCCGTTATGCGCGGTTCTCTGATCAGTATCCGCTGCTGGATGTAGAAGGCGTGGCCGCCATGGTCACCCGTTACGTGAAAGAACTGCGCTCGGCGTAGTCCCCTCCCTTCGAAGGAGAATGAATCCATGTCAACAATTCACCCGACCCAACTGGATGGCAACCCGATTCAGGATCTGCCGCTCTCGGCTCTGCTCCAGCCCGCCTCCGACATCGTGAAGGCTTCCGGCCTGGAGAGCATCCATCAGATTGGTTTCTATCAGAAGAACAACTTCCAGTTCTTTTTCGAGTTCGACACCGGACATCCCACCGGAGAAATTCGTCCCCTGTTTCCGGCCATGGATTCCGAGGAACTCCTGGCCGAAGGCTGGGACCACCTTGCGCTGGAGCTGCATCTGGCCGTCCAGAAGGTGACCCTGGTCATCCGCGGCTACTACTTCCGCGAGCCTGTGCCCCTGGATTTCCAGATGACCGTTGTGCAGGGCCCGGCCGGCTACCTGAAGGACTCCATCGTCATCACCGACCGTCGCACGCAGGAGGCCGAGAACACCTCGTTCAAGGATATCATGGAGATCCGCCTGAAGTCCGGCGATCCCAAATATGCCGGCTCCAACGACGTCTATGGTTCGATGACGATTACCCGGATGGTCAAGATCCTGAACCGGTATCTGCGTGACTGGACAGTCAGCCACCGCATCATCGAGAGACACTAGTCGGTCACCATGCGCACGGGAATCCGGATCCTACTCCCCCTGATGCTGTTGGTCGCCGCATGTGGCCGGCCTGCGATCACCCCCATGGAAAAGGCCCCCGCTCGCGGGCAGAAACTGATCGTGTTCGCCCCGGTCGTGCGCGGCTTTCCCGAGCGCGACCAGTCGACGGTCTCGGGCGCGCTGACGGGTTCGATCCTGACGCACCTGGGTCCCTCCGGCCAGTCCCATCGGGTTGGCTGGAGAAACCTGGAATCCGACTTCGGGGACTTTTCCGACAGGCTCTTCCAGGCCGCCTTCGATGCATATTCCGCGAAGACGCGCAAACTCAAGGACGTCGAGATTCCCGAGCGGGACACCACCCTCTTTCGGGAACTTGACGCCATCGGGGGCCGGCTGGCGGTGGCCTTCAAGGCGCTGCATCTCCCCGTGTGGACGCCCACGCACCTTTTGGTGACCGGTGTGGAGCGCTTCGCACCTGATTTCCTGTCCAGTCGTCACTTCCGCGTGTTCGCATTCGTGGTCGATCGCGAGAACCATACCCTGGCCTTCGGGATCCGGATCGAACTGGAAACCAGCGACAACCTGTACCGGCAGGTGGAGAGCCTGCTGCGTGCCGGAAAGACCATCGCCACGCCGCTTGTGCAGTGGTTTCCGAGCCAGTTGCCTCCCGTCGTGAAGGTGCGGGTTCCGGCCACCCCCGAGACCGTAGAGTCCCCTGAGGAATAAAGCATCCGGTCCATGCGGACCGGTACCGTATCCCCCTATCCCTGTGAGGTACCCATGTCCAAGGAAAAACCCATTGTCGTCATCGCCCTGGGCGGTCATGCCTTCATGCGTCATGGAGAGCCCGCCACGATCGAGGAGCACGAATTGTGCGCCCGCAACATCTCCAACGTGCTCATGACGCTGATCGAGCGTGATTACAACGTCATCGTCACGCACGGCAACGGCCCTCAGGTGGGTGCCCTGCTGATCCAGAATGAACTGGCAGCCAAGGAGATCCCCCCGCAGCCGCTGGACGTGCTCGTGGCCATGACCGAAGGAAGCCTCGGGTACATCCTGCAGCAGTCGCTGCTCAACGAGCTGCGTCGCCGCAACGTGCAGCGCTACGTGGTCACCAAGATCACGCAGGTGGTCGTCGACGAGAATGATCCCGCCTTTTCCCGTCCCACCAAACCCATCGGGCCTTTCCTGTCCGAGGAGGAGGCCAAACGACGTGAGAAGGAGCTCGGCTGGAACGTGTTCGAGGACTCCGGCCGCGGCTGGCGCCGTCGCGTGGCCTCCCCGATTCCCTTGAAGGTCATCCAGCGCCATACGATCCGTGACGCCGCCCGCGAGGGGCATATCGTCGTGGCCGTCGGCGGTGGTGGAATCCCGGTGATCCGCAAGGTCGACGAGAACGGTCACGCCCGGTACGAGGGTGTGGAGGCCGTCATCGACAAGGATCTGTCCTCGGCGCTGCTGGCCCGCCAGATCGGCGCAGAGCTGCTGATCATCCTGACCGACGTCGAAAAGGTCTACATCAACTTCCGCAAGGAAAACCAGATGGGGCTGGGCGCCTGCACGATGGACATGATCGAGGAGTTCCACAAGCAGGGCCAGTTCGGTGAGGGCTCCATGGGTCCGAAGATCCAGGCCGTGCTCAACTTCCTCAAGGACGGGGGCAAGCGCGCCCTGATCACGTCTCCTGACCATCTCGAGGAGGCTCTCCGCGGCGCCTCCGGCACCCACTTCGTCGGCCACATCTAATCCACCTCTCGAAAGCGGCCAAATGAAAACCCACCTCGTCCTGCGCATCGGAGAGATCTTCCTCAAGGGCAGCAACCGCCACATGTTCATGAACCAGCTGGAGAAGAACATCCGCAGGGCCCTGCACGGACATGCGGACGTGCGGCTCCACCGGTTTCACGGTCGCTACACGGTGACCTGCGAGCCCGGGCAGCAGGAAGCGGTGATCGGAGTGCTCTCCCGCATCTTCGGTCTCACGAGCATCTCTCCTGCGGTGGTCGTGGAGCCGCAGTTCCAGACCCTCTCGGACACGGCGCTGGCGCTGGTGCAGGCGCTGCCGCAGAAACCGGCCTCGTTCTGCGTGAAGGCCCGGCGCACCGACAAGCGGCTGCCGTACACCTCCCTCGATCTCGAACGCGACGTCGGCGGCGTGATCCACGAAACCTGCCACATCCCGGTGAACCTGACCCGTCCTGACCTGCTGGTGGAGATCCACGCCGGCCAGGATCTGTCGTTCGTCTGCGTGAACCGGCATGCGGCACCCGGTGGCCTGCCGGTGGGCATCTCGGGTCGCCTGGAGGTGCTGCTTTCGGGGGGCATCGATTCTCCGGTGGCGCTGTGGATGATGCTCAAGCGCGGGGCGACCGTGAACGCGATCTCGTTCTATTCCCCGCCGTGGGTCGGCGAGGAGGCCAAGCAGAAGGTCGAGGCGCTCTGCCGTGTCCTGCGACCCTGGGGTGGTCCGAACAAGCTCCACATGGTGGCATACGGCGAAGTGCAGAAAATACTGCGGGAGTGCCGCCCGCACAAGCTCGCCACCGTTCTGTACCGGCGCATGATGATGCGCACCGCGGGCCTGATCGCACAGGACAACCGTGCGCTTGCCCTGGTGACCGGAGAGAGCCTCGGCCAGGTGGCCAGCCAGACGATGCACAACCTGATCGCCATCGAACAGGCGAGCCCGCTCCCTGTGCTCCGACCCCTCCTGGGCTTCGACAAGTACCAGACCGTCGAACTGGCCCAGCAGATCGGAACCTATGAGACCTCGATCATCCCCTGCGCCGATTCCTGCACGCTGTTTGCGCCGGATCATCCGGAGACCCATGCCCACATGGAAGAGGTGGAGCGTGCCGAGGCGGGCATGGATCTGCGCGCGATGGCGCTGGATCTCGCCCGCAACGCCGTGTGTGTGAAATTCTCCGAAGATGGACCGCGCCGGGAATCCCCCTGATCAGTATTTCTTGCCGGACACGATCTCGGCGATGTTGAAGTTCTCCGATACCATCGAGTCAAGGTTGTTCAGGATGTCGATGTAGTAGATCGCCACCGGCATCTCGCAGGCCTTTTCCCGCAGCCGGTCGAAGTGATCGCTCTTGGCGTCCTTGATCATCTTTTTCAGGCGGATGCTCCTGGACAGGGCCTTCTCGGTGTAGGCGGGGTTCATCAGGTCCCCCTTGTACTGGTTCATCGACTCGTGGAAATAGGCGATATTTTCGTCGAGGATGATCTGCAGGTTTTCCAGGGCCTGCGGGCTGAACCCCAGATGCTTTCTGGACAACTTGTCGAAGCTCTGGGTGATCCTCTCGGAAAAGTCGCCGACCTTCTCCAGGTTGTGGGCCAGGCCGATGTAGTTGCCGACGGTGGAGGCGTCCTTCAGCGTCAGGGAGTGAGAGGAGACCGCCAGAAGGAACTGCGTGATGTAGTACTGGTATTTGTCGATGCGGTCTTCGTTCTTGATGACCAGGTCGCAGAGCTGCTGAATCTCCGCGGCCGTGCTCCTCGGGGCCCGGCTCAGGAGTTCCAGGTTCTTGGCGACGACATCGCTCATGACCGCCAGCTCCTTCTGGGACTCCAGGATCGCCATGGAGGGAGTGTGGATCATGTTGTAGTCGATGTTGATGAAGTGCTCCGGCAGGGATTCCTCATCCGTGGACCGTTCCGGGAAGACCAGGGTCACCGTCTTCACCAGCGTCGAGATCAGCGGCAGGAAGACGATCAGGTTGATCACATTGAAGATCGTGTGTCCCATGGCGATGTGGACCGTCAGGTTGTCCGCCGGGCTCGCGGGGGTCACCATATCGACAAGATGAGCAAACGGATAGAAGACGACGAGCATCAGGACCACGCCGAAGGTCTTGAAGATGGTCTGGGCCAACGCCGCGCGCTTGGCGTTGGTTGAACTGCCGATGCAGGCGATCAGACCGGTGATGGTCGTGCCGATGTTGGAGCCCATGACGATGGCCAGCGCACCCTCGAAGTTGATCAGCCCCTGGGAGGCCAGCGCGATGACGATGCCAACGACGGCGCTGCTGGACTGCACGACACCGGTGGTGAACGTGCCCACGAGCACGCCGAGCAGGATCGAGGCGAAGGTGTGTCCATCGATGGAGCGGAAGAGGTCCAGGAAGGCCTCCTGCGTCTTCAGCGGGGCGAAGCCGTGCTTCATGGCCTCCATGCCGAGGAACAGGATCCCGAAACCGAAGAGGACCTCACCGGCGTACTGCCAGCTCCTGTTCTTGGAAAAAAAGGTGATCATCACGCCCGTGGCGATGATGGGCATGGAGTAGGCTGCGATGTCCAGGGTCACGATCCAGCCTGTGACGGTCGTGCCCACCGCGGCCCCGAGTTCGACGCTGATGGCCTGCGCGACGGTCATCAGGGTGGCGTTGACGAAGCCGATGGTCATCACGGATGTGGCGCTGCTGGACTGGATGATCGCGGTGATGACAAAGCCGACGAAGACCCCGACGAAGCGGTTGATCGTCAGGATCTTCAAGATCTTCCTGAGGCGATCACCGGCGGCCTTCTGCATGCTCTCGCTCATGATCTTCATGCCCATGAGGAAGAGCCCGAGACCTCCTGCGACCTGAAAAATGACCAGTCTCCAATCCATGAGGAACCTCATCTCCTGGTTGCGTAGAATCAAGGATTCAGACGACGTCCCCATTGGTACAAACCCGGACCGGACAAGTCAAGTCAAGGATGCCCTGGAGAAAATAATGTTGTCGAAGAAGGGCTCACTTGATCTTCTGCAGCAGCTCGCGGGCCTCGGTCATGCCCGGAAACAGCGCCACGAGCTGGCTGAGGATCGGTCTGGCCTCGGATCTGCGGCCAGCGGCGACCAGCGCGCGGGCGAGCATCATGCGGACGCGGCCCAGGCGGTCCCCGGGGTTCTCCAGGCGGTGCACGCGCAGAAGCGGCAGCGCGTCGGCCGGGCGCCCGAGCGCGAAGAGGGCTGTGGCCGCCTGCAGGGGACCTTCTCCCTGCCGGAAGGGGGAGATGTCCAGCAGTTGGAGGCCGAACTCGGCCGCCAGCCGGTTGTCACGGTTCTTGGCCCCCATCTCCACCAGCTTGCGCACCACGCCCGAGTCGCCCTCGTTGCGGCGGGCGACGTCGCGCAGCATCCGGATGAAGCCGGCCTCCTGCGACGTGTCCTTGTAGTGGAGGGCCAGGCGCATCCTCACCTGGATGTTTTCGGGGTCGAATGCGGCGGCCTTCTCCAGCGTGCGGATCTCGTCGTCCCGCCGGTTGAGCAACTGGTAGAGGAACGCCAGATACTGGCGGATCTCGAAGCCGTCGTTTCCAGTGCGCACCAGCTCCTCGAGAAGCTCCAGCGCGCGCGGCGTGTTGCGCTCGGACTGCGCATAGAGCGCTTCGGAGAACATCACCCAGCGGTTCTTCGCGTCGAGCCTTCGCGCCTTGTCCATGACCAGCTTGAAGTCGTCCTTCTCACCGGCCAGAAGGTGCGACAGGGCCATGCGGCCAAAGGCGTCGGCAGTGCCGCCGGCCAGGTCCCGCGTAAGTTGCTCCCGGTCGGCGAACTTGATCGACGACGGGTGGAACTGGGGCTTGAAGCGGGCGAACATGGCCGAGAGGTACGCGAAGAACCTCCGGTCGAACTCCGCTGCCGGGAAGCCTGTGACCTGGGCGATCACCTCGGGCGTCGGCAGCTCCCTGGTGTACAGTTCGAGCATCTTCCGGATGCCGGACCAGCCGTGGTTCAGGTAGATGTAACGTACCACCCAGGTCGCATGGATGTACGCGGTGACCATCTCCAGTTCGTTCTTGGCGTGAGAAAAGGCCTCGTTGAGCGTGGCAATCCCGCGCAGGGAACGTTCGGAGAGCGCCATGTACAGATCGCGGCTCATCTCGCGTTTCCAGACGTAGTTGTAGCGTGCGGTCTCCAGTTCGGCCAGACCTTCCGTGAACCAGCGCGGGACGCGGCCCTGCGTCTGCTCGACATGGAACGTGTGAGCCAGCTCGTGGGACAGCACCATGGCCCAGTTGGCCCGGGAGGCCGAGGGAGACAGGGCCACGATCACCCGGCCGAAACAGACTCCGAGGATGCCCGTGTCCACCGGCTGGCCGGCGATCAGCGTCGTGAAGTCGGCGGGGTTTTTATACAGTTCCACATGGATCGGCTCGGGCGGCGTGTAGCCGTAGGCCTTCCGGTAACGCTCGTAGGCGGCCTCCATCACGGGAGGCACGAGCACCGAGAGGACCGGCCACTCGTCCTTGGGAGCCCGGTACAGGAACGGACCCTTGCGGACGCTGACATAGTTCGGGAACACGAGGTTGGTGTACAGGTACGTGACGTTGTTGGCCATCACGTGCTCGGAGTCAGCCTGCGCAGCGCGGCGAAGGTGGTACACGCCGTCGCCCTCGTTGCCCACGCGCAGAAGCGACATGCCCAGCCAGGCCGAAAGCGCGGCGTTGTCAGGCTCGAGCTTGAGGCCCTTCTGGAACAGGTCCACGGCCAGCGGATAACGGTGGTGACGGTTCAGGATGCGCCCCGTCTCCATGTAGAACTCCAGGTTCCGCGGGTGGTTCTTCACGACACGGGCGAGGATCTCGGCGAACACGGCGTCGCGGCCATGCAGCAGGGCGATCGAGGCGCGATAGGCCAGGGTCAGGGGATGATCTTTGAAGATGGTGTCGCTCTTGTCCAGGTACAGGGTGGCCTCGTCATACTTCAGATCGTAGATCGCGACCTTGGCCAGCAGTTGCCAGGCGGCGATGGCATGGTTGTCCGCAGCGATCGCATTCTGGGCGTAGACCACCGCGTCGCCGGAGGTCTCTGCGTAGGGATTTTCGAACAGGGCCCTGGCTGCGGCCACCAGCGCCGGTGAATGCCAGGAAGCGGCGGCCACGGCGCGCTGGAGCCGTCGCAACGAACGTGTGTAGTATTCGCGGACACGGTCGTATTCACCCCCGGCGAGCTGGCCCGGCACGAAGGCCGGGTGCCCCTCGTCGAGCTTCCCGAACGCGTCCTCGGCTGTCTCCCAGTCCTTCTTGAGCACGGCTGCCGATCCCGCCGCCCACAGTTCCCAGTCGGTCTTTCCGATGAATTCGCGCCCGTAGTCATCGACGATGCGATCCACATGCCCCATGGCCTCGTCGACCTTGCCCAGGAACAACAGGATTTCGGCGAGGATCAACCGCCGCACCGGCGCTGCGTCTTTGGCGGAGAAGGACTTCGACAGCAGGACGGCGGCCTCGGCGAGCTTTCCGTCCCTGCGCAATTGCTCGGCCTCGATTACCTTTGTGAAGAACTTCAGTTTGGCGGGCACGCGGGCCAGGCAGCCGGAGGTGTCCTCCCCCGCGGTGGCGAGCATCCAGGCCGCCGTGGGATCCTTGACGCAGGCCTGCTTGGAGGCCTGGACCTGAACGTCCCTGGGGGAAGGATTGGTGGAAACAAACAGGGAGACGGCGAAGATCAGTTGGGTCCACATGGCGGTAGTGTACCCGGAAAATCCGTGCGGTTCAATGTGCGGTAGACGCCTGGGGGCTGGTCGTGGTATGGAATCGTCGCCGTGAACCGGCCAGGATGTTCCCTTGAGCCCGAATCCCGATACCGAACTGCTCCCTGCCCACGACGTGGTGGTGCTCGATTTCGAGACCACCGGGCTGTCCCCGGCCCGAGGGGACCGCGCCATAGAGATCGGGGCCGTGCGCATCATCGGCGGCCGCATCACCGATCACTTTTCGGAACTGATGAACCCGGGCATGCCTGTGTCGTCGTTCATCACCGGGCTCACGGGCATCACCAACGCGATGCTTTCCGGGGCGCCCCCCTGCGGGGAGGTCATGGCCCGGTTCTCCGACTACCTCGGGGACAGTCCAGTAGTGGCCCATAACATTCGCTTTGACGAACTGTTCCTGGAGGCCGAACTGCGGCGCATCCGCCGATGGCACGACCCTCCACGGGCCTGCACCATGGAGTGTGCCCGCCGGGTGATCACCGATGCGCACAATCACCGCCTCGGCACGCTCGTGCAGCACTGCTGCATTCCCAATGAGGGAACCTTTCACCGGGCGCTGGCCGATGCGGACATGACCGCCCGCCTGTGGATCCTCCTCCTGGAGAACCTCAAGCGCCAGTATGATCTGGACCCGGTCTCGTTCGCCTTCATGCAGCGGCTGATGAAAGCCAACCGAAAAAAGCCCGAACTGTTTCTGGAAACGGAGCGGGCGGCGCGATTTGCGAGGGATCTTTCCCTGGAGAAGGGGCTGGAACCGGTGCCCGGAGTGCGGGAAGCTATTCGGCCGGGGGTGCCGTCGGGGGAAGCTGGGCCGTCGCCGGGGTGCTGAGCTGCTCCTCGGCCAGCGGCAGGAACGTGGCCACATAGACCAGGATCGTGGCAAAAACAGCCATGTAAAAAGAATATCCAAAGGAGAGATCTGGCTTGCGGGAGCCCCGGCCCATCGCCTCCGTGTAGACGAAGTACAGCCCCACCGCGCCCAGCACGAACAGCACGCTGATGATCGCGGAGGCGATCTTGGTGCCCAGGATCGCGCCATTTCCCTTCAGGCGGCTCCTGTTCAGGAAGAGGACCAGTCCGGCCAGACAGGAGGCGAAGGCGGCCAGACAGCCGGTGGTCGTCAGGGCCATGCCGGCGGTCTTGACCTCTTTTTTCTGGATCTTGCCGGACTCGCATTTGTCCTTGTAACAGGCTTTCACGGAGAGAAATCCAACGTTGATGGAGCCGCGTTTTCCCGAATTTGTGATCCATCCGGTCGTGAAGGTGGCAGCCAGGAACAGGACTCCGGCCAGGGCAAAGATACCTGCGGCGATCATATATTTTTGCATGAAAGACTCCTTTGGGCTTCTGATGCCCGGAAAAACATGAGGAGTCGCAACATACCATTTCCAGGGGTGGGCGGCAATGCGCGTTTTCCGCCGGGGGAAGTTTCAGTGGGAACAGCCGTGGTGACCGCCGCAGGCGCCCTGCAGGCTCATCACCTGCATGATGCCGGACTCGACGGCATCGATGACGTCGGAGACGGTGCCGCCCGTGGTGCGGTACACCTTGACACCGGCAGCCTGCAGTTTGCCCAGCGCGCCGGCGCCGATGCCGCCCACGACGACCGCCTCGAACTGCAGGCCGTCGAGTGCTGCCAGGGGCTGGCACATGCCGTGCACGTGATGGGCGTTGTTGTTGGTCACCAGGGAGGTCGTCCGTGTCTTGGTGTCGGCCAGCATGAACGCCGGGGCCGAGCCGAAGTGAGCGGAGATGGGGCTTTCAAGGCCGAGGTCTTCGAGCACAGGGATGCAGATGATCATGTTTCATTCTCCTTTTTCTCAGGGTGTAGCGGGCAGACCATGTCGCCCGCGCGGGCCATGTGTCGACGGCGTCGACAGCCGCAGGCGCAGGTATTTTCGTAAGTTGTGACGGGCGCGGAGTCGATCACAATCAGGGTGCGCTTCTGCAGCAGCGCCTCACCAACCTTTCGGTGGGCACGCTCCACGATCCGCGAGAACGTGGCGCGCGACACCTGCATCTGCTCGGCTGCCCGGTCCTGGTAATAGCCAAGCACGTCGGCGAGCCGGATGGCCTCGAGTTCGTCGAGCGTCAACAGCACCGGATCGGCCTGGGTCCCCGGTTCGGGGGAAAAGCGGACGATGAAATCGGCTTGGAGCACGTGACGACACACGGGGGGTCTGGGCATGATCGCCTCCTGTTGCGTGATAATGAACATATTCTCATAATATGCAAGAAAAAAGGAAGGAGCTGCCGTCTCGGAGCCGGGCGTGCATCTTGACAGGAAACCCGCCGGGGTGTTTTGTTTGATGCGAGGTGAACATGGAAGCCGCTCATTTCCTGCAGGATATTCCTTCTCTTTGCATGATCACTGCCTGTGCGCTGGTGTTTCCGCGATGGCTGTGGATGCAGTTCCGAATGTCCAACACCGACGCCTTCATGAATCAGATCGAGAAACTGGTGAAGGCGAACAACCCCGAACGCGCGATCAAATTGTGCAACGCCATTCCCGAAGAACCGATCAGCCAGGGCACCCGAGCTGTTCTCAGGGCGCACATGGCCGGACAGAAGATGAACGAGACGCAGGTGATCGACACGTTCAACGAGCCGCTCAGGGGCGGCAGCGTACTGACGTGCCTGAGTCCGTTCCGGTTGCTCAAGACGATCTCGTTCTTCGTGGCGGTGGGTGGACTCCTGTTGCATGTGTTCGGGTCCTTCGGCCATCATATAGTTGGCGGGTTCTGGATCACCACCCTGGCGTTCTTTGTGATGTTCGGATCGGCCACATCGAATGCGAACAAGCTGGAAAACGGCATTCACAAGGCTGTCAGACGGCTGATGGAGCTGGTTTCCGAGCCCGACGAGGAGGACCCGGGTGTGGACGCGGAGAATGAAGGGTCGACGAACCGGGGGGAGGGCTACCTGGAGATCCGGGAGGCCTACGAGGACGTGGAGTCGTCCCATGGGGAGATTCATGCAGGAGGGATCGAGGCCCTGCTGCTGGCCACGTTCAAGAAGGAGCACGGTCTGGACCTCAAGCGGGACGAAAACGCCATGAAGCGCATCCGTGAGGCCGCGCAGAAGGTCGTCGTCGAGCTGGCAGGCCAGCCGGAAACCGAGGTCAGCCTGCCGTTTCTCACCGCAGACGAGCGCGGCCCGCTGCACCTGCAGATGGTCGTCGACCGGAGGAAGGCTCTGGTGTTCTCGCGCAGGCATGTGCCGGCATCTGGGGCCATTCCGACGGCGCCCCCGGCACCCGTCCCGATGCCCGAGGTGTCCTTCCCTTCGGCACCGTCTTCCTCAACCCAGCCCGCCGGCAAGGCCGTCGTCTGCCGGAACTGTTCCACGCCGCTGCCCGTCGAGCCGGAACTCCTCGCGCAGATCGAGGGTGAGTTCGACCTGTGGACGAAGGTCAAGTCCCGCTGTCCGAAGTGCGGCGGATCTTTTTTCGAGTTGCAGAAATGAACCGCATCTAAGGCAGGATCAGCAGGGGGTCGCCGAGATAGAGGTGCATGCTGTAGTCGCGGTCGAACAGGGCCTCGATGACATAGCCGCCGGGGGTCAGATCGAGGAAGTGCATATAGTCGAAGCACTCGCCTTCGGTGCAGTTGATGACTGAGGGCTGGGCATAGCCGGTGACGGCCTGGGCCTCCCCGAAGAACAGGTACGTGCCGGCGAGGTTGAAGGGCGAGGACGCCAGATCGGCGGTGGAGCATGCCTGCAGTTCGTAGACCAGCGCAGAGAACAGGCTGTCGTGCACGAACTGCGAGGTGATGCCGTAGTGGTGCATCTCCGGTGCGCCGTGCGTGCTGATGTAACTGTACAGGATCTCGCCGCTCTCGAGGGCTTCGGAGTAGAGGTTATGGAACGCAGCCTGCTGATCCGGAAACGCGTTCCAGTTTCCGTCGACGATGACGCCCGCCGAGTCCGCGAAGTAGGTGTCCGCGACGTGGACCGTGCAGGCTCCGTCGGCACAGGCCAGCGGAGGCAGTGCCGTGGCCAGCGTGTCACGGATGGTCTGTGTCGGAAGGCTCCGTTCGCGGATCAACAGGCTGAAGAAGTAGCAGCGGTCGTCTCCGATCTTGCGGAACTCCGCCTGGTCGGGGAACCAGGTCGTCGAGGCCCATCCGTTGAGCTCGTCGATCTGGTCCTGACCCTGGGCCATCAGGCAGCCGCCGGATCCTGCGGGCACGAAGTCCTCGCCCTGCTTGTGCACCATCACGTTGTAGTAACTGCTGAAGCCTTCGAGGGCCTCCGAACTGTTGGGTCCAAGGAAGATCGTGTCCTGCGAGGAGAAGACGCCGGTGTCATCAATGCGCGGGCCCAACCGCGAGGTGAAGCCGAACGTGTCTGCGTAAAGCAGAGATCGGGTAACAGGGGGAGTCGTCAGCATTTCGTGATTGCGGTCGAAGAAGCCGGCAAGCTGGTTCCTCTCGTCGCCCCAGCCGGCCACCGGAACCAGCGCGGCTCCCCAGAGGTCGGCCGGATAACCGTCGCCCCGGGAGCGTCCGAGGGTGACCCCTTCAACCTCCGTGAAGCCGCCGAAGTCAGCGTCGAAAGATGCGTAGTAGTCACCGGCGGTGGCCACCAGCGGGTAGATGCTGGCCTTGTACTGCGACGGGGAGATCGCGAACAGGCTCTCCTCTCGCCAGATCAAAGGCAGGGAGTCGGCGATCACCCATACCCCGGCCAGCAGCGGAAACCGGACCGCCAGATCCCTGACGGTGTTGCGCACCTCGACCCAGTTGTGCTTGATCTCGCCGCCGCGGTCTTCCATGGAGGAGATCGGCTCGGTGCTCTTTTCGTACAGGATTTCATGGAATTCATGACTCGGATGATCCATCTGGTACCGCTCGATGCGTGAACGGATCTCCGTGTCTTCGCTGTATTCCTTGGCGATCACCAGCACCACGGCCGGACGCAGGCCCGGACAATCAAGATCTCCGGCGGCCTCGCATCCAGCGGGGCAGCAACCGTCGAGGCTGGTGCAGTCATCGGCGGTCTTTTTGATGTGACTGCACACGGCATCGCAGGTCTCCGGAGTGCCCGACAGTACGTCGACGGTGCAGGGATCAAGGTCGTCACATCCGGTGGGGCAGTCGCCATCGCAGAGCTCTCCGATCTCGACCGTTCCGTTGCCGCAGATCGGGTCCGGATCGGAGGTCTTTCCTGATGGGTCATCGCATCCGACGGTCGTGATAATGCAAAATATTATGAACGATTTAGAAAGGCGCATGTATGGACTCCCTGGGGGCGGCCCCAAAAGGCCTCAAGAAACGCGCGAAGTCAAATGCTTTCACCTGGACGGACAAGACGGATTGCCCGAATCTGTATTTTTTTTGTTTATAGACATTTTGTGGAGCCTTGCGTGAGTCTTGACTTTCTGTCCCGGCTCTGTATATTTCCAATCTCGATTTTCGGTTCAACCACTCGAAAGGATATTAAACATGTACGAAATCAAGACACGAATAATTCCGTTGTTCATCATGATGGTGTTCCTCCTTCCGCTGGCCTGCGGCAAGAAGGATGGAAAGAAGGAAGAGACCAAGCCCTCCGAGATGGCCGCCGGCATGGACGGCGACATGGGCGCGATGGATCCCTCCATGGCTGTGGATGATGCCGCCATGAAGGTCGCCGACAAGGTCGACGACAAGGTCAAGGACGCCAAGAACCTGACCGATCCGAACAAGGAACTGACCGCCGAGGATTACAAGAAGCTGCTGCTCGATCACGCCTCCTGCGAGATCAAGAACGACGAGATCGACTACAACTGCCCGGCCGTGAAGGCGCTGCGCGAGGCCATGTCCGGCGGCCGCAAGATCGCCGACCTCACCGGCGGCGGAGACGCCCTGGGCAAGGAACTCCTGGGCCACGCCTCCCCGGCCGTCCGCATCAAGGCCGCTGGCCTGATGAGCTCGTTCCTCGGCACCAAGGGTTCCAGCCAGGACATGATCGTCGAGGCCGCCAAGAATGAGAAGCACCCCTCCGTCCTCCGCGCGCTCATCCGCACCGTGTCCAATGACGGCGCGAAGAACCCCAAGGTGGCCGAGATGCTGCTGTGGGCTGCCAACCACGAGTCCCCGGTCGTGCGCCGCTCCGCGGTCTATGCCCTCAGTTCCACCTGGAACCGCGAAATGAAGGGCGGACCCGAGAAGCTCATCGAACTGATGGAGAAGGACGCCGACGAGGAAGTGCGCGCTGCCGCCTGCGAATACGCCGGTCACCTCGGTGACGAGAAGTTCATGCCCTCCTTCACGAAGTTCACCGCCGACGCCAACGATAAGATCCGCAGCGCCTGCACGAAGGGCCTCGTCTACATGTGGTGGTCCTATCCGTTCCACGAAAACGCCTCCGAGAAGGCCTACAAGCTCACCCTCAAGATCCTGAAGAAGAAGCCCCGCACCAAGGACAACCCGTTCTGGACCATCCCGGGCATGTTCCGCAGCAAGAACAAGGACAAGTTCCCCGAGTGGCAGAAGAAGGCTCCCTGGTTCAAGCAGGCCGAGCTCAATGCCGTGCTGACCGACCTGATCAAGGACACCAACGTGAATTGGCTGGGCCGCAACGGCGCCATCGATTCGCTCGTCGAGAACGGCGCCACCAAGGCCGAGCTGGAGAAGATCCGCAAGTCCTTCACCGGCGAGCCCAAGGGCGACGACGTCCACATCGTCTCCTCGCTGGACAAGGCCATCGCGAAGATGTAGCCGACGGCCCCTGCGCCCCTGAAACCTCCTCCTGAGAATCAATCAACTCCGGAAAAGACGGAATACCGGGCCAAGGCAGTATTTCCCGCCTCCATTTTTAACAACCAGGGCTGATCGGAGATGTGCCGGACGGCGGACGCTCGTGAGACTCAGGTGACAGATTCTGTCATGTTGAATTCGACGGACGGTCCAAGCCAGCCCGGCGACGAACAGAAACTGTGGAACAAATTAGATGTGTGCGAGCCAGAGGCGCACCTTGACGATGGAGAATCAGGCCGGTCCGGTGGGGCGGCGGCCACGGCTCCAGGAGGCCCAGACCCCCAGTCCAGAGAGCCCGGCGAACACGATGAAGATGGTGTCGGCCGCGCGGATGAAGGCGCCATGGTTACCCGCATGAACGGGAGAATCACCGATGAAGAGGTGGAGCACCAGCGTGGCCAGTCCCATGCTCAGCATCTGGCCGGTCAGGCGCATGGTGCCCACGGTGCCGGAGGCCAGCCCGAGGTGCCGCTTCTCGACGGAGCCCATGATGGAGTTGGTGTTGGGCGAGGAGAACAGCCCGAAGCCCATGCCCAGGACACCCAGCGTGACCAGCAGGAATGCTGTGGACGTGTCGTCGCGCAGCAACGTCAGCATCAGCAGGCCCACCGCAGATACGGCCATGCCCGCGGAGGCGAGCAGCCGGGGATCGATGCGGTCCGACCACTTTCCCGAGCGCGAGGCGACCACGGCCATCACCAGCGGTTGTGCGATGAGGATCATCCCCGCCTCCCGCGGTGACATGCCCTGGATGTACTGCAGGTACAGGCTCAGCACGAAGGTGACCGCGAAGGTGGTGGCATAGTTGATCAGCGCCGCAAAGTTGGCCAGCGCGAACAGCCGGTTGGTAGCGAACAGGCGGACCTCGAAGACGGGGGAGGTGGTGGCCAGCTCGGTGCGCATGAACAGCACCAGCCCGGCCAGTCCCGACGCGGTCAGGGCGAACGCAGCAGGGGCGGGCAGGTGTGCGAAGCCGTACATGAACATGCACATCGAAGGGATGTACAGGAGCGTTCCCTTCAGATCGAACTTTTCACCTCGGGCCTCGGCCCACTCGCCGGGGATCGCTGCATGGGTGGCCATCGCGGCCAGCACGCCGATGACCGCGGGCACGACGAACAGGGAGCGCCAGCCGGCCCAGGAGATGAGCACTCCGCCGATCACCGGCGAGAGGGCAAGTCCGGAGTACACGGCGGTGACGGAGTAACCGATGGCGCGGCCCCGCTCGTGCGGAGGGAACACCTCGGTGATCAGTGCCATGCCAGTGGAGAAGACCATGGCACTGCCCAGCCCCTGTCCGATGCGGAAGGCGATCAGCACCGCCGCCGACGGCGCAAAGACGCTCAGCGAGGAGGAGACCGCCAGCACCAGGTTGCCCCAGAGGAAGATCCGCTTGCGGCCCACGATGTCGGCGAGCTTCCCCAGGGGCACCAGGAACACGGCCGAAGACAGCAGGTAGGACATCGCGATCCAGCTCATCGCCACGGCGTTGAGGCCGAACTCCCCGGCGATCCCGGGCAGGGCCAGGTTCACCGCCGCCCCGATGAAGGGGGTGAAAAAGGAGGTGACCATCACCAGGATCAGCAGGATGTTCTTGTTCACGGTTTTCTCGGGCATGGGAAACTCGGTTCAGGGAACATGAGGTGGGCCGGTCCGTTCTTCGCCGACCAGTGTAGGGGGGAGCGAACGTGGCGTCAAGCGGCCTGGTTCCGGTTGTGGAACCGGGCAGGCCCGACTACGCAACTGTTGCTTTCCTGCCGCGACGGCCTACACTCCGGTCGAGGAGGACATGCCATGAAACCAGGAACCCCCGCCCCCGACTTCACGCTCCCGGATCAGGACGGGCGGCCCGTCTCCCTTTCCGACTGGAAGGGGAAGTGGACCGTGCTGTACTTCTATCCCAAGGACAACACCCCCGGCTGCACCCTCGAGGGCCAGGAGTTCACCGCCCTGCTCCCGAGATTCTCCGAGGCCGGCGCGGAGGTGTTCGGTGTCTCGCGAGACTCTGGGAAGATCCACTGCGGCTTCGCGCAACGATACGGCCTGGCCGTGCGCCTGCTCTCGGACACCGACCACGCGGTGCACGCCGCGTATGGTGCATGGGGTGTGAAGAAGCGCTTCGGCATCTCTTCCGAAGGTGCGCTTCGCACCACTTTCCTGATAGGCCCTGACCTCAGGATCGCGGCTGCATGGACCGCGGTCAAGGCCGTTGGCCACGCGCAGGAAGTGCTCATGAAATTGTCGGATCTGAAAAAGGGCTGAGCCTGGATTACTTGCGGGGGAACTTCACGTTGGACTGGGCGGCCTTGAGGATCGAGCGGTAGACCTTGCCCGGGCTCATGGAGATGCCGGACAGGCCGCACAGGTGCAGGCGCTCGATGGTGTACGGGTCGCCGCCGTGCTCGCCGCAGATGAAGATCTCGAAGTGCGGGTCGACGGCGCGGGCCTCGTCCACGAACAGGCGCACGAGACGCTCGACGGACGGGTGCATCGAGATGAACGGATGGCGCTCGAAGAACCGCTCCTCGACGTAGAACGGCAGGAAGCGGTCCGCGTCGTCGCGGGAGATCGCCAGCGTGGTCTGGGTCAGGTCGTTGGTGCCGAAGGAGGCGAAGCCGTACTTCGGATGCGCCTCGGCGGGCACGCCGGAGAGCTGGGTGCGCAGCGCCTCCACCATGGCCTTGCCCTGCAGGGCGGCGGCGGGAGTCTCCACCATGATGCCGAACGCGTAGTCCACCCAGACGCCCTTTTCGGCGTGGATTTCCTGCGCCACCGAGGTCGCCACCTTCAGCAGTTCGGTGGCCTCGCGTGGGATGATCACCAGCGGAATCTCGATCTCGGGCTTCGGATTCTTGCCGGCCAGCTTCAGTTCCAGGGCGGCTTCAAGGACCGCGCGGATCTGGGTGCGCGGGATCTCGGGGTTGGTCAGGGCCATACGCACCGAGCGGTGCCCGAGCATCGGATTCTCCTCCTGGTGCATGTCGGTGTCATGCGGGAAGAACTCGTGCAGCGGGGCGTCAAGCAGCCGGATCGTCACACCATGGCCGTCCATGACCTCGAGGCTGTGCTTGAAGTCCTTCTTGGAGAACTCGAAGATCTTCTGCAGGGCGGCCTCGGCCTTGGCGGGATCCTTGCCGAAGAGCACTTCCTGGATGAAGGGCAGGCGGTCCCCGAGGAACATGTGCTCGGTGCGGAACAGGCCGATGCCGCGGGCGCCCTTGTCGTAGGCGGGCTGCGACTCTGCGGCCTCGGCGTTGGCGCGCACGTCCATGGCCTTGATCTGGCCGGCCCAGTCGAGGATCTTCTGCGCCGACGGGTGGAGGTCCTTGGGGACCGTGGTCGGGACCGTGCCGAGGAAGACCTCACCTGTGGTGCCGGTGATGGTGATGAAGTCGCCGCGCTTGATCGTGTGACCGTTGGCGGTAAACAGTCCCTTGGCCTTGTCGATGGCGATCTCGGAGGCACCGACGACGGCCGGGATGCCCCAGGCCGTGGCCATGATCGCCGCGTGGGAGACCTTGGTGCCCGTGGAGGTGAGGATGCCGCGGGAGGCCTTCATGCCCTTGACGTCCTCCTGGGAGGTCATCACGGTCACCAGGATCACCGGCTCGCCCTTGGCGGCCAGCTCCAGGGCGTCATCCTGCGTGAACACGACATGACCTGCGGCGGCGCCCGGGGAGGCGGCCGAGCCCTTCGTGATCAGCGTGGCGGCCTTGCGGGCCTTGTCCTCGATCTGCGGGAACAGCAGTTCCTCGAAGCGCTCGGGGTTGACCATCAGCACGGCCTGTTCCTTCGTGACGATGCCCTCCTCGTGCAGCGCCGCGGCGATGACGGACTCGGCCGTGGCCGAGCGCTTGCCGTCGCGGATCTGCAGCCAGAACAGGATCGGCTTGCCGTTGACCTCCTCGATGGTGAACTCGGTGTCCTGCATGTTCTTGAGCACTTTTTCCAGCCGGTCGGCGGTGCTCTTCATCTCGTCGTAGATCGGGTGGAAGGCGGCGTCCTCGTGATCGCGCAGCGCCTCCAGCGGGAGGGAGTTGCGGATGCCGGCGACGACGTCCTCGCCCTGGGCCTGGAACAGCACGGTGCCTTCGAGGTGGTCGGCGTGCTTGATGCCCGTGGACTTGTCGCGGGTGAAGAACACGCCCGTGCCGCAGCGCGGGTTCTTGTTGCCGAACACCATCTGCTGGATGTTGACGGCGGTGCCCAGGTCGTCGGAGATGCCCTCGAGGCGGCGCGTGAACACGGCGCGCTCGTTGCCCCAGGAGCGGAACACGGCCTCGGCCGAGCGCACGACCTGCTCCTCGGGATCCTGCGGGAAGGCGTGGCCGTACTTGTCGTACACGGCCTTGTAGCGGGCGATCAACTCACGCAGCTCCTCGGGTCCGAGCTCGAGGTCGTTGCTGGCCTTCTTTTCCTTCTTGAAGTGATCCAGCGTCTCCTCGAAGGGATCCTCCCCGTGCTCGTCCTCGATCTGAAGGACGACGTCGCCGTACATCTGCAGCAGGCGGCGGTAGGAGTCGAGCCAGAAGCGGGCGGCGTCGCCCACGGCCAACTTCTCGATGATCGCGTCGTTGAGGCCGATGTTCAGGATCGTGTCCATCATGCCCGGCATGGAGAACTTGGCGCCGGAGCGGGCCGACACCAGCAGCGGGTTGGCAGGATCGCCGAACTTCTTGCCGGAGGTCTTCTCCATCTCACGCAGGCCCTCGTGGATTTCCTTCACGAGACCGGCCGGAATGCGGCCATCCTCGAGCCTGTTCGCATGGAAGGTGGGCAGGTTCAGCACGACCGGACAGTTCAGGTCCAGTTCGCAGGTCATCAGGTACAGGCCGTAGCCCTTGCCTCCGAGAAGGCTTTTCAGTTCATCCTTGGACTTGCCTTCGAATTCAGGAAACTTGCGGCCTTTGGCGAAGAAATATGTGTTTTTCCATGGGGACATTATTCGAAACTCCTTTTGAGTGGGGTTGAAAGCCAGCTGAGACGGCCTACCCTTTAGGTGGGTGAGGCCTTCAGAAGGGGCGCCGACCCAGTTCCCGGCGCCAGGACGCCAGCATTATAAGTTGTTGCATTCAAAAGGCAAGCTGACAGCGGAAAGACTCTTGGTATAAGGAAATTCCAGGATTTCCGGGCTGCGAACCCTTTTGGATGGGGGCGCGAAAAACTCGGGCACCTCCTCTGCGAGCTGTTCTTTTCAAGCGGATTCTGCTATTTTTTCAGGTCTGGATAGGAGGCATTACACGTCATGGACCAGAAGCAATTTCCCTGCCCTTCCTGCGGAGCCCAGCTCGAGTACAACGCGGCAACACAGGGGGCGAAGTGTCCCTACTGCGGACATGAAGCGCGCATCGCCCATTCCGAGAAGGAGCAGGTCCAGGCCGTCAAGGAGCTGGACTTCTTCGCCGCCCTGGAGCAGGGCGAGTCGTCGGCCGAGACCCAGGAGGTCGCCGAGATCGCCTGCAACGCCTGCGGCGCGCACTTCTCGATGGATCCCAACATCACCGCATCGGCGTGTCCGTTCTGCGGCACCCAGGTCGTCAACCAGGCCAAGACCGAGCGCCGCATCCGGCCCAAGGCGCTGCTGGCCTTCAAGGTGACCAGGGACAACGCGATCGAGTTCTGGCAGAAGTGGCTGCATGGTCTGTGGTTCGCGCCCAACAACCTCAAGCGCGTGGTGCGCCATGCCGACCAACTCAACGGCATGTACCTGCCGCACTGGACCTACGACTGCAACACCGTCGCGCATTATCGCGGCGAGCGCGGCGAGGACTATTACGAGAAGGACTCCAACGGGAACCGCGTGAAGCGCACCCGCTGGTATCCTGCCTCCGGCACCGTCAACGACGCTTTTGACGACATTCTGGTGCTTGCCTCGGAGTCGATCCCGAAGCGCCTGTCGGATCAGGTGCCCCCCTGGAATCTCGAGAACCTCTCGCCCTACGCCGACGCCTACCTCAGCGGCTATCGCGCGGAGTCCTACCAGATCGGCCTCAAGGACGGCTTCTCCACAGCCCAGCAGGTCATCGACCGCGCCGTCGACAAGTCCATCCGCCGGGACATCGGAGGCGACCACCAGCGCGTGCACTGGGTCGAGACCGAGTACCACGACATCACGTTCAAGCACATCCTGCTGCCGCTCTGGATTTCAGCCTACCGCTACAACGAGAAGGCCTACCGCTTCCTCGTCAACGGCTCCACGGGCAAGGTCGCCGGCGAGCGGCCGTACTCCTGGGTCAAGATCACCCTGCTGATCCTGTTCCTGCTCGCGGTCGCCGGCGGCATCGCCTTCGCAGCCACGCGTTAGCACCCCTCGGTCACTTGCGTCAAAAGCGAATCATCTTTTCAGGGGGGTCCTGTTACTTCTGTTCCATGCTTCGTTCCATCACGTCGCGCAGTCGCTGACCCAACAGGCCCAGCGGCAGCTCCCAGTCCTCCGAGAGCAGGTTGAAGAAGCACCACTGCATGTCATCGGGGAGATGGCTCATGCGCCAGGCGAAGTCGTACAGGCGCAGGTTGGACATGACGGGACGGCGTTCGGGGTCGGAGACCGGCTGGGGTTCCCAGAGGGAGAACGTCGGTTCGTAGACGATGGTCAGGTCCGTCTGGTGCGGACCCGTCAACGCCACCGCCTGCACGAACATCCGGTAGTCGTCGGAGTTCACCAACCCGGTGAGCTCGTTCACATAGCGGTTCACGTCGCGGAGCTTTCCGCCTTCACTCTCGGTCAGTGGTCGGCACCCGGTGTAGTTTTCAAGGTTCTGAAGCGGATCCAGCTCCCAAGACTCGTTGCAGCGAAGGCCCCATTGCCAGCACCGGAACGGCCCGTAGCCACCGAGCTCCTCGGCCGCGGGGTTGAAGAGGTCGGGCGTGGTGGGCGTGCAGTCATCCTCGTCGGTCATGAACACGATGATCAGATGGGCGTCGGGTCTGCGGAAGTTGAAGTTCTCCGGGTGGTCAGTGGTGAGCGCCCGCATCATCGCCTCCAGGGGCTGCTCCCAGCCGCAGGCGGTGTCGGGACCCATCAGCAGTCTGCCGAAGATCTCGGTCATGGAGTCGGTGACGTAGTTGCGGCACCGGGGACAACCCTGCTCATCCAGGACCAGGGACAGTTCCCCCGGCTCCAGCCCGGTCATGATCGGCGCGCGGCAGTTGGCCTCGGAGCAACTGTGTCCGGTGCACTTCAACTCCTCGCCAGGGCGCTGGGCCTGGGCGATCTGGCAGCCCACGGGGGCCAGGTCGACGATGTAGTTCTGGTTCAGCAGGTTCGGGGTGTCGACCTTCAGGAGCTTGCCGTCGTCGCCCTCGCCGATGCAGCCCACCAGGTTATTTCCCGACGCCCCGACATCCATGGAGGTGATCCCGATGTGCAGATCGGGCAGGCCGCCCTTGACGATGCTCAGCCAGGAGAGCAGCTCAGGGAATCGTCCGTAGAAATCGCCGCGGAAGCTGTCCATGGACAGGGAGAAGTCGACGACGAACAGGAGGTCGACCTTCTTCGACGGGGTGTATTCGACCAGGCAGGTCGAAGAACACCCGTCGCCGTCGGAGGTGTTGCCGTCGTCGCACTCCTCGGTGGAGGAGGTGATGCCGTTGCCGCAGGGACGGGTGTCATCCCAGTCCAGCAATGAGTTGCAGGAAAACAGGAACGTCAGCAGCCATCCCCAAAGCGCAAGTCTGGTCGTCACTTTGATTTGGTTCATACTCTCACTCCCCGCCATGCTGCGGGCTTGTATTGGTGTACTTGAAGTTGGACGAAAGTCAAGTTCCGCGACCGGGTGCAGGCGGCCGCGGGTGCAGGGAAAACTTGCGAAATCGACGGAATCCACTAACATGCGCACAGGATGCGACACCGACACCGAACCCTCCTGCCCCCGACCGAGCCCCCGTGGAAGAAGACCGCCCGCCGGTTCCTGATCGGCTCGGGTCTGCTGGGCATGCTGTATCTCTACGTGTTCGTGCTGTCGCCTGCCTCCTGCTCCAGTGTCCAGAAAAAGATCGATCAGACCGTGGAGCAGAACACGCGCGCCGAGACCGTCGGATCGCGGGCGGCGTCCGACGAGGAGAAAACGCCGGGAAGGGCCGCGTTGAACCTGCAGGTGCCCGCCGAGATCACCGGTGAGACGCAGGAGGACCTGATGGTGCGTGACCAGCTGGCCGCGCGCATGGTCTCGGGCCGCGTCCAGAAGAAGGAGAAGTTCACCCAGAGCCTGGTGCGCAACGGGGTCGACATGGCCGAGGCCCGGCGCCTGATCTCGGCGTTCGAGAGCAAGAACGTCTTCAACTTCGCGCGCGCCCAGCCGGGGCAGTTGTTCACCCTTCAAATGAGCGACGACGGCACCCGGGTCTTCACCTTCGAGTACCACTTCAGTTCGCGGATGAAACTGCAGGCGCAGCGCACCGCGAAGGGCTTCACCGTCCAGAAGATCACCGCGCCGGTGATGTCCGCTCCGTGGGCCGTCGGCGTTCGCATCCAGACGAACCTGAAGGCCGCACTTGAGGCCGTCGGGGAGAACGCCCAGCTGGCTGCGCTCGTGGAGGCCCTGTTCCGCGACGAGATCGAGCCGCGCGAGTTCGAGAAGGGTGACACGGTGCGCATCCTTGTGGAGAAGAGGACGCTGCACAAGAAGTTCTTTGCGTACGGGCCCGTTCTCGCGGTGCAGTTGGTGTCGCGCAGGAAGGGCTCCTTCTCGGCCTACCGGG